>MHBH01000055.1 GCA_001804805.1 Lentisphaerae bacterium GWF2_49_21
AGGCCTTTTCAGGCAGTCTTTATTGTGCCCGTCAAGTTTCTCAAATCCCCCCATATGGCCTTTGGGAAGTTCGTAGACGGTCCATGTCTTCATCTGATCAGAGGAATGAAGCAGGAGAATACGGCGCATCCTCGGATCCAGCTCGTTCCCATCGCCCTTGATGGCTGTAACCTGCTCAAGGAGGTAGGCATCACCGTCGTTGTCAAAGCGGATGGACTGTTCCTGCGAGTCTGCACCCCATTTGAAGAATAAACCTTCCCATCCTCTGGCCTTGGCCCACTTCACCAGGACATTCTTGATGTCGGAGCTTTCCCATTTGCCGTCATCCCCTGTCCATTCGATTGTTTCCCCGGAGTTGATGTATGCCTTGCCTCTGGGATCAAAAGAAACATATCCCGGATGAAACTTAGGATAATATTTAAACAGCGCGCGTTCAGCCTGGAAGTAATACTGGTGGCTGAAGGGAGCGGTTGGAGCAGCCCCCTGCGCCAGTTCCGGAAATTCATGATTGAGAGGGGGGCCTGGAACGGGTGCTGAAACTTTGTAGAGGAATTTTTCATCGGATGGAGCGGCTGTTGATGCCGGTGCGCTGGAAGAAATGGTGTTGTTAAGTTTCATGCCGTCAAGATGAAGGACTGTATATGGATTAGGCTGGCGATAGGAGTTTTTACTGAAAAAACAGATCCCGTCAACTTTGTTCGCTCCAGACGGGCTTCCAAGTTTTTTAAATTCAGCGATTGGAACAGCAAGCTTTTTCCATCCCGTCCAGTCCACAGTGAAATCCCGGATGAAAAAATCCTTGTACGGAGTCTTCGGATTGTCGGACATGATTCCGACAGTGATAACGTCACCGGTAATCCTTTCAGAAAAAATTGAAATTTCAAGTTCCTTGAAGGCCGACCAGTTTGGCGGGACCCTGTTGCACATTATTGTCGGATACTTTTCAAGATCCTTCCATACACCGGAGTGTTTCCCCTCCATCACATGCTCTTCACCGAGTTTGAAACCTGCGGCCAGTTCCGGCAGGGTTACGGCTTTTACATCCAAACCGGGCCCTGCGAGCTTTTTCAGGCATATCAAATCGGATTTGCGGAAATTGCCCAGGATGTTCACTGGAGCGGTGAGCCAGCAATTTTCCGACTCAAACCCCATGGCATCTTCAATGGATGTTTCCTTTTCGGCAGTTGCATCTTTTGGGGCGGGGGGCTTTTCCTGGTCGGCGACCGCCACGTCCTGGAATAATAATACGGATAGGAAGACACATGTCCAAAGCCTGAAAATCTGTAATAGATCAGAGCCTGGAAGCTGATCGCATGATGAATGCCTCATTTCATAACCCTCGTTTAATGGTTAAAATAATTCCGTAAATAGCTATTTCAACTTAGTTGATTTTTGCCAGGTTTCATATATCCGGCGCCCTTCATCAACTGATCCGGATTTTGTATTCGCAACAATTCCCCTTCCTCCCTTGCGGGGAATCTCGCGGACCGGTTTGCTGCCGATAAAATTCCGTATCTTCTCTTCAGTGATCAAATCAATGTCGGTAATCAACGCTATTTTGTCCTGCATCCGCGCAGGAGCGTCATCCCCGATGAAGACACCAGGTCCCTGCCAGTTGTCAACCGCTCCTACGAAATCTGATTCCAGCAGCACTGGAAGAACGTGCTGGGATGGTGACGGGGACGTGCAATAATGGATGCATAGATTACCATATCTTTCACCGAACCGTTTAAGAACCGGCAGGGCGATGTCCTTTATAAGCGAAGGTGAAAATGTCACAAGCGCGTCACATGGCAATCTCAATCCTGGGAAAAACAACCCCCTGTTGGTGATATATTCATCGGCATTCTGCCCCATCTCCTTCTTGACGAGGTCAAAAGCTTTGATGCTAAGCTCTGTAAGATTCATAAGAAACTCGTTTACCATTTCCGGTTCAAGGACAGACGATACAAGGAATTCTTCACCGAACATAAGCTGGGCGATGTCAAACGGAGACGAACAGACGGGAAACGACAATTTGAAACCATCAGGCATGCATCTTATTGCAGTTCTAAGGGTGGCAATCATTTCTTCAACCAGTTTGCCTTCTAGCGGAGGAATGCCGTTTTTGAAGACATCCTTGATTTCGGCAGATGAGCGTTTTGCCATCGGATCAGAACCATCCTGGAAAGCTATCTCCGCACCGATAAGACTTGGTACCAGGATATTCTGATAATATGAAATGTTAATCATTGGAATCCAGTCGGAATTAATTTCCACCTTCGGTTTCAGCATTTCGACCGCACTTGCAATTGACTTTGCGGTGTCTTCCTTGAATTCCATGCTGCTGGGATAGGTGATTCCTTCGGGACAGTTCAGCTGTGGTGAAACAATCAGCGGCATATAATCTTCTTCTCCCGCAAAAACCCTGCGGAACAACCGTTCTTTTTCGTCTATTTTATTTTTCATAGAATGCTTGGTCCTTCAATGTTTTATCGATTATTCATAGCCTGTCCGATCGCAATTCCTTATTGAGAGCCGACCTGGGTTTTGATTTCCTCCAGACGGTTCGGGGATACAGGGCCGGGATAAAAGCGGAAATCCGACAACAGGCCTTGAAGCGGCTTGCCGGTGTAACCGAGCCCCCCGATCCGGATTGGAGCTTCAACCTGGCTCAGCGGAGATGAAAACGTCCCCTCTGATGTCTGCTTGCCGTCAAGGTAGAAGCGGACTTTGCCATTTTTTTCAACGGAGACGCAGACGTGGTGCCAGCGCCCGACCTGCATTGCGCCTGCGTCTCTGACATCAAGGGCAATGGCGTTGCCTTTTCCGTAGGCTAAAAAGAAAACGACTCCGGTTGCATGTGTATATAGCTGCCAGATGTTTCCTGCCTCGGTGCTCCGGCGCGCCGCTATAGTTCCCCCCGCAGGCAGAGAGTCGAGTTTTACAAGAATCTCGATTGTAAAGGATTCTGGTTGGGGAATTGTCGCTGACTTCTCGATTTCAGCATATCCCTTTTCTCCGGTTATGCGTATGGCTTCGCCTTTTAGGCCTTTTTCATACTTCGCTTCCTCGAGCTTGTAAGGTTTTGCCTCGCCATCGACCATTGCTGTTTGCTGGGCCTGGGCATGGGCGCATATTAAAATAACAATGATGGCCGGGAGTACGGTGAGGGCAGTGGAGCAATAACGGTTGATTTTATTCATATTGCATTTCCCTTTTGTTGTTGTTTGACTATATTGCATTTTACACGGATATCTTAACGATTATGTTGCCCTAAATCAATGAACTAAAACGACATTAATTAGCACTAAACAGACTTATGCGGGATTTCAAAGTTAAATACAATAACGGGGCGATCTACAATTGCATGCCGGAATGGAGTTGGAATTTCGCTTCGATGAAGGACTGTGACCTCTGGCTGGTCTTATCCGGGAACGGGATGCTCAGGGTAAACGGGATTGATTGCAGGCTAAGTGCAGGCAGTGTGGTTGTACTTGTTCCAGGGAACAGGGTTCACGGCGCCCATGATCCGAAAAAACCTTTGAAAGTAGCGGCCAT
Source organism: Lentisphaerae bacterium GWF2_49_21 (assembly GCA_001804805.1). Taxonomy (GTDB): domain Bacteria; phylum Verrucomicrobiota; class Lentisphaeria; order Victivallales; family GWF2-50-93; genus GWF2-50-93. Next base: position 3,541 of record MHBH01000055.1, read on the forward strand.
CCATTTCGATTTCATAGGCAATCCTCCATTGAAAGATTATCTGTATTCAAATCTGGAGTCAACCGGTTTTATCGGAGAGCTGATGCAGCAGGCAATAATAGCATCGGGCAATAGGGAGCAGGAAGATGCGGATTTCTGGCTGAGTGCAGCCTTGCGGAAGATACTGCCATCTGAGAGCCATGATATTCCTGGGAATTATGCTGAAGGAATAGATAAGTTATGCATACGGATAATCAACTGTCCGGAACAATCATATACAGTGAACAGCATGGCAAGGGAAATGTGTTTGTGCAAGGATCATTTTTCACGGGTGTTCAAAGGTTACAAGGGGGTGACTCCGCGGGATTTCGTGATCGGCGCCAGGATAAAACGGGCTTGTGCACTGCTTCTCAATTCAAATATGACGGCTTCGGAAATAGCTGGCCAGCTGGGATACAGTTCGGTAAACTTCTTTTGCCGTCAATTCAAAGCGGAAACCGGCCAGACCCAGGCGCAGTACCGCAAAAGGCTATGATATTTATGAGTGACTGTGTGTAGCCTTCCTGCGGTGTCCTTATGCAGCCATTTGCGAGGACTTTTCAATATCCTTATAATGAAAATCAAGTCCGGCGCAAGTTGTCGGGGAATTTGACCCGGTGAAGATCAAGAAAATTCAGAATTCTTTGGAAAACCGTTGTGCGTTTTGCGAAATCCGCATTATTGTTAAAAAACCGAATCACAAATGATGTGAAATGCAGCAACACGACAGAAAATTGCTCTTTGATGAAAAGAAAATTGCCGGTGACATAGAAAAGGTCGCAAAGGCGATATGTTCCGATTTTAGCAAGGACGATCTCGCGGAAATAGCCTTCCTTGGAATCCAGCTCAAAGGCCTTCCCTTCGCGAGGCGCATCGTTGAGTCCATCAAAAAATCCTCCAATCTCGAAATTCCCCTCGGCAAACTCGACATCAGCATGTACCGCGACGATATCGGCATGAGGAAGACTCTCCCTCAGATACATGAGACCGACATCCCTTTCGACATCAACAACAGGACTATCATCCTCGTGGACGACGTACTCCATACTGGCAGGACAATCCGGGCCGCCCTCGATGCGATGAGCGACTATGGTCGTCCTGCCATGATAAAGCTCGCTGTCCTTGTCGACCGCGGAATGAGGGAGTTCCCGATACAGGCGGACTATGTCGGAGAGAAGCACAAGGTTTCCGGAACGGAGCATATTTCAGTCTCGTGGAAGGAGCTCGAAGGAATCGATGCCGTCTACTTGAGCCAGAAAAAAACAGGGGTTTAAAATATGACAAATTGGACTAGGAAAGATCTGCTGGCCCTCTATGATCTTACGGCCGACGAGATTAAAATGATACTCGACACGGCCCAGGAGTTCAAGAAGGTCTCGGAACGCAGGGTGAAGAAGGTTCCGGCGCTGCGCGGTAAGACTGTTGTGAATTTCTTCGTCGAGCCCAGCACCAGGACAAGGGCCTCGTTCGAGCTGGCGGAACAACGTCTCAGCGCCGATATCATCAATATGTCGGCTTCAACGAGCAGCCTGTCCAAGGGCGAGTCTCTTCTCGACACTGCGAAAAACATAGAGGCGCTCCAGGTCGATCTTATTGTAATGCGACATTCCGCCGCCGGTTCACATAATTTCCTTGCAAAGCATCTCAAGTGCGGAGTGATAAATGCCGGCGACGGTGCACATGAACATCCTACGCAGGCCCTTCTCGACATGTTCACCATCATCCAGAAAAAAGGGAAGATAAAGGGGCTCAACGTCGCGATCGTCGGCGACATCCTGCACAGCCGTGTTGCACGAAGCAATATATGGGGGCTTCTCAAACTCGGTGCCAAGGTCACGGTCGGCGGTCCGTCTACGCTGGTTCCGAAGGAATTCAGGAATATCGGAGTGCGGGTCTGTGACAATCTTAAGGATACGATCGAAGATGCCGATGTAGTAAATCTCCTGAGAATCCAGCATGAACGCCAGAGGGAGTCTTTCTTTCCTAGCATCACCGAATATGCGAATATTTTCGGCCTCAACAGGGAGACGATCAAATATCTGAAGCCCGACGCCCTTGTGATGCATCCCGGCCCTATCAACCGCGGCGTCGAGGTGGAAGCATCAATCGCCGATGGTCCGCAGTCTGTAATCCTTGAACAGGTCACTAACGGCCTGGCTGTCAGGATGGCCGTCCTTTATCTGGTAGCGGGATGCCTGGAGAAATGATGAAGAAGTGCTGGAGTTCGGAAATGCGGAAGTTCGGAAGTTGAAAGAACATTTGCTTCAGAAGCTGAAGACTGGTGGCTGGAAGCTGATTTATAGGAGCGCTGGCGTCTCGCCGGCATTAATATTAAGGTGGAACTCATATCATGAAAACCAACTATATCTTGAAGAATGGCAGAGTAATTGATCCTTCGCGAAAGATTGACCGCAAGATGGATATCGGGATCAAGGACGGAAAGATCGTAAGCCCGTCCAAGGCCAAGGATGCAGTAGTAATTGATATTAAAGGATTGGTTGTCGCACCGGGACTTATAGACATGCATGTACATCTCCGTCAGCCTGGAAGGACCGACAAGGAGACGATTAAGACTGGGACAATGGCCGCGGCCGCCGGAGGCTTCACGAAGATAGTTGCGATGCCGAATACAATCCCTCCCGCCGACAGCACCGCCAACATCGAACTCGTAAACAGGATTGCCCGGGATGAGGGCATTGTCAAAGTCTATCCCTGCGCCTGCATATCGAAAAACCAGGAAGGCAAGGAGATGACCAGCATCGGCAGTCTCAAGAAGGCTGGCGTGATAGCTCTTTCAGATGATGGCAAATGCATACAGAACCATGAGCTCATGAGGCACGTGATGGAATATTCGAAGTCGTTCGGGCTTCCGATACTCGATCATTGCGAAGATGAAAAACTTGGAAGTGGTGGTGTCATGCATGAAGGCACATGGTCGGTGCTTCTAGGTCTCCGCGGAATGCCTGCGGCTTCGGAGGAGATCATGGTTTCGCGCGACATAATCCTGGCTGAGATGATCAAATGCAGGATACATATACAGCATGTCAGCACCTCCGGAAGTGTAACCATGATAAAGGACGCGCAGAAACGTGGCGTAAAAGTCACGGCCGAAGTTACTCCTCACCATATCACCCTGACCGATGAGCTGATAAAACATTTCGACACCAACCACAAGATGAATCCGCCGCTGCGTTCGGAAGCGCACCGCAAGGCTCTCATCGCCGGATTGAAGGACGGGACAATCACTGTGATCGCCACAGATCACGCTCCGCACACCGAGACTGAAAAGCTTGTCGAGTTCGATTATGCACCCTGCGGGATTATTGGGCTTGAAACCGCTGTTTCCATCTGTCTGACACAGCTCTATCATAAGAAGCATCTGACACTCTCCGAGCTTATTTCGAAGTTCACTGTCGGGCCTGCGGAAGTACTCGGGCTCAAGACCGGTCTTGCCGAAGGCTCAGCTGCTGATATAACGATCATTGATCCGGATTTGAAGCACAAGATCGACGCCAAAGCTTTCTTCTCGAAATCTAGGAACACTCCGTTCGATGGCTGCGAAGTCCGCGGAAAGGCGATGGCGACAATAGTTGATGGAGCGTTCGTGTACAGCTGCCTCCCGGAAATCCAGGGAACTATTGCCCACAGATGAACGTGATTGTAAATTCCAAGCTCCAAACAGGCAAGTTCCAAACAATAAATAAATTTCAAATGTTCAAACAAATCAAATACCGTTTGGAAATTTCTTTGTTTAGAGGCTGGAATTTGTTTGGAACTTGGACTTTGGAATTTGGAGCTTATAAATGAACAACCGTGTATGGCTTGAAATAGATCTGAAGATCCTGAAGAACAATTTCCGGAGCATACAGAAGACTGTCAGACCCTGCGGTGTGATCTCAATCCTGAAAGCCAATGCCTACGGCCTCGGTGTCAGCGAGATCGCCAGGACTCTCGCAGATGCCGGAACTTCCTGGATCGGCGTTGCAGAACTTAACGAGGCATTGATGCTCAAGGGCGCCAGGATGCCTGTCCAGATCATCGGCAGCGTCCTGCCCGATGAAATTCCTGAAGCAGTGAAAAACAAATTCATCCTCCCGATTACCGATCTTGAGATCGCGAAGCTGATCAGCAAGGAGGCCGTCAGACAGAAGAAGAAGGCTGAATGCCAGTTCCTGATAGATACCGGCATGGGCAGGCTGGGGATACTCGATTCCGAGGCATTTGACGTCATCACCAGGGCGATAAAGCTTCCCAACATGATCTTCTCCGGGATATATTCCCATTTCCCGATGGCCTACATGACAGGCAGCGAATACACGCTCAACCAGGTTTCAAGGTTTTTGAAGCTCCTTGAACAGCTCAGGTCCAATGGGATCACATTTGAAAAGATACACATGGCAAACAGCGACGCGATCAATAATTTCCCTGTCACATACAAGCCGCCGTTCAATTATGTAAGGACCGGCATCAATCTCCATGGGTCATTTGATTCGCAGGGACAGCGCGTGCTGAATCTCAAGTCGATCCTGACACTCAAGACTCGGCTCGTTTCAATCCGGGATCTTCCTGCCGGACAAAGCATAAGTTACGGCTGCACGTACAAGCTACCGAAGAGAATGAAGGTTGGAATAGTATCCGCCGGTTATGCCGATGGACTTCCCCTTGCGCTCTCCAACCGCGGCTATGTCCTTATCCGGGGAAAACCATGCCCTGTGCTAGGCCGTGTTACGATGGACTACACGATTGTTTCGCTTGACCAGCTTCCCGAAGCAAGGCGAGGTGACGAGGTTATCTGCCTGGGAGGAACGGGTGCTTCTGCGATAACTGTCGAGAACTGGGCCCAGCTCAAGGGCACCCATCCCTACGAGATAATCTGCTCGTTCGGCTCCCGCGTCAAACGCGTCTGCATATAATTTTTACTGCGCAAAAATTATTCATACTCCAATTTAAAATCGGCTTTTCAGGTCTAAGTTATAACCTGTTGCTTTTAATAGTATTCAAACTTAAGGCCGCTTTCAATGCCAGATGCCTGTCTTAATCAAACAACTCGCCATCATCCAGGAGATTGAGATGCGGTTGTCGGTCTGTGACAAGCTGGAGGAGATGGTTGAGAGGATCCTGAGGCAGGCGGACGCATTGCGCCAGAGCATCCTGAAAAAGGCCTTCGAGGGGAACCTGGTGTAATTGAATTTGGAAAGGGAACCGATTCTATGATTTATGATGCGAAGCATCTTTGGACTGCGGCACCCCTGTGCCGCTTTGTATTGGTTTCTTGATTGGAAAGCGGTACAAGGGGGCACGCCCCGCGACATGCTCGGGGGCAGGCAGTTCAAAGACGCTCCGCGTCAAAGATAGAAAAGAAGATTGTGGAGGAGAATGGTTTGTTCCCATAAAACACAAAACCTCATACGCTATTTACGAGCGACCATCCGGAAGCCCACGTATGAGGATTTACTTGCTTGAGCAACTATATTATGAAAAAAATAAAAGTCAAAGATGAAATAATATGAGCTTGGAAGCTGTAAGGAAGCTGTTGAAGCAGAAGGAGAACATCCGCCTTGAATTTAAGACGGCTGGAAGGGATCTGCCCGAAAATCTTTTTGAATCCATCTGCGCCATGCTGAACCGGGATGGTGGAGATATAATCCTGGGTGTCGATGACAAGGGAGTGATGATCGGAGTTCCGCCTGACCGTGTCGAGGTGTTCAAGACCAATCTGGTGAATCTGTCAAACAACCCCCAGAAACTGGATCCGCCTTTCATACTCTTTCCGTTGGGATATGAAATCGGGGGGAGGGCGATAATCCATATACAGGTGCCGGCAAGCTCACAGGTCCATAAGACAGGGAATACTGTGTATGACCGCGGAAATGACGGGGATTTCAGGGTTGTCCAGCCCCATCGCATAGCAGAAATATACAACCGGAAACGGACGCACTATACTGAAGGGATAATTTATCCGTCACTTCGTTTCGAGGATTTCAAGGCTGAACTTTTTCCAAAAATACGCAATTTGATCCAGAGCAACAACCCGAACCATCCCTGGCTGGCCTTGGATGACAGGCAGATGCTTGTAATGGCCGGTCTTTTCAAACGCGATTTCCAGACAGGCAAGGAAGGTTATACTCTTGCGGCAGCCATCCTTCTGGGAAAAGACGAGATTATCCAGCAGTTGCTCCCCCATTATAAAATTGATGCATTGGTCAGGAAAGTAAATCACGACCGATATGACGACAGGGAATATATACAGACTAACTTGGTCGATGCCTACGACAAGCTGATGGATTTCACGGCCAAGCATCTGCCCGACAGGTTCTTCATGGAGGGAGAGCAGAGGGTGAGCCTTCGGAGCAAGATTTTCCGTGAAGTGGCGGCCAATCTGATCATACACAGGGAATATACCAATGCCCTTCCGGCAACATTAATTATCTATAATGACCGGGTGGAGACGAAAAACGCCAACAATCCCCATGGAGAAGGGCCGATAAGCCAGAACAGCTTTGCTCCTTTTCCAAAGAACCCGGCGATATCTAAGTTTTTCATACAGCTCGGGCGTGCAGAGGAAATAGGTTCAGGCATATATAACATAGGCAGATATCTTCCCCATTACTCGCCCGGGAAAAAAGCGGTATTCGTTGAAGGGCCCGTTTTCAATACGATTATCCCATTGCCGGACGCTGTTCCCGTGCAAGATACCATGCAAGATACCGTGCAAGATACCATGCAAGATAAGTGCTTGAAGCTGTTGGTGATATGTGTTGGCGACATGAGCAGGGGTGAGCTGCAAAGGGCGATGAGGCTTAAAAATCGTGACAACTTCCGCAAGGAATACCTTAATTCGTCCATTGAAAGAGGTTTGCTGGCTTTGACTATACCTGACAAGCCCAACAGCAAAAAACAAAAGTACAGGTTGACTGACAAAGGCCGCAGTCTAATAAATAAAAAGGAATAACTGGTGAGCAATTCAAGCAGCATAATTTCAAAGGTATGGAGTTTCTGCACCGTCCTGAAGGATGATGGTGTCAGCTATGAAATGATTCAGAGGTAGCGAAAAAAAATTATGGATATGCATTCCACACAGAAAGTCCATCTGGACGGACGTCCGATGGGCGATGATGAGATACGCAGAGGGCTCAAGATCGGCACCGTTGCGGGCTTCCTGGGGATGGCGTGGTGCGCCATAACCATGGGCGTCCCCCTGACCATGCTCATGGAATGCCTGACCGGAAGCGGAGTCCTCATAGGTCTTGTCGTGACGATCCAGCAGCTGACCATGGTTGTGCAGATTCCTTCCGCGCTTTTTTTCGAACAGCTGGCCAGCCGCAGGAAGCTCTGGGGTGTCCTCGCCATAATCCACAGGGTGCTCTGGTTCGTACCCGCATTCATCCCGCTCTTCTTCTTCGATACGCCTTCGGTCGCGGTGACGATCATCTTCGTCGGAATTGGAACAAGCGCCATCCTCGCCCAGATATGCGGCCCCATGTGGCAGAGCTGGATGGCCGACCTGGTGCCGGCGAGGATAAGCGGAAGGTTCTGGGGGATACGACAGAGCGTAGTGACGATCTCATTTCTCCTTGCGACCGCATTTTCCGGCTGGATACTTGACGCGTTCCCGGATCCGCGCAAGGCCGGAGGAAGCTATGTGGGGTTCGCGATTGTCTTCTCGATCGCCTCGATCCTCGGTATCATAGATATTTCAGTCCACATGTTCGTCCCCGAACCGAAACCCGGACTCTACCAGAAACATCAGAGCCTCTCCGGACTGATAGACAGGATACTCGCCCCTATGAAGATAGATGATTTCAGATGGATGACCTTTTCAGTCGCCATGTGGTATCTCGCATGCGGCATAGTCGGATCATTCGGCATAGTCTATCTTAAAAGGGAGTTCAATTTCACCTATACCGGACTTTCCATGCTTGCCGTCAGCGCCTCACTCGGTCCTGTGATCTTCGGCATACTGAACGGATATCTGATCGACAAGATAGGTGCCAGGGCTTTCACATCGATAATCATGTTTATAGCGCCGATGATCGGGCTTGTATGGTTCTTCCTGTCCCATTCGAGTGTGAACATTCTTGGTCATTCGTTTTCCGAACCGCTCATACTCCTTCTCGTGGCCAACTTCTTCGGGGGTGCTCTCGGTGGCGGCGTCGGTATTGCACAGATGCACATGATCAACCTGCTCTCCCCCAAAAATGGGCGGGGGATGGCCATCGCCGTGCATTGGACCGTCGTCGGGCTCATGGCGGCAGCAGGTCCGTTGATCGGAGGAATGGTCATGGACTATATGTCAAAGAATCCTTCGGGCCTGAAAATATTCACCGGGATCGAGTTCTCGTATATGCACATGCTGGTCCTTATTTACATCTTCGTGATCTCGTTCATAGGCGCTCCATTGATGCTCAGGTTGAAGATCAGGGCAGGAGATCTTCCTCTCAACGAGGTTTTCGCCAGCATCAAGGTCGGAAATCCGCTCCGCGGAATAAGCGTTGTCTCCGACATCTACCAGACCGCCCTTGGTTTCGGCCCTGAGAACATCGACGACAGCGACAAGAAACACAAGGAACACAAGGAACACAAGGAACACAAGAAGACGGATTTGACTGGATAACAGGATTGACCGGATTAAATTTCTTTCGTAAAATCATGTAAATCCTGTAATCCTGTCTGAAAAAGAGGATGTGTTGAAATGATCATAAAGTTTGACGAGGAATATTTCATGCGCAAGGCGCTGCAGCAGGCGGAAATCGCCGCCGAGGAGAAGGAAGTGCCTGTCGGCGCCATTGCCGTACGCAACAACCAGGTGATTGCCTGTTCCTATAACCAGGTCGAGAAGCTGAAAGATGCCACCGCCCACGCCGAGATGCTTGTCATCACCCAGGCCGAATATGCCGTCGGCGGATGGCGCCTTGATGAAGTGGACATCTATGTCACCAAGGAACCCTGTGCGATGTGCGCCGGAGCGATGGTCAACGCAAGGGTGAACCGCGTGATCTTCGGAATGCACGATCCGCGCTGTGGAGCCGCATGTTCGGCCATGAAGATAACTTCCTTTCCCGGAATGCTGCACAAGGTGAAGGTCAAAGGCGGAGTACTGGAAGCTGAATGTTCGGAAATAATGAAGAAGTTCTTCCGCGAAGTCCGCAAAACGAAGATGAAACCGCTGAAAATCGACGAATAATAATTTTAGCAGGATTGCAATAACAAACCATTAGGAGTTAGGGACATGATAAAAAATATCCTTATCGTCTCTGCCGCAGTTCTCATCCATATCTCTTTCACGGGGGCTTTGTTTTCCGACGAAATAAAAAAATATTCAATTGAGCAATTGCAAAAAGCCGGTTTTACTTCAGAGAACATGTCAAAAGATGCTTTTTTGAAGTTAAGAAACAAAGTTTTCGAGATTCCTGATTATGAATCGGGGCAATTTTCTATTGACAAGATGAAAAAGATAGATGCAAAGGGAAATAAATTAAAGGGTTATATTGCCACAATAAATGGAAATTGCACCTCTGATCCCGCTGAAGTGTTTATTCTGGCATCAAGCGATGGGAATGAATATATTGTGCAGCGATTCGATTCCCTGCATGCTTCTCTTGATGAAATCCTGCGTGATATTGATGGGGACGGAAATTTTGAGATATTAGTAAACGAAGAAATAGCAGGTGAAAATACACCAAGATGTAATTCTTTCTTTTGGGTGAACATTTATACTTGGAAGGAAGGCGGGGGATTTGTTATTGATAATGAGAAGTTTATAAAGTCATATTATTTTAAAGAATATCTGAATATGATATCCAAACGCATAGCAGAGGCTGAGCACCTGCTGAACATGCCTGAAAAAGATCCTGATGCAAGCAAAGTAAAGACAATAGCGCTCTCGATGTTGGAAGATTGCCGTACGGCTTTGTCTAAATTATCAAAGCTTGCTGAAAAGAAATGAAAATCCTCATCTCTCTGATTTGCTGCCTTCCGCAAGGATCTCACGGAGCTTTTCGGCGATGGTGCCGGTGTTCTCCTTGTTCATCGCGCTTATCGGGATGATCTCCATATCCTTGACTTTTCTTTTCAAGGTCCTGAGGTTCTTGGCGGCGTCAGGCAGATCCATCTTGTTCGCTGCTATGATTGCCTTCCTCTTGGAAAGCCCCTTCATGTAGAGCTCGAGCTCCTTCTGCAAGGTTGTGAAGTCGTCAAAAGGTTTCTTGCCTTCAAGGCTTGCCATGTCAAGGACGTAGATGAGGATCTTCGTCCTTTCAATATGCTTGAGGAACTCATGCCCGAGCCCGATGTTCATATGGGCGCCGTCGATAAGTCCGGGGATGTCTGCGACAGTCAGTGTCTTGAAATCAGGGAAATTGACAACTCCTACCATGGGATGGAGTGTGGTGAACGGGTAGGGCGCGACTTTCGGCATTGCATGGGAAATCGCCCTGAGGAGTGTTGATTTCCCGGCGTTGGGGAATCCGACAAGGCCTGCATCGGCGATTGTCTTGAGTTCCATCTCGATCTCCTTCTCTTCGCCCGGCTTTCCATTTTCACGCTGCCTCGGAGCCTTGTTGGAATTGCTGAGGAAACTCGCGTTGCCCCTGCCGCCCCTGCCGCCATGGACTATGGTGAAAGTGGTGTTCTGTCCGTCGAGATCGACAATGACTTCTCCGGTTGCAACGTCCCTCACGACCGTGCCGCGTGGAACTTTCAGGATACGGTCTTCTCCTCTTCTGCCGTGCTGGTCCTTGCCTTTGCCGTTTACTCCGCACTGGGCTGAAAAATGCCTCGTGAATACATAGTCGACAAGGCTCTGCTCGTTCTCAGTGGCAAGAAGGACGACATCGCCTCCGGGGCCGCCGTTTCCGCCGTTGGGCCCGCCCATCGGACGATATTTCTCCCTGCAGAAACTGCAGCATCCGCCGCCACCATTGCCGCCTTTGACCTTGATTATTGCCTTGTCGACAAACATTATCTTGATTCCTTATTATATAAAAAAAGCCCAGTTTCCTGGGCTTCTTCTTATATTTGCGAATTTCGCATCTGCGTCAGGTCTGGGGGACGATGCTGATATTCTTCTTGTTCTTCGAGAACTGCACAAGTCCGTCCACAAGTGCGAAAAGCGTGAAGTCGCGTCCGCGACCGACATTCTTGCCGGCCATGAACTTGGATCCGCGCTGACGCACGATTACGCTGCCTGCGGTGACAAGCTCTCCGCCGTATGCCTTTATTCCAAGCATCTTCGGCTTGCTGTCGCGCCCGTTCTTACTGCTGGATTGACCTTTTTTATGTGCCATAAGATTTCTCCGAAATTTTATAATTGATATTGATTGACGACAAAGGATAAGCTTCTGAAGATTATCCGCGAACAGGCGCATACTATAAAATGACTTAGGTGAAAAACAAGCAGATTTGGGAAAATTGATTGGAAAACTTCCGTTTCCGCGCTTTAAATTTCGAGAAACTAAGGTTAATTATAAAGTTTGTTTTGACATACAGCTGCCGGCTGGTTCATTTAAGGCACGATGTTGCATGTCAAGGTAAATGCAGTTTGTAACTGAAACAAATTTTATCAAAGGAAATAGATATGCCTACAATCCACCAAACGGCCATTGTTGATCCGAAGGCCAAGATTGCCGATGATGTTGAAATCGGACCATATTGCATAGTCGGACCGGAAGTGACAATGGGCGCCGGCACCAAGCTGATCGCCCACTGCTATGTCGGCGGCTACACCACGATGGGAACTGCAAATATCCTCTATCCGTTCGCCTGCATAGGGACAAACCCCCAGGACTACGGTTTCAAGGGCGGAATTTCCTACACCAAAATCGGCAATGGAAACATCATCCGCGAATATGTCACGATCCAGCCCGGTACACAGCCGGAGACAGTCACGTCGGTCGGCAGCAACTGCCTCTTCATGGCGCACTCCCACATCGCACACAACTGTGTAATCGGCGACAAGGTGATCCTTGTCAACTGTGCGACTCTCGGCGGCTATGTGAACATCGGGAACAACTGCCTGATCTCCGCCCAGACCGGGATACACCAGTTCTGCAGGGTCGGACGTTTCGCCGTCCTCAGCGGATGCTCGGCAATATCCATGGACCTCCCTCCTTTCATGATCTGCAGCGGAAGGAACGGCGCCATACTCGGTATAAACATCGTCGGCTTCAAACGCAACGGATTCTCCAAGGAGACCATCGAGGCCATCAGGGATGTCTACCAGATTTTCTTCAGGGCCAAGCTGACCATTCCCAACGCACTTGAGAAGATCAAGGCTGAAGTCCCGGACCTTCCGGAAGTCAGGGAATTCGTCGAGTTTGTAAAGACAAGCAAACGCGGAGTGCTCAGGTTCGGGGACGTCGGGGATCTCGATCCCGAGAAGAATGGCTGATATTTTTTCAGTTCCTGAAAAAATATTAAAATATGAACAAGAACCTTTTCTACAGTCTTCTGGTTTTTTACGCGCTGATGATCCTATGCTACAGCCTTAATTCCGGCCTGACCTGCACAAACGACGGAAGCCATTTCGCACTCGTCAACTCTATCCTCGAAAGAGGAAGCTTCGAGCTTGATGACAATCTCAGGTTCGCGAAGCATGACAGCGCCGTTTTCGCCGGTAAACACTATTCCGACCGTCCGCCTGGACTTTCCTTCTTCCTTTGTATGTTCAATACGGCAGTTTCACCCGTCAAGGGTTTCCTGAAGATGATCAACTTCGATGATTTTGCCTTCCTCAGGACCGATTATGTGGAGGATCTCAGGATAACATTGTTCCAGCTTTTTCCGGCATTCTGCTGCGCCGCCCTTTTTGCGGTAATATATTTCCTCCTGCTGAAGATGTCATACAAACCGAATGTCTCTCTGATTGTCGCACTGGGTTTCTGCTGCGGGACGATCCTCCTCAGATACGGCACGCTGCTTTATTCGCATATCTTCACGGCCCTCCTGGTGACATGTTCATACTCGCTTGCCGTCCTATATTCGAGGAACAGGAGCCTGACTGTCCTTTGTCTCTCGACTTTCCTGATCGCATACGCAGTAATTACCGAATATATGTCAGTCCTGCTGCTTGTGCCTTTGTTTGTGTTTTATGCATTCAAGTGCCGCAAGGAGTTCTTCACCATTAAACATTTCTCAGGCTTCATCATTTCCGGCATGGTGCCGGCCGTGATCCTGATGGCCTATAACTACAAGAATTTCGGGAATCCCCTGTCCATCGCCCAGTTCCATCACAGCACATATGTCTTCTATCAGGATCCCGGAAGCATCTTTTTCGGTACCAGCTTCCTCTCCAACGCAAAGGTACTGTTGTTCTACTCGCCAAAATACACGACGCTTTTTGGTGGTTCCATATACCTCTGTTCAATATTCCTGCTGCCGTTCACCCTCCACGCCCTGAAAAGAAAGCCCGGCGCGGAACTTCTCCTGTTCCTGTCAGGATTCCTGATCACGGCGGCAGGCGTCTTCTCATATACGTTGTGCACAGGAGGACTGGACCTCAACTACAGGCATATGCTTTTCGGCGTCCCCTTGCTGGCACCTCTCGTGGCAGAAACATTTTCGTCGGTCGAAGCTCTCGGTGAACGCCATGGCAACGATTCGGCATACAGGATCTACGTCATTGTCTTCCTGGGTGCAGTGCTCTATTCTTTCATCCTCCAGGTCAGGCATGTCAGGACTTTCTTCCAGAGCCAGCGCGAATCTCTTTTCTGCAATCTTGATGCGGCTTTCAACAATTGCTCCTGGTTCATGGTGCTGCTGATACTATATATTTTCATCATTATCTCCTTTGCGGTGTCAGTCCGCAGGGAAAGGAGCGCATGATACCTCAGGACATCAAATCCTCCCTGTCTTCACTGGGCGCAGTCCTGGCGGTGGCAGTCGCGGTAATTCTGGGCCAGGGCGCTGTTGCAGGATGGAAAAGCAGCTCCTATCCTTCCGCAGGAGAAATCAAAAAATGGATGACAGCCGTTCAAAAAGGCGATTTTGACAAGGCGCTTTCTACCGTAGGCGAAATACTCAGGGGAAGCAGCTGCTATCGGAAAGGGATCGGAAGCGATTATCTGAAAATCGCCGGCGGTGTAGGCCTGGAGAAGGAATATTTCAGTTCTGGCCCGGACTTTTATGATTGCATGAGATGGGAATCCGCATCTTTCATCAGGAACATGATGAGTCTTGAATTCAAGGGAGGACATCCATCTGTTGAAGAGCTCTTCAGGCTCTTGAACAGGATCGTCAAGGTTGGCCCATCCGGGGATTTCAAGCAGCAGGCACTGACTCCTGCAGATGTCTGGAGAAGAGGCCGCGGCAACACCCATGAAGCTGCAAGACTGCTCTGCGAGATGGCATTCCAGGAAGCCTATGAGGCCCAGACCATCTCATTGTATGATTCGAAGGGGGAGGTTGTCCATCTCCTCTGCGAGTTCAGGAAAGGCGCGCAGGTGGATACCGTCGACATCCGGTTCGGAAAAGTATGGAAGGGCAGAAGTTTTGCCGAGATACTCAAGGACAAGAATCTGAGGAGCGGAATATGGCCCGAAAACATTGAGAACTGCGCGGAACGGTTCATGTATGGAATTCCGGCTGAACCGCAGGACTATAAGGCTTCCAGCCAGTATCTTTACAAATATTCGGTCGCAACGGGGGTCAATGACAGATTCCGTTTCGGAGAGGATCCCAGGGAGAGGATCGAAAGCTACCTGCGGTATTTTTCCGCCAATGAGGATGTCTCCCGTTTCACATATTGGAGATATCCGTTCCAGGTCATGACAGCACATCTGAACAAGTGAAGATGCGTCCTCACTTTACTTCCTTGATGCTGGTGATCACTGTCACCTTTGCTTTTTTCACCGATACCTCTGTGTTGCCCTTGATAACGACGTTTTTCCCTGTGAATCTTTCAGGATTGTTCGGATCGTCATTGACTGTTGATTGAGGAAGCTCATACTTTCTGTTGTCTGCCGGGCAGACCAGGTATATTATTGTCTTTGTGCCCTGGCTTTTCTTGAGTTCCTGTTCCTCCTTGACTACCAGCCCCTTGATTTCAACATCCATGTTCACTGTTACGGCCTTGGGATTTTCATCTGACTTCTGCTTTTTCTCCTTCCCTTCATCGTTGCCGGCCATCAGCTGGATTCCAGCTGAGATCCCAAATATCGCGATCAGCAATAATAGTTTTTTCATTGGTCGCCCCTGATGTTTTTAATGTATGGTAATATACAACGTGGAATATAAAATTTTATTGTTTGGAAAATGATTGTTTGCTAAAATGCGTATTAAAGTTTAAATTCCAACCTTTCAATGGATTTTATCTGTGACCTTAACCAAGGAATGACTATTATGGCAAAAGGAACTGTAGTACAGAAGATAATTGACTCGCATTACGTGTCCGGGGAGAAGATTCCCGGCCAGCCCATATCTGTTAAAATTGACCAGACGCTCACGCAGGACGCCACCGGCACCATGGCATATCTTGAGCTCGAAGCCATGGGAATCGGCCGGGTGAAGACGGAGCTTTCCGTCTCATATGTCGATCACAACATGATGCAGAACGGCCCCGAAAACCAGAACGACCATTTATATCTGCAATCAGTCGCAGCCGCAAAAGGAGTCTGTTTCTCCAGGCCCGGCAACGGAATCTGCCATCAGGTCCATCTTGAAAGATTCGGAGTCCCTGGAAAAACCCTTCTCGGTTCCGATTCCCATACCCCCACCAACGGTGGAATCGGAATGATGGCGATCGGCGCAGGCGGACTCGATGTCGCGCTCGCAATGGCTGGCAAGCCTTTCCGTATGTCTTATCCGAAAGTCATAGGCGTAAAACTCACAGGACATCTGAAACCGTGGATTTCCGCCAAGGATGTCATACTCAAGATGCTGAGCATCCTTACGACAAAGGGGAATGTAGGCTGCATGGTCGAATATTTCGGCCCCGGCGTAGCAAATCTTTCCGTCCCGGAACGCGCGACAATCACGAACATGGGCGCCGAATTCGGTGTGACAACCTCCATATTCCCTTCCGATGAAAGGACGAAGGCATTCCTCGAAGCACAGGGCAGGGGGGCGTCCTGGACGGAACTCAAGGCCGATGAAAATGCCGAATATGACCGCGTGATCGAGTTTGATCTGAAAAAACTCGTTCCGATGGCGGCCTGCCCGTCAAGCCCGGACAACATAAAGACAGTTTCCGAACTGGATGAAATCCCCGTCCAGCAGATCATCATCGGTTCCTGCACCAACAGTTCATTCCAGGATCTCATGCTTGTCGCAAAAATGCTCAAGAACAGGAAGATCGCCAAACATGTTTCATTCTCGATAGCTCCCGGAAGCCGACAGGTGCTCCAGATGATTTCTGAAAACGGAGCGCTTGCCGACATTATTTCCGCAGGAGCCAGGATCCTCGAGACTTCATGCGGTGCGTGCATCGGACAGGGCATGAGTCCGGCGAATGACGCTGTCACTCTCCGCACGTTCAACCGCAATTTCGCGGGCCGTACCGGCACAAAAGGCGATAAGACCTATCTTGTCAGCCCCGCCGTTGCCTGCGCCGCCGCGTTGACCGGAAAATTCATTGATCCCAGGGCGCTTGGAATCAAATTCCCCAAAGTGAAAGAGGCCCCGAGTTTCCTTGTAGATGACGATATGATAATTCCACCGGTTTCTCCCGAAGAGGCCGCCAAGGTCGAGATCGTCAGGAAACCGACCATTGGAAAACCGCCTGTTAACACAAAGCTGCCAGAGAATATCATCGGAGAAGTTGTCATCAAGGTCGGCGACAAGATAACGACGGACCACATCATGCCAGCCGGCATCCATCTGAAACACCGCAGCAACATTCCTGAATACTCAAAAGTCGTCTTCGAGTGTTTCAGCGAACAGGGCAAGCCCAGCTTCGCACAACGTGCCGCAACCTTGAGGGATTCCGGAAAGCATGGAGTAATTGTCGGACGTGAAAGCTACGGACAAGGCTCTTCCCGCGAACACGCTGCCATCTGCCCGATGTATCTCGGGATAAAAGTGCTGATCGCCGTGAGCATTGAAAGAATCCACGCCGCCAATCTCGTGAACTTCGGGATTCTTCCGCTGATGTTTGCGAATTCCGCAGACTACGACCAGATTGCCCAGGATGACACTCTCAAAATCTGCGAAGTTCGCAACCAGCTCGGAGTCGGCAAGCCGGTGAAGGCCGAACTCATCAAGGCGAATGGCGAAAAGAAAAGCATCGAGCTGAAGCACAGTCTCTCGGCCGAAGACATCTCCATCATCCTCGCCGGCGGCTGTCTGAACTGTTAGAAAAGACAAACTTCCGCCTTTACTAAGATGCTACGCCGGACACGGGAAGTTTGAACTCCAAAAGACGGATTTTCTTTCGTTGGAGTCCAAGCTTTAGCTTGTCCTGTTATTCGTTTGTAGTTAACGTCCCGGGATTTGCTGGCGGCTGAAGGCCGTCAGCTACATCCAATCGTTCTGCTTATATCTAATAGTATGTGTATGAGGATGTGGTGATTCTGAAAAAGGTTCCTTTTTCAAAATGATACTCCTCTTCACAACTGTCCGGCTTAACTTTATAAAATAATGTGTAACATGTTTAGAAACAAATACATAACTTATGCAAAAATATTTTTCGATTTGAA
>MHBH01000056.1 GCA_001804805.1 Lentisphaerae bacterium GWF2_49_21
AGCTTGTTGTCGACGTTGAGGCACACACCTACAGCGCCTACGTGACGCCAGAAGGAGGAAGCAGGCTGACCATCGGTGAAAACTATACTTTCCGCACTACGCAGGCCGGGGCAGATAGTCTTGCCTATTGGAATATAGTTTCATCCGTGGGGAATTTTACAATTAGTAAATTTGCGATCCGTAAATAACTCCGGATACTCTCCTCCTGGAAGGCAAACAGGAGGAGAGTTTCTTAGAGGCTTCCCTTCCTTATGTGGATTTCATAATTGTGATAATGGTAAAAAGTGGCTGAAAGAATTCCAAGCTGTTTTATTTTTGAAGCATAATAAGATTGTAAACACAGAGGAGACGGTAATCCATCTTTATAATCAAACAGTTATTACTGTATGCGTGAAACAGTGTAAAAGTTTAGTTGATAAAGGTTGAGATAAAAGATTGAAGGGATTCTGGAAAGGTGTGGAATGCAGGGAAGCAAAGGATAATCTGTTACCGAAGCTGAAAAAGAATGAATAACGGACAGGAATCAATGGCAAAGAGAGAAACAAGAACAGGATTTTGATGATTAAGTTGGCACAAGAAAGCCGAGTTGGCAAAAAAAAGCGTTCCAGAATGCTGGCTGGGTATGAGTGGATTTTGACTGCCGGACAGTCCGGGGATCCCGGAGCCTGTAGCATGATGGACGGTATTCCAAACTGGTTGAGAAGTTCCTGCGTCACGCCCTTGATCAGGATAGTTTTGAGCACGCCTACGGGACTGAGCATCTTTAACCTGGCGCTGCACAGGATGGCCGTGATCAGGAACACGTTCTTTTTGCCCTGCTCGTACCAGTTCCCGGATATGATTTCCCTGAAGAAATAACATTGGGTCAAAGAAAAATTAGAATAGGCGCTTCGCATGGAAAAGATTCTGGTAGTCGATGATTCTCCGGCGATAAGACTGCTGTTAACCAATATCATAATCAGGAAGGCAGGCTTCCATGTGACCACCGCCTCGTCTGTCAGGGATGCAGCATCGCTCTGTGCGGCGAACAGATATGACCTGATATTCCTCGACCATAGGCTTGGGGACGGCATCGGATGGGAGATTGCTGAGATGATATGTCTTGATCCGCAAAAACATGGCAGCCCCAAAATAATAGCCATGTCAGGCAGTGTCATTCCCGATAAGGACGACGAGGGGCGAAAATACTATTCGCAGTTCATCCCAAAGCCATTTACGCTTGTGCAGATCGACGAAATACTGGAAAAGCTTTCGGATGAATCATTCGCTTGTCCGCTTCCGGAATAGGGTTGAAGGCTCTGGGGCAGGATGTGAGACTCCTTGTTGAAATCGTAAAAGTTCAGCTGTTGGAAGTGAATTCGGATTTTGAGTTAGAAACAAGGGAAGGTAAAAAATGAAGTTTTTTTTCAAAGAGTCAACTTTTAAACACTAAACTATTACGAAACAGTTTACAGGCAGGGCGGTTACCCCGAAACCGCTGCGGATATTTCGGTGCGTTGTTTTCTTCCCAGTAAAATATAAAATTGTTATGGCAATTCAAAGGAAGATTCTGCCAGTACTATACTGTCTATGGGTAAAACAATATCAGATGCAGTATGATGAATGCGAACAGTATCCTAACACCAATAGAAGGAGAAGTTAATGCTGAGGGTCCTAATAGTTGACGACAATCCCATGGTAAGGTGCCTGCTTCGCGTCCTTGTCAAAAATGAAAACACGTATGCTGAGACTACCGAGGCACATTCCGTCGAGAAAGCTCTTTTCTTTCTTGCTGGAAACAAGTATGATTTGATATTCCTTGATCATGAACTTCCAGACGGGAATGGTTGGGAGATTGCGGATATAATATCCTTGGAGCCGGAGAAGTTCGGAAAACCTAAAATAATAGCGATGACCGGCAGTGCGTTCTCCGAAGATGTAGAAGTCAGGAGGAAGAACTTTTCACGGTTCATTAAAAAGCCGTTCGACATTGGGGAGATTATGCCTTTGATAAATGAGTCTTGTGAAAAAGATAGAAAGACTAATTACTATGGAAATAAAGATTTACAAAAACAAGAATAATCTCGGCAGATATGCCGCATGGAAAGTTGCAGGATTCATCAAGGATGCAATTTTTAGGCAGGGGACTGCTAACATAATCCTGTCCGCAGGGGGCAAGTCAGTATGAGATGCTTTCTGAACTGGCGGAATCAGATGTCGATTGGGCTAAAGTTACGGTATTCCATATAGATGAGTATGTCGGAATACCCGCTAATCATTCATCGAGTTTCCGAAGGTTCCTCAAGTCATATTTCGAGAGTAAGGTCAGTTTAAGGAAGATTCACTATGTCAATGGTGACGCATTCAATCCAAAGCATGAATGCTGCAGGCTGAACAAGATTATTTCCAGAGTTGAAATCGATGTCGCCTGTCTTGGGATCGGCGAGAACGGTCATATTGGTTTCAACGAACCTCCTGCAGACTTCGAGACGGATAAGCCTTATATCTTGGTTGATGTCGATGAGGAGTTCCGGAAACAGCAACTCGGGGAAGAATGGTTCAAGAATATTGATGACGTTCCGAGAGAGGCAATTACGATGAGCATCCGCCAGATAATGAAAAGCAAAGTTATTGTCTGTACCGTTCCAGATGAACGGAAAGCCAAGGCTATAGAGAATGTCGTGGAAGGGCAAATTACGGATATGGTTCCAGCATCAATCCTGAAGAAGCATAGGAACTGCTGGATGTTCCTAGATGAGGAGTCGGCAGCGTTGCTGCAGTCGCCGGTCGATGGTCGTCAGTCGACGGTGGAGAAAGAAGATTAAGATTGTTTCGCGCAGAGACGCAGCGAGCGCTGAGAAGAATGATTCCACTCCAGGATGAATCAGACTTGAAAGGGGATGGGTGATGAGTAGTCAGGATGTTGATACAAAGAGTTATGAGGAAAAATGTTCTATCTTCGGACGAGTCCTGAAAAATGGGCAGGGCAGATTCCGGATGGCTGATCAGGTTCTATGTATAGATTGCTATTACGAGAGACATCCTCCTGTAAAAGAGGATGTCAATATTCAGCATAATGAATAGTTTCAACACACGTTGAAACATGGCAAAATAATGAAATGATAAGTTTTGAAATTTTGTATGGACAAGTTGAATATTAAGGTAGATTTCAGAAATACGAGGCCGTATATCTGAAAGAATACGCTGGTTATATGTGTTGCAAGACGATGATAATAAAGCTACAGCAAAGATTTATTGACATGGCAGGGGTATGTCTTTTCTGCCGAGGGGTTCTATGACCTTGCAGCGCCACTTAAGTCCCCATTCCTGGCGTTTTGCGAAGTTCGCAAAAACTATTACAAACGTTGTTCATTTTTAGCGACTGTTCACGTTTAATGAACAGGCAGAGAAAGTGAACAGGGCTAAATGGCACTAATTGAGGATTAGAGCTTCTGATTTGTCTGTGGCTACGGAAGAATCCTGCTTATCCATCAGCCATCTTACATCGTCCTGCCGGTATAAGGCCTTGCCATTTTCTTTGATTATCCTGCCGGCAAGCTCCATTTCTGCCGTTCTGCTTTTTATCAGCTCCTCAATGCTGCCATAAGGGCGCTTACAGTGTTTTATCACATTTGTGTGACCAAAATGCGTATCGTCTGTAAAATAAACGCTCATATCATTCCATTGACTATTAATATGTTAAATATTGTAAGGAGAATTATTATATTATTTACTTGTAATCGTACCCGATAGGGTATAATATAGAGCTTAATCAAGAGAATTATACCCGATAGGGTGTAGTTTATGATTTGACAAACTAAATAATCCCGAAAGGGTATAAATATGACATTATCAGATTTTATAAAAAAACAAAGAAAACAGCATCATCTGACCCAGCGTGAATTGGCGGATCGCTCCGGGGTAGGCTTGAGGTTTATCCGGGAAATTGAATCAGGAAAAGCCACTTTGCGCATGGACAAAGTCAATATTGTGCTGGAGCTTTTCGGTCACTGCCTAGGGCCGGTTCCGAAGATTCCAGACCAGGAAGGGGAATAATCATGGCAAGGAAAGCGGAAGTTCGGCTTTTCGGGAAAATGGCAGGAGTTCTCACAGAGGACGAAAACGGATACACGTTCCAATATTCTGCTGAATATATAAAGAGTCCGGAAGCAATACCTGTCAGCCGTCTGCTGCCACTGCAGCCAGAGCCTTTTTTCAATCGTGTCCTTTTTCCCTTTTTCGATGGACTGATTCCCGAAGGCTGGCTGCTTGAAATAGCCCAGGAGAACTGGAAGCTCGATCCGCGCGACCGCATGGGGCTTCTGCTTGCCTGCTGCAAGGATTGCATCGGGGCTGCCGGCATATACGAAATTCCCAATGAGGTGAAATCATGAACCGTTGCCTATGCTGCGGAAAGGATACCGCGTCGGATGAAGGCAGCTACCATGTGCGCTGCCTCAAAACGCTTTTTCATTCAGCAAAAGCGCCTATCATGGATTATTCATGGCAGGAACTGAACAAGATGGCGGTGCAGATTATCCAGCAACGGATCTCCGTACCTGGAGTTCAGCCTAAGCTTTCCGTCCATCTGGAAAAAGGCAATAGGCTGCGTGCCGACCGTCTGACGCTTGTTGGACTGGAGGGGGATTATATCCTGAAGCCACCCAGTGAAAGGTTTCCTTTTCTCCCGGAAGCTGAACACTTCTGCATGAGTTTTGCCCGCCTGGTGGGCATTGAGACCGAAGAATTCGGTCTGATAACACTCAAGTCTGGGGAACTCTCCTTCATTGCACGGCGTATGGATCGTACTGCGGAAGGACCTCTGCACATGGAAGATTTCTGCCAGCTTACAAATAAGCTGACAGAGCAGAAGTACAATGGTTCCATGGAGCAAGTCTGCAAAGCCCTCCGCGAGTTATCCTCAACGCCGGGACTTGATGCGATACGGTTTTTCGAGCTTGCGCTTTTCTGCTATCTGACCGGCAATTCGGACATGCACCTCAAGAATTTCTCCCTGATACGCCTGAAGAATGGCAGCTACCAGCTCGCCCCGGCATATGACCTGGTGCCAGTACAAATCGTACTGCCGGAGGACAAGGAGGAATTTGCACTTCCAATAAATGGCCGTAAAACTAAAATTCGCCGACGCGACTTTGAAATATTCGGGAAGACCGTAAAGCTGACAGACACGCAGGTCCGCAATGCGATCAATCGCATTCTTTCCAGCGCGGAGAAACATTTTCCGGAAGCTCTTGCCAGTTCCTTCCTCCCTGCTGACAAACAGGAAGGAATCAGCAAACTCTTTGCTGATCGCATAAATAAAATACAGGCATAATCATTTTTCCTGAAAACTGTCCTTTTGTAACTGAATTACCAGGATCGTAAATATTTTACAGGATGCCGCCAATATCAATATTTCAATAAATCATGAGTTTCAATAATATTGAAACGTGGCAAATATTGAAATTTAGCCTCATTTATGATCCTCGTGCCCGTTTTTGCGAAGTTCGCAGAAACTATTACAAACGCTGTTCATTTTTAGCGTCTGTTCACGTTTAATGAACAGACAGGGAAAGTGAACAGCGGAGAGGCACTGAGAATTAGATCTTCCGTTTCATCTGCAAAGAGGATAACTCCTTGACCGTTAACATGATAAATGATGACCTGCAAAATATATAATGAATAGTATAATTTGCAGAAGATACTGGTTGTTGCAAGATAAGCCAGTAACAGCAAATCATAGCTTGTTTATATCCTTTTCCAATTGTTCGAGGCAGGATATGATTTCATCAAGTGAAGGAGGCTGCTCAAACATCATAATCCGCATATTGTCGTAATCCTTTCGCAGTTCGGCAAAGCGGTTTTCTCCTGGCATCAGCCTGAATGTTCCAGGAGATGCCTTGTCATACTGGGCCCATCCACAACGGAAGAAATACTGCTTATGCTCAACAACGCGTTTCAGAAGGGATAAATCATTCAGAGCTTCCTTTCGGACACCTGTGCCTGACAGCATGGCAAGGTCATAGTAATGCCTAGACTGTCTTGAAGGAAGGGCTTTTTCATTGGAACGATGAGCCTCCTGATGAAGAATCGTAGCCTTCTCCCAGAAAGTCCTTGAAGCAGACAACACCTTTAGTTCGCAGAAAGGTTCATCGAAGGATTTCGGGAAGAATTCAGCAGCATATGGTGTGATTTTAGAAATTGACGATGGCCACATGTCGGACTTGCTGCCAAATTCAAGCTTTACTGCAGGACTGATATAATCCGGAACCTTGAGGGTAAGAGGATAATAAAAAAGCAGTGTCTGCCTGTCGGCATCAGAGGCGTCCGGTTCAAGCCTCCAACCATCTGCAAGCACCTGCGCGAATGACTTCGAGATAAGATTGGCAAGATCGCCGTTTACATACACGGAACAGGCGGCCATCATCTTGTCAATGGTCTTCTCCCTTTCTTTTCTTGCACTTATGATGTTCGGATCATTCTTATCTGTAAATCCAAGCAGCTCCTTGCCGATTGTCAGGTCTATGTCCTCGGAAAATCTTTTTATCGCATTATGGACTTTAGACAATGAGGTGCCGCCCTTGAATATCAGATGTTCCCTGAGTACGTCAATTTCAAATATCCGTTTCAAGGTCCAGCACACCCAGAAATCTTTTTCAATGAGGGAGGGATCAATGCCTTTCCTTGCCCCAGCCTCCTCGAACATAAGCCTGCGGAATTCCGGGGATTCTTTTGCTATCCTGTTCATTTGTCTCCTGCAGATACTATTTTTCGGATTTCATCATATATCCAGCTTTCCACATAACGGGCATCTTTCAATAGGCACTGGCAGTCCTTGTCAGTGAATCTTTTCTTCAGCGCCTTTGCCGACAGCTCATCTATTGCATTTTTCCCGAGATGTCGGATGGCATTCGTGACAAGTGCGGTGATTTCGCTGCCTTTCTGGAGCTTAACCGGCGGAACGTGCCTGAATGTGATGTTCAATTTGCCTATTGAAATCTTTTTGTTTCGGCCATCTGTAAGATAAACAACCTGGGCAGGCACCTGAGTGGAAAGGCCAAGCATATTGGCCGCGAGAGCGCCGCTTGGCTGAATACGCACACCCGCGCTTCTGGCAATGGCAAGAGCTGCCTGATGCATGTCCGGACTTAACATGCCCCCCAATTCGGCCTTATAACGGGGGTAGTCATAAAGTCCGCGGGCTATTCTTCTTATCTTTCCCGTTGCCGCAAGATTGGACAGGGCTACATCAATGGAGCCACGAGGTCCAATGTCGGCAAAATCCTTATTTGAGAAGGCGTACCCCCTCCCGTGTCCCATTATTCTTGCATATATTTTATAATCAACGCTATGCATAACTATCACAACCTTTAAAAATTTAGAAGAACAGTATCATATATCTAAAATTAATCAATGCTTGAAACAGACGAAACTCGGCCTCATTTTGCTTTACTATATCTCCGTTTTGCGAAGTTCGCAAAATACACACAAGACAGAGCGCGCCGGGCTGCGTCAGCAGCCAGGGATGGAGCATGTTGCGCGCGTGACATCCTGCGGATGTCGCCAAGCGCAGAAGAGATATGAGCGATGCGATTGGAGCGGATATCGCGGAGGCCGAAAATCCTCATCCAATTCATCACTACCGTGTTGGTGTATGGTTTTTCGCTCCGTCCCGACGCCCTACCGAGGCCGGGATTTCGGCAAACCTCAACTCTCGAATCCGGGGATCTGTCGCGCCGTAGTCATGCCAGGATGAAGGCGGATTCTCATCCCTCCTCTTGCTGCAAGTTTGATTCAACGCTCTTCTTAAATATTTTTCTGCTTAACAGCCTTAGGTTTTCAAAATCTCCAGAAATCAGAGCTTCTTTCTTGGCATGATTCCACTTTTTTATTTGATTTTCTCTTCTTCTTGCAAGTGTTTTTGATTCGTGCTTTTCAGAATATACGAGTTTTAGTGGTTGCATGAGTTTAGTGTGGACTGCGCCATATTCAATGATATAGACGTAGTAAAACAAAATTAAGTCCTTCGATACTCTCGCTTCGCTCGAACTCAGGACGCCATTCGACACAATTCAATTTGTGTTCAACAGCTTTTCTTCGGCCTGCCACCCTTTCGATACGCTTTCGCTACTCAGGGCAGGTGAGTGATTCCCCGCGAGCAAAGCGAACTGGGAATTGTATCGAATGGCGGAGAGAGAGGGATTCGAACCCCCGAAACAGTTACCTGTTTACACGCTTTCCAGGCGTGCGCCTTCAACCACTCGGCCATCTCTCCGCGTTTTCAAAAAAGGGGCGCGTAATTATATCCCTGTTTTCCCTTAATTCAATTGTTTTTGTATATTCCGCCCTGCAAATGTATAGTTCATGATAATTTGCTTTTTTTATAAGGAATCAACAATGCAGGAACGGGCTCTCGTAAGACAGATCATAGAATGCCTCAAGATTGAATCGGAACAACGCAACTATGCGGAAATTGATCCCGCCGTATTACGCGATTTCATGCAACTTGGGAAAAAGGAACCTGCTAAATCCGCAAACTCAATTGGAAACCAGGCACCTGTCAGAAACTCGGTGGCGCCAGCCCCCTCTCCTGCCATGGCCGCAAACCCGTCAAAGGAAGTCAATATTGTGAAAGCTGACACAGAAAATGTTCCACAAGATAAACTTGATGTGTGTAGAATGCCCTATGAAGAGCTCGAGAAGAAGGCCGCCGTATGTACGCGCTGCAGACTCCATAAAAGCCGTACAAATCCGGTTTTCGCCGATGGCAGCCGCAAGGCCGAACTGATGTTCATCGGTGAAGGCCCCGGCAGGGATGAAGATGCGCAGGGAATCCCGTTTGTGGGAAGGGCCGGCCAGCTTCTCACCAAGATGATCGAAGCCATGCAGTTCGACCGCAAGGAGGTATATATCGCAAACATAGTGAAATGCCGGCCTCCGGAAAACAGGGCTCCGATGGACGACGAGGCGGAACAGTGCCTTCCCTACCTTCTCAGGCAGATTGAATTGGTCCAGCCCAAGATCATCGTGCTCCTTGGAGCGGTACCTTTGAAATATATCCTGGGGTTGGCCGGCATAACGAAAATCCGCGGCAACTGGAAGGAATTCAAGGGGATCAAAGTAATGCCGACCCTGCATCCGGCATATCTGCTCAGGAATGAGGCGGCAAAGAAGGACGCCTGGAAGGATCTGCAGATGGTCATGTCTGTTTTCGGTAAAAAATACAGGAAAAACAGCTAAGGCGCTATATATTCCCTCAAAGGAATCCCTATGCAGGAATCGGATAAAAGCGTATTTAAAACCGTGTCGAGGACGCTCAGGAAGATAACCTTCGGAACTTTGTCCGAAAGGGTAATCACCGAGGACAGCCTTGTCATGATGAACGTGCCGTCGCTCATGGCGAGGCGCGATTCCGCCTATGAGTGGTCTTCATGCCTTCTGAAGAACCTCCTGAACCTGCCCCGTGAGAAAAGGCTTGAGCTATACAATACCGCCATCGAACTTCTCGATGCCGCGATCGACTCTTGCGAATCCATCATCCTCATCGAGGGAAAACCCGGCCGCGAGGCCCTTGATTTCATGAATAGTTATCTTGCAATGCTCAGGGACGTGGTCATATCTGCAACTTCAATACTGAATTATGAGACGGCATTCATAAAAAGCGAATTCAAAAAGGACGGCATACCTTCCATTTCCGAATCCGAAATGCGTATTTTGAACGAGAACTTCAGGAATTCCGAACTCAGCATATACAAGTCGATCATGACCCTTATGGAAATCAGCGAGCCATCTGTCAGGGCATACAGGGATGCCCATCTCAAAAATCTGTCGAAGGAAAACCTTTTGAGGTACAACAAGACATTCCAGGAGTTTGAAAAGCTCTACAAGGAATACGGCAAGTCGATATTTGATTCCAAAAAATAACCCGTGCTCCATCATGAAAAAATTCTTTTTGCCTTCAACCTTATGCATTCTTTTCCTGTTCATCCTTCCTTCCGTCCTGCTTTCTGAAGAAATTCCTGAAAAGCTCCAGGATATCGCGGTTATCCAGGACAAGGCCAAGGCTGGAAATGCCGATGCACTTCTCCTGCTGGGGAATGCATATTTTTTCGGCAAATACGGACTTGAAAAGGACTATACGCTGGCATTCAGCAATTACAGGAAATCGGCAAAGGCCGGAAACAAGGCCGCAACGTTCAATCTTGGATTATGCTATGACCAGGGGCTCGGGATAAACCAGGATCCATATGAGGCCTATATCTGCTACAAGGAGGCGGCAGACGCAGGACTTCCCCAGGCGCGCTATAATCTGGCGCTCATCCTCATGAATGGACTCTCATCTCCGGAAAATCCTGACAGGAAGATTGCCCGTGACATAAAATCGGCATCTGAACTTCTTGCGGGACTGGTCGAGAAGGATTTTCCTCCTGCTTTTGCGAAACTCGCAGAGATCCATCTCAATGGAAGTACCGGTGTAAAGGACGAGAAAAAAGCGTTTTCCCTTCTTGAGAAAGGCATATCACTGGGGAATTTCGAATCCATGAAGATGATCGCCGACTGCTACTACTCCGGCACAGGCTGTGAAAAGGACGAAAAAAAAATGCTTTACTGGCTTAAGATGGCGTCCGACGGTGGAAATCCAGAGGCCCTGGCCAAGATGGCCTACTTCTACGAAAACGGCATATTCTTCAAGCAGGATGTCAGGACAGCGCTGGGCTTATATGAGAAGGCTGCGAGCGCCGGACTGGACATGGCCCAGGTCAAGATGGGTGATTATTACATGAAAGGGGCAATAGTGGAACATGATTTCGCCAAGGCCAGGAAATGGTATGAAATAGCCGCAAGAAGGGGGAACGGCCAGGCCATGTTCAATCTTGCAGTTCTTGCAATGGAGGGATTTGGCGAGGAGAAAAATGATTCAAAGGCGGCGAAACTATTCCTTGAGGCTTCCAAGAAGGAGGATGTCCATGCCCAGTTCAATCTTGCGTGCTTCTTTTACCAGGGGCGTGGAATCCCTGTTGACAGGACTGCCGCATTCTACTGGTTCAAAAAGGCGGCGGAACAAGGTGACATGAAAGCCCAGAGGAGGCTTGCGCTCTGCTACATTGACGGGGAAGGGACGGAAAAGAACATTGAGAAAGGACTCGCATGGCTTGTAAAAGCGGCCCAGAACGGCGACAAGGAGGCGATAGAACTTCTCAGCATCCAGAAATAGCCGGTTGTCCTGAGGGTGTTTAGCTTGATTTTGTATTTGAATTTTACGTATCTGGAACTAGTTTGTACCGATTGTGTCTTATTTGGGAAACCCTGAACAGACTGAATAGAAAAAACTTTCCGAAAAGGATATAGAAGCTATTTTTTATGGAACAGTATATTTGTCCACATTGCAACAACACTTTCAGCATGGAGAGGCAGCCCTCTGATACGCTGTTATACTGTCCGCACTGCAACGGTACTGTCTTTCTGGAGAACGACGAACTCCAGACAGGCGCGGTTCTCGGCGGATTTGAAATCATAAAACTGCTGGGCAAAGGAGGAATGGGAAATGTCTATCTCGCCAAGCAATCCTCGATGCAGCGTCTTGTCGCCCTCAAGGTCCTGCTCAAGGCAATGGTCGGCGGCAGCGACAAGAACATCATCGAAATGTTCAACAAGGAAATACAGCTTTCCGGAAAACTCAACCATCCCAACATCATAAAGGCCATCGACGCAGGCGAGGATGCGCAATGCTACTTCATGGCCATCACATACGTGGAAGGCGAGGATTTCGAAAAAATGGTGGACCGCGGGATTCCCGTGCCTGAAAAGGAGGCATTCGCCGTGGCGCTGAGGATCTCGGACGCCCTTGCCTACGCCTGGGAAAAACACGGCCTTCTCCACAAGGACATCAAGCCCGGAAACATAATGCAGGACAAGAAGGGCGAGATCTTCCTCATGGACATGGGAATAGCCCAGCTTAACTTCGGGAGATCCACCGAACGTGAAAAGGAAGTGCTTGGTTCTCCCTTCTACATGAGTCCTGAACAAGGGCAAGGGCTTCCGCTCGACTGGCGCACCGACATGTATTCACTCGGCGCCACGCTTTATCATATGATTGTCGGAGTCCCCCCGTATGACGCAAAAGATGTGAGGAAGATCATTGAAAAACATATTACCGATCCCTTCCCGGATCCTTCTACGAGGAATCCAAATATCGCACTTAGCAAGAATACCGTGTCACTACTCAAGAAAATGATGTCCAAAAAAACTGAAAACAGGTACAATTCCTGGAAGGAATTTGATTCCGCCGTTAAAAACGCATTTTTCAGCGCACCGAAATCGAGTTCGAAAAAGGGTTTCGGCACGGCTCCGAAAAAATCAGGTGTCAAAACAACGCCTGTGGCAAAAAAAAGCAAAATCAGCGACGCTGTAATCTTTGCAAATGTCATTCTTGTTCTTGCCATCGCCATCGTGGTTGCATATTTCATCTATGACCACATGAAGAATAAAAAGGCCCAGGAAAGCATTGCAAGAGCCGATAAATATTTTTCCAGGAACCAGGCCGATTTCGATGAAGTATTAAGGCTTTATTCATTTGCCCTGGAGGATTCAAAGGGGACAAAGCATTATCCCATGGCCTGCCAGAAAATGGAGCAGGCAAATGCAAAAGCCAAGAATTTCATCTTAAAAGCCAAGAATTTCGATGAAGCCTACAAAAAAGCGACCGAACTTTCCTCGAAACGCAATAACAAGGAGGCTCTGGACACAATGATGCAGGTCAGGGACATAGAGGATCCGGCACGGAAACAGGCGGCTGACGCCTTTATATCCCAGCTTCAGGCGGTGTTAAATGCAAAGACCAAGTAAAATGAGAACTTTCAAAATTCCATCCTTCCTCAAATGCGTCAGCTGCGGCAGGAAATATGATCTGAAGGAAATCCGCTACACCTGCAACTGCGGGGGGCTGCTTGATCTGGCGAGGGATTTGAAGTCCGTCGACGGAAAAGGACTGTTAAAGCTCTGGGAGGACCGATGGGGCATGAAATCGGGGATAGAAT
The DNA here is from genome assembly GCA_001804805.1 of Lentisphaerae bacterium GWF2_49_21. Lineage (GTDB taxonomy): Bacteria > Verrucomicrobiota > Lentisphaeria > Victivallales > GWF2-50-93 > GWF2-50-93. Next base: position 13,017 of record MHBH01000056.1, read on the forward strand.
CCTCCGGCGTCTGGAGGTACAGGGAACTGATACTTGATGTCCCGGACAGCAAGATTATTACCCGGCAGGAAGGCAACACGAGGATTTATCCTGCTGGAAAAGCCGGAGAATACGCGGGAATTAAAAACTTCCTCCTGAAACATGAAGGGGAGAATCCGACCGGAAGCTTCAAGGACCGTGGGATGACCTGCGGAATCACTGCCGCCAATATCTACGGGGCCAAATGCGTCGCATGCGCAAGCACGGGCAACACCAGCGCAAGCATGGCGTCATATGCCGCAGCCGCAGGATTCAAATCCGTGATCTTCATCCCATCCGGCAAGATAGCGTATGGAAAACTCGCCCAGGCACTTGCATATGGAGGGCTTACACTGCAGATCGATGGAAATTTCGATGACGCCATGACACTTGTCCAGGAAATCTGTGAAAAGCTGGACATCTATCTGCTCAACTCAATAAATCCTTTCAGAATCGAGGGGCAGAAGGCGATATGTTTCGAAACACTCCAGCAACTCGACTGGAAAGTGCCGGACTGGTTTGTCATTCCGGGAGGTAATCTTGGGAACAACAGCGCGCTCAGCAAGGCGCTTATGGAGCTCCATGAACTTGGAATCATAAGGAAAATTCCAAGAATTGCCGTAATCCAGGCGTCCGGAGCCAATCCACTCTACAAGATGTGGAAGAACAACAGGCCGTTTGAACCTGTGAAAAATCCGGAGACCATCGCCACGGCAATAAAAATTGGAAATCCTGTGTCGTGGGAGAAATCCCTTCGCGGGATAAAATGGAGCAATGGAATCGTCGAAGAGGTCACAGAACAGGAAATCATGGATGCCAAGGCGATGGTTGATGCCGCCGGCATCGGCGCAGAACCAGCCTCATGCTGTTCTGTGGCAGGTGCGAAGAAACTTGTTGAGGCAGGGATAATATCTCCAAATGATTCCGTGGTTGGAATTCTTACTGGAAACGTCCTTAAGGATCCTGATGCCGTTATAAACTACCATACGGACAATCTCAGGGACAAGCATATAAAAGGTAATTTCGCAAACAGCCCTAAGTCCATCAAGGCCACTCTGGAAGCTGTCAAGGCTGTGTTATAAGTCGATTAAAATGCCTTTGTTGGAATCATTTCCTCTTCTTGATCCGAATTTCACCTGCGATATTCCTAGCCTGTTTAGGTGAGAAATCAGCGGACTTGAGACGGAAACAGCTTGCCGTTCCAGCGCCAAGAGCCAGACGGAAAGCCTCTGCCGGCATCCTTCCCCTGAGCAATTCTGAAAATAAAACCGCTGAAACAGTGTCCCCTGCTCCTATCGGATTTAAAATTCTTCCGCAATCAGGCAGCTTGTATTCATAAAGCCCGTTTTCATCAAAAAGAAAGGCGTTGGACGGACCTGCAGTGACAGCCGCAATTTCCACATTATATCTGCGGAAAAAGGATTTCGCGCCTTGGAAAATATTTTTCTTGCCTGAGAGGATGCTGAATTCGGACTTATTGACCTTTAGCACATGGATTCCGGCATCAAGTGTCTTTCCAACACCTGTGACCCCGTCAAGCATTACAGGTTTTCCGGACTTGCGGGCAGTAGCTGCGATATCCGCATAGAAGTCAGCTCCCACACCAGCCGGATATGTACCGCACAGAGCTATTCCAGAGTGGGAAGTGAGCCTGTCAAGAATTTTATTCTTCAAAGTTTTAACCAGATGCGACGGAATTTCAGCTGAAGGCTCGATCAGCTCGGTCATTTGTCCACTTTTACCGCAAAGGCAGGTGGTACAAGTACGGGTCTGGGAACTTGCATTGACTGTAAGATGCCTTAATCTCTCCTTAGCAAGGCCGTCCTTTATATTCTTGCCTGTCTGACCGCCAAGGAATTGGCATACAAGGACTTCCGCACCCCAGATACCGGCAGCTCTAGCGAAATTAATCCCTTTTCCGGCAGGAAAAAGACTTATTTTAGCGGCTCTGTTGACTTCTCCGGGGATGAATTCAGGGAAAAGCAGAGTTTTCTGCCAAGCTGGATTAAGGCCGACGGCCATGATTTTAGGATTGAAGTGGACTTTATTTTCCTGCATCAACCCATTCGCCCTCATGCCATATCAGACCATAGTCGGAACGCAGGTTCCGTATCTGGACCTTCAGATAGAATTCCTCGAACTGTTTCACAGCCCATAGCAGGGAAAAATATTCCGCCGCCTCATTGCTGCTGAACGCCCCCTTGCTGTCAACAGCATATATCTGGCTGTGCAGGGATATTTCCTTGAGAACAGCGAGGAAAAGGGAATAATGTTCAGGCATCTTCGCAACCTCTTTTTGGAAGGAGAAGAGGCGCATCTTGAGGAAATTATCGTCTTTACAGGCCTTCTTGAGCTTGTCATCAGCCTTCTTGAATTCCTCCATGAAGCTGTAAAGTCCTACAGGATCTATTTTTACAACATTTTCATCGGAATCGATCTTGACGCTCCACTTGCTGAATCCCCCTTTGTCATCCCCGGAAAAGCAGACTTTCATCTCTTTTTCCCTGAAATAAGGATTGACGAAGTTCTCATTGACCAAACCGGGCAGAGGAGAGGCGTTTACCTCATCAAGAAAAGCCTTGACCATATCCTTATGCTTTTTCTTGACAGCAGGATATTTTTCCAGATAGACAGGAGCTAGGCTTTTAACAGACTTCCAGAATCCTGCCAGGGTGGAAGGAGTGTGCTTCCTAGTTTTTTTTGTCCCTGCCATATACAGTTTTATATTCCGTTTTTTGTGTAATCCGCTAATATAATCCAGCATACTGGCATTTACACCCAGATAAACGCGTAAATACAAAAAAAAAGGCGGGATTTTTCCCGCCTTTTCATGGATTTATTGAATAATTCAGTCGGAAATGGTCTCGTCCTTCTCTGCTGGGTCTGGGATTACGCTTTCTATTAAATCCTCCCATATGAATGAAAACCGGCTTACAAGAGCATGGGCTATGCTTTGGATTGATTCACCCTTCTTGATGAGATAAATCCAGTTTACAATGATCTTGCGCTCCGCCATCTCCTTCGCTGTCAACTGGTTGAGCGGCTTGGAAGCTATCTTTTCCAGTTCAGCTCTCAGGGCATTCATTTTGCCGTAGAATTCATCACCAATCACATTATAATCTATTTCACGCTCAATTTCCTTGGTAAGAAGCTTGGCGATTTCCTTTGCAGTGTTCTCGTCCGTAAATGCATCGGCGGACTCATTTATCGACTTGGCATTGTTCCTGATTATCTTGAGGAACTGAGGGAAAAGCTCTGTCTTGATCTGCAAAATGAGGTGTTTTCCGTTCTCATTAATGAGATCCTTGACGATATCTTCCACCTTTGGAATCGCATCATGAACAGCCTCAACCGCCTTTTCGGCGAGAATCGGAGCGTTTTTCTTTGTCTGTTCAATAATCGCATTGTTCAATTCGGGCAGCGATTCCTTTATTTTGTTGGTGACGATCGCTGAAACTGAATCTGGCGTTGTCACTTCCTTGAGCTTGGTGAAAATAAACGTCGTATAACCAAATACGAACAGGACGATTATTCCATAAACTATCGCATAAAGCTTAGTTGTGGAAATGGCTTTTTCCTTCTTCTCCTGCATCACCTTCGAAAGGTGGTCGACTTTGGCGAGTATTTCAATATTGTTATTCATTTTGCACCTCCATGGACTGCAGCCGGCCTATTGCCTTTTTCAGGATTGATCTCATAAATACCAAGCTCAAGAACCGATTCGATAAGAGCAAGCTTGATATCGTTGATTTCCATTTTCTCCAATTGTTTCATATCGTCAAGCTGCGAGAACTTGTCAATGGTCTTTTCCATCTTCTCAAAATCATCAAACAGCATCTCTACCCTTTTCTCAAGAGTCATGGTGATGTGTTCGATAAATACACTCTCAGCCTCTTTAAGCACTTTTTCTATCTTTTCCGTGGAGACCTTGGGATATGTGGTATGAATTTCCTTTTCAATCTCAACAATTGATTCCGCCAGGGCCTTCTCAAGTTCGTCCTTCATGTATCCCTCAAGATATAACTGGATGTTGCTGAAGACTTTCTTACCCTTGGCCTGGAAGTTTGGAAGATCCTTTTTGAAGCGCTCAATCATCTGGTTTGAAATCTCCGGAAACACCTGCTTCATCAGGCTGTCCTGGAATCTTCTTATTTCAGGATCTCCCATGAGCCCCTGCATGTCCTCTCCTAGCTTCTTACTGAACTGGTCAAGGCTTGCGGGCTGCATCAGGCTTCTTGAGAAATTCCACATGTTCCATGCGAAGAGCATAATAGCAAGAAGTACCAGTACAAGCCCGACCCTGGTTATCAGAGCCTGCTGTTTTCTTGCCTTCTCTATTTCCAGAAGATCAGATTCCAACCTCGTTACATTGGCCAGAAGCTCTTCCCCTCCATTTTGTTTCTTAGCAGAATCAGCCATGATTCCACCTCCTCTTCCTAATAAATTTTATTTTCAACTTTCAGAGACAGGCTTGGAATCTACCCTCCCTTATATGCAATGTCAAAAATATTATCCACCAAAAAATACAATTTTACATTAAAAAACCTATCTCTTCTGTTAAAATCCTCCAATTCTGTTAAATTTACCGTCCTTTTAGAAGATTCGCCTTAAAATCCATACATTAGGAGAAATAAAAACTTATGTCTGAAGAAACTAGAAAATATCAAACGGAAGTCCAGGAACTTTTGAACTTGGTCATTCATTCCTTGTATTCCAACAAGGATATCTTCCTGCGCGAACTTATCGCCAATGCAGCCGATGCAATTGACAAGGTGAGATTTGAATCGCTTACAAATCCGGCTCTCAAGGCGGAATGGCAGATAAAGATTGAGCCTGACAAGCCCCGTGGCATAATCAAGATAAGCGACAACGGCATCGGGATGACAAGGAACGAACTCATAGAGAACATCGGCACAATTGCAAAATCCGGCACTCGTGAATATCTGGCTTCGCTTAAAAAGAACGATTCAAAGGACATTCCCGAACTGATCGGTCAGTTCGGCGTCGGATTCTATTCGGCGTTCATGGTCGCCGATAAAATTGAATTGCTTACAAAAAGGGCCGGCTCCGAAGAAAAAGCCACGCTCTGGACTTCAAAAGGCGAATCTTCATATACTGTCGATGACGCCGATACCACCGAACATGGCACCTCCATCACCATTCATCTAAAACCCGACTGTAAGATCTACCTCGAGGACTGGAAAATACAGGAAATCGTTAAAAAATATTCCGATTTCATAGAACATCCCATAAAACTGATTTCCGTCAAGAAGAAAAAAGATGAGTCTTCCGCTCCCGAAGACGAGGTCATCAACTCACAGAAAGCCATCTGGCTGAGACCGGCAAACGAAATAACTGAGGAAGAATATAAACAGTTCTACGGACACCTTTCCCATTTCGAAACAGATCCCCTTCTCCACATTCATTATTCCGCAGAAGGTACGTCAGAATTCAGGGCCCTCCTCTATATTCCCACAAAAGCTCCTTTTGATCTCCTTATGCCTGAACATCACAAGGTCGGAGTCCACCTCTACATCAAAAGAGTTTTCATAACCGACAACTGTCCCGGCCTGCTTCCGGATTATCTCCGGTTCGTCAAGGGGGTCGTCGATTCCAGCGATCTCCCTCTAAATATTTCAAGGGAGATGCTGCAGGACAATCCCGGAATCCACAAGATCAACAAGAACCTTGTCCGCAAAATCATCTCCGAACTCAAAAACCTCCTCGAAAAGGACAGGGAGAAGTACAATTCCTTCTTCAATGATTTCGGACGCTTCATCAAGGAAGGAGTGCATTCGGACTTCCAGAACAAGGACAAACTTACCGAACTCCTTCTCTTCGAAAGCATTGACAATCCTACCGGAAAACTGGTGTCACTGAAGGAATATGCCGGAAAAATGCCTGCGGACCAGAAGGAGATCTATTATGTTTCAGGCGAATCGCGGGCGGCACTGGAGAAATCTCCTCACCTTGAATTCCTCAGATCAAAGAAATTCGATATACTTCTCATGACAGATCCCATCGACGAATGGATCCTCCAGTCAATACCGGACTATGCCGGTGTAAAGCTAAAATCTGTTGGAAAAGGCGATTTCGAACTCGATGAAAAAACGAAGTCCGAGAAGGAAGACAAGACGAAAAAGGCTGGAGAGGAGCACAAGACTCTCCTTGAGTTCCTAAAAAAACAGTTGGAATCCGAGATAAAGGATGTACGCTTTTCATCCCGCCTGACCGAAAGCCCATGCTGTCTTGTCAGCGGTGAACATGATCCCAGCATCCAGATGGAGAAGATCTTCAAGGCGATGAACCGTGAAATGCCGAAGATGAAAAGGATACTTGAACTCAATCCCGACCACCCCCTGGTGGAATCACTGCAGGGCCTTTATAATAAGAATGCTGCTGATCCGAAACTTGCGGAATATGCAGAACTTCTCTATGATCAGGCTCTTCTGACTGAAGGGGTTTCTCTAGCCGATCCAGTCAAATTTTCCAGACGTATTGCCATGCTAATGGTTGACGGCATCAAGGGCAGCCTAAAGGATGAAAATTCCAAATAAAGACTGTTCAGGCTTGTATTTTCCATATATTAAGTTATAAAAATGCTCGTCGGGCATTTTTATCCGGAGAGGTGGCTGAGTGGTTGAAGGCAGCGGTCTTGAAAACCGCCATACCGCTTGCGGTATCGTGGGTTCGAATCCCACCCTCTCCGCCAATACTTTGTATTGGCTTTGTTATCAACGACTTGCGCGCATATTAATTCCTTTCATTGGCATATTTGTGTCTTGATTTTATATTCAAACGCACACAAACGGGAAAGGAAATTCCATGAAAAACAAGTATCTTGTCCAGCGCGGCGACGCATGGCATTTTGACTGCAAGCTTCCCAAAAGACTCGGCGGCACACGTGTCAGATGCAGTCTTCTTACAAGGGATGTCATCCAGGCGCGGTATATCAGAGACACGTTCCTAAATCCAATAATCGCACAGGCCGGAGCAATTACTGCGCTGGAGATGATTGCGGGAGAAATAAAGGAAATCAAGGAGGGTGCCGCAGTAAAAGTGCAGAATCTTAAAAGAAATATTT
>MHBH01000057.1 GCA_001804805.1 Lentisphaerae bacterium GWF2_49_21
GTGTAAGTTTTCGTGCATCATTTTTTCTCATATCCAATACGATAGCACACAATAAATAAAAGTCTATACTATTATGAGACGATTAGTAACTACAAACAATACAATTTCAAGGAAAATCATCCGCATTCGTTTGTAGTCAATGCCGCAAGGCATGTTCTTCATTGAAAATTATTATTGCAGTTTCTTCTTGGGGATGACGTGGACGGAGCCGTCACGCACGGAAATAGATTCAATCCGTTGAAGCATCGGGGCGATCTTCGGGTCCTTGTTCGCGGCATCAGCAAGATTTTCCGAGCCGAAGGATTTCATGAAGCTCTCAGGAAGCTTTTCCCCTCGGACTTCAACTGAGTCTGCAAACACCATCAGGCGTCCGGATTCAATGCTTGTCCTGAAGGCTGCCGATCCGTTCAGGTACTGTCCCTTGAACATGCTGCTGAACTCTCCAAGCGGGACGCTGAGCTGTCCGCCTATCTTGTCGCCTTCGATCTCCACATTGACCATGCCTGCCGCCTTCTTGAGCTCCGGATGCTTGTTGATGAGGATGTTGATGTCATTTGCCGACAGGACAAGTTCCGGTGCAGGCTTGTCCTGCTTTATCGCATCAGCAAACTCATCGGCGCGTTTGATCACGGCGTCGGATTCCTGCTGTGAAGCCACAGGCACAGGCAGCGTCCTTGGTGTCTTTTCAGTATATTTCCCCGCCATTCCCGAAACAAAGGATTTTGCCCCGAAGAATACCACCACTGCGGCAATCACCGACAATATCACTATGATTGCGCAGCCGATCACCAGATACTTGAAACAACCCGATTTCTTTTCTTCAGACATGGCTCTTCCCCTTTAAACTTTGAGTTCATTGAATGTCCAATATTCATCCGGCTTCCACCCGCCTCTTAAGATATTTGATCCCTTCCACCAGTATTTCCTCATCTAACTCATTCACTTCAGTCTTCCTGCCGAGTCCGTTGGGCAGGGTTATGTGGAGTTCGCCGCCGAGGTGCTCACGGAACTCCTGGATACCGGAGAATATCACGTAGCGTCCGCGCCTGTCCTTCTTCAAAAGCAGATCCGACCATAGGGCGAACCCCAGTTTTTCCAGCGAAAGCAACAGTGTCTCGAAATCCTTCCTGTAGAGAAGTCCTTTTTCAAGGGCGTAATACGAATCCAGTGCAAGTCCTATCGCGACAGCCTCGCCATGGCGCAGCTTACCGCCGCTCAGCATCTCGAGCTTGTGCGCGGACCAGTGTCCGAAATCCAGAGGCCTTGCGCTTCCGAACTCGAAGGGGTCGCCGCTGTTCTGTATGTGCATGACGTGGAGTTCGGCACAGCGTTTCACTAGTTTCTCCATCGCCGGCCTGTTGCGCCGTTTCAGCTGCGCGGTGCTACCGCAGAGCCAGCCGAAGAACTCCGCATCCTTTATCATTGCAACCTTGAAGGCCTCGGCCACGCCCGAGATCCAGTCGCGCTGCTCCAGGGTGTCGAGGAAGTTGAAATCATTTATCACTGCGAACGGGGGCGCAAAGGTGCCGATGAAGTTCTTGACACCGAACAGGTTTATGCCGTTCTTTACGCCGACACCGGAATCATCCTGCGCCAGGACGGTCGTAGGCACGCGGATCTGCCTGATGCCGCGGTGGACCACCGATGCGGCGAAACCGACCGTGTCAAGGAAGGCCCCTCCTCCGACAATGCATATGAAGGACTGCCGGCAGAGATGCCTGTCGGACATTATCCTGCACATCTTTTCGATGAGCCTGAAATTCTTCCCGTCCTCTCCGCCGGCCATGACGACCGGGGCGGCGACGAGTGATATTGCGCTGGAATGCCTTTTGCAGTATGCCGATATCCTGCCCGGGAGGAGTGGATGATGCAGGACAATCTCCTTCTCCACGAAGAATATGACCTTGTGCCTGCGCCTCAGCTCCCTTGAGACAACGACCTTCTTCAGGAGGGGGTTCCCCGGGGAGAAGACACCCCTGGTGAAGTGGACATTGTAGTCATAGCCGACATTTATCCTGGCATTGAGCACTGATCTTGCCTTCTTGTACATGGGGCCCCTCATATTTTTTCACCGGACGATGAAAAAATGTTTGTAAAGAATATAATTCATGTTAGATTTTTTTCCTTACAAAACCCGTTATTATTTAAGGAAATAAGCCAATGCGCAAATCATCCTCCGGATATCTTTCTTCAATCATGCTGGCGGCGGCGCTAATCCTCATGCTCTCCGGCTGCTTCAGCATCTTCAAGAAGGACAACAACAGCAAGACGATCGTCGATCTCGTAGATCACATGAAGGCCAGCGGCATAAACATCGAAGCATTCCATCCCGCCCTCTTCGAAATGATCGTTGCCGAGGACGGCATCGTCGTAAAAATAGACGGTGCCGACATACAGGTGTTCAAGTATGACACCAAGATCCAGAAGCAGAAGGACAAGCTTGACAAGATCTACCAGAAGGGGCTGATCACGATCCTCGGGGTTGATTTCAGCGCCAAGATCAACGGCTCATTCATCCTGCTGAACTACAAGGACCATCCTGACGAGGTGAAGATCGTACAGGCGTTCGAAAGCTTCTGAACTGTACAAAAGGAACATTTCGCACCCACCTCTTTTCCTGATGTTATATTTTTCACAAAAACAAGGTTTCCGCTTTGTATTTTCGTTATGTTGACTTAAAATAACGAGTTTGTTTTCCAATAAATTCAACCCATATCAATTTTAAACGAAAGAAGGACACAATGGCGAAGAAATTTGTCTACACCTTCGGCAGGGGGAAAGCTGAAGGAAAGGCCGAAATGAAGGAACTGCTGGGCGGAAAAGGTGCGAACCTCGCTGAGATGGCGAAGATCGGGCTTCCGGTTCCAGCCGGTTTCACAGTCACCACCGAATGCTGCGTGGAGTATTTCAAACTCAAGGGCAAATATCCGAAGGAACTCAAGGCCCAGGTTGAAGCCGCACTCGCAAAGACTGAAAAGGAAATGGGGATGAAGTTCGGCGATGAGAGCAACCCCCTCCTCGTATCCTGCCGTTCAGGCGCCAGGAATTCAATGCCCGGAATGATGGAGACCGTCCTCAACGTCGGCCTCTGCTCCAAGACCATCCCCGGCCTCATAAAGAAGACCAGCAACCCCCGTTTCGTGTACGACGCATACCGCCGCCTCATCATGATGTACTCCGACGTCGTCATGGAGAAGGCCGAAGGCATCGAAGTCGCCGAAGGCAAGGGAATCCGCAAGCAGCTTGATGGAATCCTCGACGAGCTCAAGCACAGGAAGGGCTACAAGTCCGACACCGACCTCTCCGTAGATGATCTCAAGGTAATCTGCGAGACATTCAAGAAGAAGGTCAAGGAAGTCCTTGGCACAGAATTCCCTGACAACCACATGGAACAGATGTGGGGCGGAATCGGCGCCGTATTCAAGAGCTGGAACGGCAAGAAGGCCGTCTCATACCGCAGGATCGAAGGAATTCCGGATGAATGGGGCACCGCTGTAAACGTACAGTCCATGGTGTTTGGAAACATGGGGGACACATCCGCCACAGGCGTGGCGTTCACCAGGAATCCCGCCACCGGCGACGATCATTTCTACGGTGAATGGCTCGTCAACGCACAGGGCGAAGACGTTGTTGCCGGAACCAGGACGCCAAACCCTCTCAACGACGACACCAAGAACGAGCAGAACAAGCAGCTCGTCTCCCTACAGAAGGCCATGCCGAAGACCTACAAGGAACTCTATGATATCCGCTGCAGGCTTGAAAAACACTACAGGGACATGCTTGATATCGAGTTCACGATCCAGGAAAACGTACTCTACATGCTCCAGTGCCGCGTCGGAAAACGCACAGGCACGGCCGCCCTCAACATGGCGATGGACATGCTGAAGGAAAAAATGATCACCGAGAAGGACGCCGTAACGCGCGTTTCTCCAGCTCAGCTCGACGAGCTTCTCCACCCGATCGTTGATCCTGCAGCTGAAGCCAAGGTCAAACCGCTTGTCAAAGGACTCCCCGCCGGACCCGGCGGAGCCTGCGGTGAAATCGTCTTCACATCGGAAGACGCCGTCGCAAAGGCGAAAAAAGGCGTAAAGACAATTCTCGTCCGCGAAGAGACGAATCCCGAGGACGTTGAAGGAATGCGCGCAGCGCAGGGTATCCTCACTGCCCGCGGTGGAATGACAAGCCATGCCGCACTCGTATGCCGCGGCTGGGGAAAATGCTGTATCGTAGGCGCCGCGGAAATCGACGTCAATGTTCATGCAAAAACCATGAAGATCGGCAGCCTGTCATTCAAGGCCGGCGACATCATCACCATGAACGGGACAAAGGGATATGCCTATTCCGGCGCTCTCGACATGATGGAGGCGACTGAAAATCCGAGATTCAAGAAGTTCATGGAGATCGTAGACAAGTTCCGTGAAATGGGAGTCAGGACCAATGCCGACACGCCTGAAGACGCCGCAGTCGCGTATAATTACGGCGCAGAAGGCATCGGACTGTTCCGTACCGAACACATGTTCTACGGCGTAGGAAGCGAGAAGCCTCTTTTCTACCTCCGCAAGATGATTCTCAGCAACACGCTTGAAGAGCGCAAGCAGGCTCTGAACGAGCTTTATCCGTTCGTGAAGAAGGACATCAAGGCTACACTTGAAGCGATGAAGGGGCTGCCGGTTACATTCCGTCTCCTTGATCCGCCTCTCCACGAGTTCGTCCCCCAGGGCGAGGAGAAGCAGAACGAGCTTGCAAAAGCTCTCGGAATCACCCGCGAAGCGATCCAGAAACGCGGCGACAGCCTTCACGAATCCAACCCGATGATGGGACACCGCGGCGTACGCCTAGGAGTCAGCTATCCTGAAGTCAGCGAGATGCAGATCCGCGCCATTTTCGAATCTGCTCTTGAGCTGAAGAAGGAAAAGGGAATCGCCTGCAAGCCTGAAATCATGGTTCCGGTCACATGCGATGTGAAGGAACTCAAGCATCAGCGCAAGCTTGTCGACCAGATTGCCGCTGAAGTCTGCAAGAAGTTCAACGTCAGGAAAATTGAATTCCTCTACGGAACAATGATCGAGATACCGCGTGCTGCAATTCTCGCCGACAAGATGGCGGAAGACGCGGACTTCTTCTCATTCGGAACGAACGATCTGACCCAGATGACGTTCGGATTCAGCCGCGACGACATCGGCGGATTCATGAATGACTATCTTGACCAGAAGATCCTCGACGTGGATCCCTTCCAGACGATCGACCAGGACGGCGTAGGCTTCCTGATCAAGCATGCGGTCCAGTATGGACGCAAGACACGTCCGAAGCTGAAGATCGGAATCTGCGGCGAACAGGGCGGAGAACCGAAGTCTGTCGCGTTCTGCTACAAGACCGGGCTGAACTACGTTTCATGCAGTCCGTTCCGCGTTCCGATCGCCAGGCTCGCAGCCGCACAGGCCGCGATCAAGGCGAAATCAGGGAAGAAGAAATAACTTTCTGCGGAATTCGCAGAAAACAATACAGGGGCGCAGCAAAAACTGCGCCCCTTCTTTTTTTATAATCTTGACTATTAGCTATATATGGTCTCCCACCGCGATCCTCGCGATTGGGAGCAGCAATCTTGTTAAGAATTTATCTCTTGAATTTTTCGTATTTATGTCAGGCGCTCCGGCCTGACTTTGGACTGCGGCACTCCTGTGCCGCTTTGCATTTATTTCCAGATATTCCCTGAAATCAGAATCAAAAGCGGCAGAGGGCTGCCGCACTCCAAAGATTCGCTTCGCTCATCAATAATCCATTCGAATTCAGATCAATCATCTCTTCGATTCTTATCAAGCAGATTGGACACTGATTGAAATCAATTCAAGAACAGCTCTCACGAGCTTAACTACGAACATATTCAATGCTTTCAGAGTCATCACACTGGATGACAAATTAATGGATTGATGGATTATTTGAGATTACAGATTACTGCCCTCTCAAGTCTTCCCCCGGGACCTTGCCGTCCTTGAACAAATCGCTTTTTTTCAGTTTTATAGTCTTGGTCGTGGCAACTTCCGAAAGTATGTCCCGGACATCTATCCTGAGCTCATCGAGAGTCTGATATCTCATGGCCGGCATCCTTGTTATCATCCTGTCAATCAGCCTTATCGTCCCGGTGGTGCACCGTTTCATCTCATCTGCGACGGAGATACCTTTAAGATCGAGGACATGCGACCGGACAATCTGCTCCAGTTCCGTGACAGTTGAAAAATAGGGTTGTCCTTTAAGCATATGATAAAGCATCATTCCCAGGCTGTATATTTCGCTTGATTCATTTTCAGGAAGTCCCAGAATCCTTTCCGGGGGAATGTAATAGGGGGAGCCTTCTATGTCGTCGGAGTATTCCAGCTTCCCGGCCAGGCTCGCATCCTCCTTCTTTATGGTAAGGCCGTAGTCAAAAAGCTTGGCGTTGCCGCCCTTGTCAACAATTATGTTTTCCGGCTTGAGATCCCTGTAAAGGAATCCTTTGCTGCAAATATGAATCTCCGCCTCTATTATCTGGGAAACCAGATGGAGGGCTTTTCTCTCCGAGAGGAAACCTGAATATGAAACAATCCTGTCAAGCCTCATCCCTTCAATCAGCGGAAGGACAACGAACACAAGGTTGCCTACCATGTCCACGTCAAGGATTTCGACGATGTTCGGATGCTTGCCGAGATCAAGCCCTGTGTTCGCCTCCCTGAGCAGTATCTTGAGCGAATATTCGTCGCCGGTGAAAGCATGGTTTGAAACCTTCACAGCGTATTTCCTGCCAGGCTCGTTGGTTTTTATTGCAAGAAATACTCGGCCAAGACCTCCCGTCCCGAGCGTGGAATAGAGAACATAATCCTTCATCTTGCACGGGAAGAAGACAGGAGACTGGCAGTTCGGGCAAGGATGTATACCAAGTATCTTTTCCTTGGACTCGATCGGCATCGTGCATTGCGGGCATTTCACTATCCCGTTCTGCCACATCTCTACGTCGAATATAACATTTCCAGTGTCTGAATCCAGACAGATTGTCTTCTGGAATTTATTTTTCATAGGCATCTCAGGCTGATAGTAATTTTAATTTTACAAGGACGGCAAGATAGGCTGGGACCACTGAGAAATCAAGGCGGATCTGATGGATTAAAGCCGATTTCCGTTTTTAGATGCCCTTTCTTCTCCGGCATCTGATTACTGATTACTTTCTTCTCTGCTCCCTCGGCGACATGCCGGTCTGTTTCCTGAAGTGCCTGTTGAAGCTGGAAAGGGTCCTGAATCCCGACTCGTATGCGATCATGCTTATCGGCTTCCTGCTATGTTTGAGTTCTGCAGACGCCATTGCGATACGGACCTGAGAGAGATACTGGACCGGTGATTTTCCGAGCGCCTTCTCGAAAAGCCTCCTGAAGTGAGTAAGGCTCAGTCCGCTGAGCTTAGCGAGCTCACTGACCTTGATCTTTTCAGTATAATGATTGGTGATATAGGCAACGGCCTTCTGGATCCGCTGGAGAGTGTCGGGCTCGAAGCAGGAACGAGTTGTCGTTTCCGGAACAGCCTTGCTTGTTTTAAAAACGACTCTTAGCTCAGCCATCAAAAGACAAAGCGTCGAGATGATCCGTTCCTCCTTATATGGCCTCCTGCCATAATGGATTTCACCAATCTGTTTTACCAGCGCGCATATCTGCGGATACCTTGAAGCATGGATGATGTTATTGAACTTCGGTCCGGCAAGGCAGTCGGTCCCGGCTATTTCAGAATTATGGAATGCCGGATAGAGGAGCTTCTCGAGATTCACATATATCCAATACCAATGGCTGCTCGTGCCTTTCGTACTCTGGGCAAGATGCATTTCCTTGTTTGTGATTATCGATGCGTCTCCGGCATGGAACGGCAGGATCTTGTCTTCGACGACGAATATTCCACTGCCATCGAGGCAAATTCCGAACTCAATGACATTGTGCGCATGGAGGGCGGCAATCTCCTTGTCACCCTGTTCAAACAAGGGTGAGACGACAAGGGGGAAAGTCTCCGGAAGCCCTATCTCCGAGTATCCGAACTTATATAATGGTCTTTTCTGCATAGTTTATGGTATTTTTAGCGTTGTTATATCTATAATATACCATAACTTAGGGGAAAAGAAAGGATGACTGGATGACTGGATGGATGCAAATATATTTCCAATCCACTACCCAACCATCCATACATCCATTAATCCAAGGAGTTTTACAATGGTTATCACTGGCTGGGATTCGGGAGTCAAGCTTCTGAAAAGTGAAGTGGAACAGGCAGAATACGAAGGATTCATCGTCCCGCAGGAACTGAAGGAGGAGATCAATTCCCTTCATGGGACCTTTGACGCCAACAACGAATGCAAAATCATTGAACTGACAGAGAAGCTCAAAAACCTTCCAAGGGATCCGGATTTCAAATATGTCCAGCCGAATGATCTCGAAGGGATCAAGAAGGAACGTCCGGCAGGCCCGCGTCAGCTGAAAATGAACTACAGCGACGCCGAACTTCTTGACCGTCTCCACGGCGCCTGGACAGGCCGTGCAGCAGGCTGTGCCCTTGGCAAGCCGGTTGAAGGACTTGGAATGGGCGGAAGAAAGGAACTCGGGCTCAACGGCAGGAAGGCAATAAGACTTTATCTGAAGAACCGCGGTCACTGGCCCCTCGATTATTACTTCAGCGGCAAGGAATCAAAAGACCAGATAAAACTCGGTTGCGAGAAGTCCTGGCGTGAGAACATCAAGTTCATGGAGCCTGACGATGACATCCATTATTCGATCATCGGCCTTAAGGTGCTCGAGGAGAAAGGTCCGGACTTCAAGTGGGATGATGTCGCAAAGACCTGGAACAGTTCCCTGCCCTACTATGCGATCTGCACCGCGGAGACGCAGGCTATACTCAACTTCAACATCAAGACTCCAAGGATACGTTCCGCTGGTCAGTCAACATACACGACCCCGGAATTCACAAGGAGGTTCAACAATCCCTACCGCGAATGGATCGGCGCGCAGATCAGGGCGGACGGCTGGGCGTATGCCTGCGCAGGAAACCCTGAGCTCTCTGCGGAATTCGCATGGCGCGACGCGCACTGGACGCATACCGCCAACGGAATCTACGGGGAAATGTTCCTTGCCGCGATGATCGCAGCTTCTTTTGTCGAATCAGATCCTCATAAGATAGTCGAGATCGGTCTTTCCGAGATTCCGAAGAACTGCAGACTCGCGGAAGGCGTAAGGGAGGCCTTGAAATGGATCAAACAGTGCAAGGACTTCGAATCATTCATGGAAAAGCTCGAGGCAAGATATTCTGCCATGAGCCCGGTACACACGGTCAACAATGCTTTAATCGTCGTGATGTCCCTTTTCTACGGCAAGATGAATCCAGACAAGTCGATCTGCATTTCCGTGATGGGCGCACTGGACACCGACTGCAACGGCGCAAGCACGGGCTCGATCGTCGGCGCGGCGGCAGGCAAGAAGAAATTCGGCGGCAAGCTGGCCCCTGCCCTTAATGACACGATCAAGCCTCTTGTGTTCGGATTCCAGGAGACAACGATGAAGGAGCTGGCTGAAAGGACGCTTGCCGTCCACAAGAAGGTGAAGAAGTATTTCGAAGAGAGATAAAAATTCCGCAACGTAGCCTGGCCCTCCGTCCTGTCCCTCGTAGTTCCGTTACAGCGGACGAAGCGGGAAGCGAATCTTTTAACTGCGGCAGCCCTCTGCCGCTTTGGATTCTGAATTCAGGTAAAATCGGAAATAAAAACAAATCGGCACAGGGGGGCCGCGCAAAGTCAGGCCAAGGCACCTGACGTAAAGACAAAAAAACCATATGTATTACTACTCCGCCGACTTGTACCAGTAGCTGACCTTGACCTTGTTCCCCGCCTTTACCTTCATTGTCTGGGATGCGAACGAATCGTGTGACACCATAATGGCATATGTGCTTGAATGCCCCTTTCCGACAATTGAGGCTTTATTGTCCCCTTCGCCACTCATGATCCAGTCCGGGGAATCCTTTTCAAAATCTCCGTTCTTGAGGTCGGAACCCTCGACAGTTATGTCGTCAAAGAGCGTCCACGGCGCAGTTTTACCCTTATCAACCCACCGGCTGCGTAGAAAAACAGTTACAATCCCATCCTTGTCGGGAGTGAACGAGAACGAACCGTTCTTCCATTCTGCTCCGGCTGGAAAAGTCACCATTGCAAACTGCTTGCTCTTCGTTGCATCCATCCAGGAGGCGTTGCCGGTCCATCCTCCCGGCGAAAGCTCCTCGGCTTTCAAAGTGATGCCGTCCTTGGTCCCGTCGACATCGAACCTTCCCTCGGGCTTGAGATCCTCCGCCAGCGCGCAGAGCGCTACCGCCAGCACAGCCATCATCATCAGTCTTTTCATTTTCCCCTCCTAATTTTAAATTTACGTATGATTGGATTAATGGATGGTTGGATGATTGCGTATTTTAAATTATTTTAACCCAATCATCCATCATACCGCGCCGTGGCTTCTCAGCGAAGGCGGGTCATCCAACAATCCATTCATCCTTTGGATTTTATCGTTCCGCCCGGAATCCACGAGACATCGAAAAGCCTTGACGGAGGACGTTTCTTCGATTCCATTGATCCTACAATCATCTCCGCGGCAAGTTTTCCCATCTCATAACGGTTGAAGTCGACCCTGCTGAGCATCGGGAACGTCAGATACGTCTCATGCGAATCGTCACAGCAGGCAAGTCCGTAGTCGCGAGGAGGCACAAGTCCGGACTGCGACAAATGGGAATGGACGGTCCTGGCGATAAGCGTGTCATAGCAGATGATGCCCGTCTCCCGGGACAGGTGTAATTTCAAGTTCTCCAGATATTCGGCGCCGTTTACTTCTTCGGTTTCAAATGCCACGCCGTCGGCAGTGCCAAGAACTTCGTTCACACCTTCAAATCTTTCAAGGACGCTGTAGTGCGGAGACTGCCCCCTGCCCGGCCCAACATAAATTATTTTTTTATATCCGGATCTTTTCAGCGCTTCCGCCGCCAGTGCGCCAGACTTCCTCTCATCCCTTCTCAGGCAGGAAAACTTGTTCCAGCAGTTTGTGTCAAGAAATATCGAATGCCGGAAGTTGCGCCTTACAAACGCGTAGAGCCTGCTTGAATGTACGTCCATGACAATTATGCCGTCAAGGAGCCGTTCGCTGAAGACCCTGTTGGATCTGCTTATCTCATTCTCGATCCTACTGAGAGGAACGAGCACCTGCAGGTAGCCTGCGCCGGACAGGACTTCCCCTATACCAAGGATCGTTTCGAAGTTGGCGGGATTGCGCATCGGGATGTCGGGAGCGTTCCGCAGCAGGACGCCGATCTGCCTCGTCTTGTTCGAAGTCATCATCCTTGCCGCTGAATTCGGACGGTAGTTGAGGCTTGAGGCGATCCTGCGGATCTGTTCTGCGCGTTCACTGGAGACTCTCTTCCTTCCTGAACCTCCATGCAGGGCTATTGAGACGGCCGCAGTCGAAACGCCCGCCTTTTTCGCTATGTCCTTTATGTTCGTCATGCAATGCCAGCTTAGGTTATTCGTTTAACCTATTTTACAATCTGCAATTGAAATGTCAAACGGAATTTCCAAGAAAATATACTGACTCCGGCTGGCATCATCCCTCTTTTCACCATATGGCACCTGAACAGGCATGGCGGTAGACGCCTGAAAATAATTTTTCAATATTTCTTCAGCTTTCCGCTTGAATACCATAAATACCATACGTATGGTATAACAAGAAAAAGACAGGAGAAGACATGAAATCAGCGATCACACAGGCCGAAATAGCACAGATGCTCGGAGTCAACCAGGCGACGGTCTCCTGCGCGTTCACCGACAGCCCGAAGGTAAGCCCGGAGCTCAGGGAACGCATCCGCAGCACCGCCCTACGCATGGGCTACCGCCCGAACGCAAGCTCCCGGGCGATAAGGAATGGAAAGACAGACACCCTCGCCGTTCTCCTCAGCACCGACGGACACCGCAGCTATATGCCGCTTTCACTGCAGGACGCAATCCTCTATGAAGCAGAAAGACACAACAAGCTCGTCATCTTCTCAAGGTTCTCCGACGTGAAGCTCACTTCCGAAGAACTGATGCCAAGAGTCCTCTTCGAACTTTCAGCCGACGGACTTCTCCTTAATTACTCACACATGGTTCCCGCAACTCTGGATGAACTGATCAAGAGATACCGGATCCCCGCGATCTGGATAAACCGCAACCTCCCCTTCGACTGCGTATATCCAAATGACAGCGAAGGCACGGCGATGGCGGTACGCAGATTATTTGAAATGGGTCATCGCAGAATTGCATTCCTCCATTCCTTCCCGACGCCTCCGCCTGCGCAGGAACCGCACAGTGTAATTCAACGACAGGACGGATATCTCAAGGGGATGAACGAATGTGGACTCACGCCGATGCCGATCGGGATCATGTCATCAAAACACAATGAAAAGCGCCAGTCATTCAACACCTGGTGGGATTCGTTCGGCAAGGATCATCCTACCGCCGTCATCGGATACCAGCAGCCGGATGCCGCCTTCTTCCTCCTTCAACTGTCGTTCAAGGGGCTCCGCGTTCCCAATGATGTCTCGTTCGTAATGTACGGAGACCATCAGGACAAATCATTCGGGATACAGCTCGATAACATAATCCTTCCCGAAGGCGAACTTGGCAGACGCTCCGTAGAAATGCTCATCAGGAAGATCGATTCTCCATGGGATCAAATCCCGTCCTGCATCACCATGCCGGTCTGGGAACCCGGTGAAAGCTGCCGTCCAATTGAATCACCCGGCGGGAACAAGCGGACACAAAATAAAAAATCCAAACAAATATAATAATAAGGAGTGCGCCTTATGAAATGCCATGGATCCACACTTGTTGAGTTATTAACGGCTAGTTGTGTGGCCCGTTCGACAAGCTCAGGGCGACGAATAATTCGCTCAATGTTTACATTGATCGAATTACTCGTCGTAATTGCGATCATCGCAATTCTGGCAGCCCTGCTCCTCCCTGCACTCAGCAAGGCAAAGGCCACGGCCCGCGCAATAGCATGCATGAACAACCAGAAACAGCTCGGGCTTGGTTTAATCATGTACACCGGCGAGAATAATGAATATCTCCCATACGCGTTCAAGGGATATGCGGGCGGCGGTGATAACCAGTGGGTTCCATGGGACACTGCAATAGCCGACAACATCGGACTCGGACGCAACAACCGGGTCAACTACACTTATTTCAGGAAGTCTGATATATTGACCTGCGCTGAAGACTCCCTTGACCGCGAAGTTCCCGGCTGGGCGGGCGCGGTTCCAGGAAAAGGAGAAGGAGTCCGCAGTTATGCAATGCCAACTCCGAGGAGCGGAACAGGCGAACCGTACACAATGCGCGGTTCGGGATCATGGTGCAGCGAAACCAGCGATACAGGAGGAGTTAAAATAACAAAATGCGACGCCGACACCCTGATGCTCGTGGAATTCCAGCCCAGGAACGGCAGCAAGGGGATCAATGTAGCAGGTTTCCAGATAGGCGCCAACTGCGACGGGCCCAACCACTATATCAGCAGCGCAAGCACTGTCATCCACGGAAAAATGCAGAACTGGCTCTTCTGCGACGGACACTCGGTCAAGATGAATGTCAGCGACACTTTTACCGCGCCGCCCGGAGGCGATGCATGGATGGTCACCGGCAACTGGGTGATCCCGAGTTTCAGGAATTAGTAAGGAACGCCGGTCTCCAGACCGGCTCTTGATGCCGACCTGGAGGTTGGCGTTCCTCAATGTAAACTATATGATGAACGCATTACTAAGCAGGCCTTTAAGTTTCAGTGAAATTTTAATATCAGACAGGAGATTCTATGCGAATAATTTGTGCATCGCTCGGTGCCTTCCTCGGATTTTCCATGCTTGGAAGCGCGTTCGGACAGTCCGTGTTCCAGGATGATTTCGAAGCGAAGTTCAATCCTGTACCGCAGAAGGACAAGAGCTGGAATGCGAACGCCGAGATCAGCGGTGAGACCGGCGCGAACTGGGGCGACAACTCGTCATGGGCCGAAGTCGGAGTCTCATATTCCGGTGACGAAGTCAATCCGCATTCCGGCAAACTTTCACAGCACATCGATGTAAAACGCGTCACTTCCGGCGCGGTGCAGTTCACACATTCCTTCCAGGCGGAAAAAGGGAAGATCTACCGTGGCAGGCTCTGGCTGCGCGGAACCGGCGGGACAACGATAACCTACGGCTTCCGCCAGGCGGACGCCCCTTATCAGACGATCGGCACCGAGTCCGCAACCCTCTCCCCTGAATGGCGCGAATACTCCATCGAGGCGGAGATGCCGAAGGACGACAAGGTGTTTTTCATGATATGGGTCAACTCACCGTCATCTTTCTGGATGGATGACGCCAATATCGACATCGTCGAATTTAAGCCCGTGCCACCGCCCGAGGGGAACATGCTGGCAAACGCCTCCTTCGAAGCAGGCATTCCTGGAAACTGGGCGTACCACGCCGAAGGTTCCGATTCCCTGAAATTCCGTGACATCCGGCCCAAGTCCGCTGATGATGGAGCGGCAGGCTCCAAATCAATGTCCATCGAGATTCCGAAGGAAAGCTCCGGCACTCTGCGTTCTCCAATGATAATTCCGTCCAAGGGCCAGGCATACAGCATCAGCATCTGGCTCAAGGCGACGCGCGAAGTGAAAATCCATCTGGGATTGGCCGACACGAAAATATGGTCTCCAAAATTGTCCGTCGGTCCCGAATGGAAACGTTTCACGTTCGGCGGCAAACTCGACACCTTCAAGAAGTTCACCTGGCTGCAGATCAATTTCCCGCAGGACAAGGAGGACTACACCGTTTTTGTCGACGGAATAATGCTTGAGGCGAAGGCGGAACCTTCAAAGGAATATTCATCTTCATTTCCCTATGAGTTCATGATCGACACCGACCGCGTCGGGCACATTTTCTTCGACGAGGAGAAGGCCATGTTCAAGATCTCAGCAGCCCCCTCGCCCAAGGACGATGTCAAGGCAAAGATAGTCGTCCAGGATTTTTCAGGAAAAGAACTCGGTGCGAGCAGCTTCAAGCTTACAGGCGACGGAATGTTCATAATCAATGCCGACAATCTCAAGCGCGGCATGTTCAAGTTGAACGCAATGCTCGTTGACGCCGAAGGCAAACAGATCTCGCACACTGAAGAGCTCACCTGGGCGCGAATTCCGCGTCCGGCGGAAATGGGCGATGGAAGGAACTCGTATTTCGGGATCCACACGCCGATGGTCGGAGAGTATATACAGATCGCCAGGCTGACCGGACAGCGCTGGGTGCGCCTGCACGACTCATCGATGATCGCAAAATGGAAGTCCCTTGAACCTGTTGAAGGCGAATACAAGTTCTACGACGAAGGAATATCACAGGCGAAGAAGGAGGGGCTGATGATCCTTGGAATGCTCGACGGCGCACCGCCATGGATGGGCAGCAAGGACCGCGGCGGATACTGGAGCTTCTGGACGATACCGACCCGCGCCGACTGGAAGGAGAAATGGCGCAACTACTGCGACACCGCCATCACCCACTACAAGGGGCGCATCGACCACTGGGAGATCTGGAACGAGCCGTGGGGACAGTGGTTCCTCGAAGCCGGCGGAGATCCCAAGATGTATGTCGAGTTCATGCGGCAGGCGAAGGAATCGGCCGCAAAGAACAATCCGTCCGCAACCATTGTCGGCGTTGACGCTTACGCAGGCCATGACAAGTGGACCGAAGGCGCGCTGCAGGGCGGAACGGACGTGTTCGATGTGTTCTCATTCCACGACTACAGCGATGCAATTGCCGGCGGAGCCGGAACAGCGAACCGATGCCTCCAGCAGGCCGACCAGTGGCGCAAATGGCAGGAACGTTTTGGAAAAGTCAAACCGATATGGAACACCGAAGGCGGCGTTTTCGAGCTTGGCTCCTTCCTGAAGCCGAATGCAAATGGACTGAAATACAACGTCCAGCCCGCATACATCGTTCGCTTCGACACCTGCCTTCGCGCAGCCGGAGTCCAGAAGTTCTTCTATTACGCGATTCATCTTGATCCGGCGGAAGGCGAAAACTCATGCCGCGCCACAGAGGCAGGACGCGCAATAAAACCCCTGCTCGCGGCACGTGCGATATTCGCATGGCTCACGGATGGCGCAGCATTCAAGGAACGCACGGAGACGGATGGCGTAGAGTCATACGCCTTTGAACCGATCCGCGGCAGACAGGTCACCGTCAGCTGGAGCGTGGACGGTCAGGAGAAGAAGATGCAGCCGCCTGCGGGCGCATCGGTCCTGGACATCTGGGGAAATGAAATGGCATTGACGGACGGAGCTGTAGCTGTCGGCACCACGCCGGTGTATATTGTTAAGTAAAGAAATAGTCGTCGGTAAAGAATGTGGTACAGGCGTCTCGCCTGTAATTTGGAGCGCCGGTCTCCAGACCGGCTCCTGATGCCGACCTTGAGGTCAGCGCTCCTTCGAACTTTCGTACAAATTAATAACAAGATAATCTTAAAGGATTTTTCTCATATGAAAAAATGCATTCCCTCGAAACGCCAGCTTGAATTCCAGGACTGGGAATTCGGAATATTCCTCCATTTCGGGATCAGGACATTCTGCGAAGGACACCACGACTGGGACGGCAAGCCCATGGATCCGGCAAAGTTCAATCCGAAGAAACTCGACTGCAACAACTGGGCGAAGTCCGCCGCCGATGCAGGCGCGAAATACATGGTGATGACGGCAAAGCATCATGACGGATTCGCGAACTGGCCTTCAAAATACACCGATTTCAGCGTCGCCTCCTCGCCATGGAAGAATGGACGCGGTGATGTGGTGAAGGAATATACAAGCGCCTGCCGCAGGCACGGACTGAAGGTCGGGCTCTACTATTCTCCGGCAGACGCCACCACTAAAACTTATCCCGACAGCAAGTCCTATGACGATTATTTCATAAACCAGATCAGCGAGATACTCACCGGCTACGGGCAGATCGACATGCTGTGGTTCGACGGCTGCGGTTCCGAGGGGCATAAATACGACTGGCCGCGCATCATGCGCGAAGTTCGCAAAATGCAGCCGAAGATCCTCATCTTCAACATGGGCGATCCGGATTACAGGTGGATCGGCAACGAATCAGGAATCGCTCCAATGCCAATATGGAATACCGTCGATGCCGTCGACTTCTCGGTCATGACAAGCAAGAAGGAAAAACTGAAGAAGAAGTTGTGGCTTCCTGCAGAATGCGATTTCATGATGCGGGATTTCAACTGGTTCTACAGCGACAAGGATGGACATACCGCAAAAAGCGCGGAGGAGCTTGTCGGCATCTATTATTATTCGGTAGGACGCGGCTGCAACATGCTTTTGAACATCGGACCTGACCGGCGCGGACTCTTTCCTGAAAAGGACAGACAGAACCTGCTGAAGTTCGGCGCCGAGATCAGGCATCGTTTTTCAAAGCCGGTCATTTCCTTAAAAGACTTCACGAGGAAAGGCGATACCTGGAGCTATCTCCTTGGTAACAGGGAATCCATCTACATGGACAACGTAATCCTGCAGGAGGACTTGAAGCACGGAGAATCGATCAAACGCTTCCGCATCTCCATCATGCCCTACACCACCGGAAAGCTTATTACTGTCTATGAAGGATACAATGTCGGACACAAAGCCATCTGCCAGTTCCCGCTGATACGGGCGAAGGAAGTGATAATCCAGATCTTGGAATCCGATGGCAAAGTCCACATGCGCAGCATCGAAGTCTTCCGGACAGGGAAGTAATACCGAGTTGCATTCAAAGAGTGAGGCGGCTTCTTGCCACGCCGAATGGCTGTGGTTAAACCGCCAATTAAACGTCGGGTTAAAACCCGACATACTTTAACCGAATTACTATTTCAATGAATGCGAAACAGTATAAGCCTGGATTTCTGCATTTTGATTTAATAGGAGCGCCGGCGCTAGTCGCCTACGAAGCCTGTCGGACTAAAAACAAGGACTTTTTCGCTTGTAGTAGCGCATGTTTGCGCGTTCTCAAGTAGGGACGGGCTTCAGCCTGTCCCATGAAATTAAGATGGTACAGCCTAAAGGCCGTACCTACCTTGCCGTATATAGTATGGTATTAGCGCATGTTTGCGCGTTCTTGTTCTCTGAAGTAGGTCGGGCTTTCCAGCCCGACAAGCTGGCGGCCAGGAATGACCGCCCTACTTAACCGGTAAAAGTTTCTTATTGACAAAATTGCGGCCACCGCAGCAGGCCGCTATGAACAAGTACTCGAAGTACGCCAGCGCTCCTTTATAATTTACAGATTTCCAATCCCGAACTGCAATAAATTGTTCTGCCAGTTCCCGATATCCCCTGGCGTATTGTATTGCACTGAAAAAAGTGCTATTCTATAAAAATGCGTACATACGTATAACAACAGTTTAGGTATGTGAATAATGAATGAAGCCAGTTTAATTATCGCTTTACTTGGATGGATCATTTGCCTCATTGGCTATGTGGGTATTCTTATTGTAGCTTTCCGTAAGAACTATTGGTGGGGTATTGCCATTGTTCTTATACCGTTCATCCCTTTCCTTGTTTTTGTAATCTTAGAATTCCGGAAAGCATGGATCCACCTTACTATATCCATTGCAGGATTTTCTCTGATGTGTATTGGTGTTGCCATGAAAAATTACTAAACATAATGAATATAGCAGGTAACAGCGTTCCGCTGTCAGGAGAAAAATGAAATATTCAATTCCACTGCTGGAGTTTGACCCGGAGCGTAAAGCGGTCATCGAGCCGGTAAAGCTGATACGGCACCGTGATATGCCGAAGCGCTGTGTCCTCTGCTTTTTCAGGGAGGTCATTGAAAAGTCCCGGAGGAAATTAGCTCTGCGCGCCCTGCATCCGCTCAAGTCCGAGATGGGTGAAATACCTGTGTTCTCCGGCAAATACAAAGGGCATGCAATCGGCATCGTACAGGCCGCCGTCGGCGCCCCCCTCGCCGCCGGGCTCTTCGAGGAAGTCATTGCGAGGGGTGGACGGAAATTCGTCGCCTGCGGAGGAGCTGGCGTCCTCGACAAGTCCATCGTCAGCGGTCAAATCGTCGTACCGACATCTGCACTCCGCGACGAAGGGACTTCCTACCATTACCTTCCGCCAAACAGGGACGCATATCCCTCTCCGAAACCTGTTGCTGCGATAATCCGTGTCCTCAAACGACACAGCTGCCACTATGTAAAAGGCAAGACCTGGACCACCGATGGTTTCTACCGTGAGACTCCAAAGAAGGTTGCGAAACGGCGCAAGCAGGGATGCCTGACTGTCGAAATGGAAGCGGCCGCCCTCTTCGCTGTCGGCGAGTTCAGAGGAGTGCAGATAGGCCAGCTGTTATATGGCGGCGACGATGTCAGCGGCATCGAGTGGGATCCCCGTGAGTTTGGACAGAAGATTCCTGCAAGGGAAAAATTGTTCTGGCTGTCTGTGGAAGCATGTATGGAAATCTAGTCATCCGAAAGGATGA
Organism: Lentisphaerae bacterium GWF2_49_21; assembly: GCA_001804805.1. GTDB lineage: Bacteria > Verrucomicrobiota > Lentisphaeria > Victivallales > GWF2-50-93 > GWF2-50-93. The sequence continues at coordinate 19,543 of MHBH01000057.1, forward strand.
CGGATGGATGGATTGTTGGATTACTGGATGATTGGGTTTAATTAGATTCGAATTAATAGAAGACAGCCTAAAGGCTGGACTCCAAATTTTGGAGTTCACACTTTAGTGTGCGCCTTAATTTACTAATAGTCTCATAATAATAACAAGTCATGCTGAAGCGTAAATTGTTTCAGGTGCTTGAAAAAAAGAACGAACCA
>MHBH01000058.1 GCA_001804805.1 Lentisphaerae bacterium GWF2_49_21
CTCGCCCAGGTACGTCTGGTATGCATCGCCGCCGTAGTTGTGGCTCATGTTCGCCTGGATCTCGAATATCTCGCCCAGCCAGCCTTCCCGGACAATCCTCTGCGAAAACTGTATCGCCGGATTGCTGCGGAACATGTATCCCATCTGGAATGGAAGTCTGCGATCTTCGCAGCCTTTGCGCAGCCGTCCGAACAGTTTCAGATCCTCGCCACCGGGCTTGTCCATGTGCATCGCCAGTCCGCGCTCCATGCAGCGGATGGCCGTTGGGACCAAGTCGGCGTTAGGGGTCTCGACCGCCACCGCCTGAAGGCCGGGAACTTTGAACAGCTCCTCCTCCGTCATCCATTTCAGCCCTTCGTACGGCTTGAGGTCTCCGCCGGCGAACTTGGCCGACCTTGAGCTGCGGTCATCGACGATGCCGACGATCTCAAACACCTCAGGCATGCCGCGCAGTGCATTGATCTTCCCCGAGGCATGCTCGTGGCAGACGCCGATCTGTCCGATTTTGATCTTCTTCATATTAGCTCACAGCCAGTTGAAGTGGGGATTCTGTTTTTTCACTGCTTCGGTGACACGGACGACTTCCAGGGCATCGGCGTTGACGACCGGGAACGGGACGTTCTCCCGGATCGCACTATATAGATGACGGGCGATTTCGAACTCGACCAGCTCCCACATGTCGCCCTCGGGTTCGACCTTGACGGTCTTTTGAATCCAGTGGAAATCCTCATCGGCACCCAAACCGCCGCCAGGCGGAGGAAGATCGGGACTGACACGGCGTTCCGGCAGCTGGTGCTTCGGATCGATGAATTTCAGCTGGATGTTTTTCTCGTCGGCGCAGATCAGGCTGCCCCTGCTGCCATAGATCGTGCAATATGCGTCCGCCAGGGCAACGGAGTCGCTTATCTCAAGGTCCGCGACGATTCCGTTTTCGCCTACCAGCATGATTTTCACATGGTCATCGGCGTCGCCAAGGGAGTTGACGCGCTTGAGATTGCTCCAGATATCTTTGACCGGCGCGTGAATGAACTGCAGGGCCTGGTCGATGATATGCGGTCCCCAACAGCTGAGCTGTCCGCCTCCGCAGCTTAAAAGCGTCTGCCAGTCGCCGCGGCGCCTGAAGGAATGGTGGCGGCGGATCTTCACCATCTGGACATCTCCGAGGATTCCGCTAGCTATGATCTTCTGGATGCTCTGGAACGACGGCTCGAAACGGTGGTTGTGGAGGAAGAAGAGCCTGCTGGAATATTTCCTGTCGAGTTTCTTGAGCTTCTTGAAATCGTCGCTGGTTACGGCGATTGGCTTTTCAAGCAAAACATATTTGCCTGCCGCAAGCGCCTGCTTCGCGTTGTTCACATGATCCAGGGAGCGCGTTGCGATGATCGTAAGTTCCATTTCCGGATTACGCAGGAACTCCCCGAAGTCGTTGTACGCCGCACATCCATAGTCCTTCCGCAACTCGCTTGTGCGCTCCTGTTCACGGTCGCACCCAGCAACAAGCTCGTATTTTTCCTTCTCCTGACTGAAACACCGCGCGTGTTTGATTCCTATGCGTCCCAGTCCGCAAACACCAAATTTTATAGCTGACATGGTAAAGTCTCCTCTTTGATATGCTTTCAACATATATCGTTGGCAAATCCCATGTCAAGCACTAATGCGCCCTATTGATTGAAACATAACATGAAAGAAGTTGACTATTTCAGCAATCGGCATAGAATATTGCAAATGAATCAATTGCTAGGAGGATTGCAGATGAGATTGCAGGATATAGCCAAGCTCGCGGGAGTCTCGCCCGCCACCGTATCACGGGTATTCAGTCATCATCCCAATATCCGCAAAGATGTGCGTGAACATGTTTTTGCCATTGCCAAAGCCCATAATTACCATCCAAGACTTTCGACCAAGCAGCGCAACGTGGTGATCATCCTGCCTGGCGATGAAATCTATCCTATCCGCACCTGTCTTGAAATGGTAATGATGGCATTGACCTTCGTATTGCCGAAACACGGTTTCCGGATCGAGGTATTGCCGCAGGACAACATTGAACGGCTTGACAGCATCCAGTTCTGCGGCGCGGTGGCCATAGGAGCCGAACCGGACGACTTTAAAAAATGGTCGGAGCGTTTTTCGGCGCCGCTGGTGCTCGTCGACCGGGATGCGCCGTCCAATTCACCGAACGTCTATTCCGTTCGTTCCGATGAAGCCCAGGGGATGGAGCTTGCAATCGGACATCTCCACGAACGGGGGTGCCGGAAGATCGGCTGCATAATTCATGGCATGGCCGGAACCGGCAACGCAGACATCCGACGCACCTCCATCGGCGATGCGTTAAAAGCCAGGGGCCTTCCCTCCTCCGACGGCCTGATCCAGCTGTCCAGTGATGACAACTATGTGGAAATCATAGGCAAACTGCTCAGACAGGGCGTGGATTCCCTGTTCTGCCCGGGCGGAAACGCAGGGATCGTGACGGCATACGCGCTGTCGCTCTTCAATAAACGCGTCCCTGAGGACATTTCCCTGATCGCCTCAGAACACAAATTGTATTCGTGCTATGCGACACCTCCGCAGACCACCATCACACAAGACCATATCGGGCTGGCGGAGATTGCAGCCAACGTCATCGATTCGCATCTCGAGAAATCGCGGCTTCCACAGCGTTCCGTCCTCCAGTACAGCCTGATTGCCCGTGACAGCGTAAAAAGTCTTGAAAGCTGATAGGAATTTTGATTTCATGATGCGTGTAAAACAGTCTGGAATCAAAGGCGAATCAGGATTTGCGTGTTTGTTGGAGTTCACAGCTTTAGCGTGTCTTGTATTTTCATCCTTTTCCAGGTTAATTTTCCAGCAATAATCCCTCTTTTTCTTAACTCGCTGAAATATTAATTAAGAAAAATGCGCACGCTAAAGCTGTGAACTCCAACAAGCAATAGATGATTTAAGCAATGTTCTAGGGACTGCTCCAAGACTCTCACACGTCTCCATTAAAAGAAAAATCCATATTTTCGGGTATAATTTCTTGATTTTTATTAGTACGGCATTATAGTATTAATCAACTACATAATAGTAATACTGGTGAAAGTGAGCGTGATATCATGATAAAATCTGTGATAAAAGCGATAGATATAATGGAACTGCTGGCCGGAAAGAGTGGAAGCATGACACTGTCCGAGCTGTCCTCAAAGCTGGCGCAGAACGTCAATACCGTAAAGGGGCTGCTGAACACCCTGATGTTCAAAGGATACGTGAAACAGGATGAGCAGAGAGGGGCCTACAGCCTCGGATGGCGGGTGCAGTATCTTGCGGAAGGACTTGCTTCAGAGACCTCACTTAAGAGCACTGTCCATCCGTATCTTGAGAAGTTGCACGAACTTTCAGGCAAGGAAGCGGTTTACTGCAGTCTGGTTTCTGGACACCAGTTCATCTGTCTTGACTACATTGACAGCGATCATGAGCTTGGGATCCGTCCCGGCAAGGCGTATATCATCACAGGGAACCTGCACATATATGCACAGGGCAAGCTGATACTGGCAAATCTTACGGAAGAGGAACTTGAACGGTATTTGAAAACCGACGGTCTTTCCTCGTTTACAGATCGCACTGTGACAAGCAAGGATGCCCTGCGCAAGGAACTTAAGGATATACGGAAAAGGAACCTGTCAATTGTTAAAGACGAGGGAGCTGTCGGCATTTCTTCGATTGCCTCCGGCATTACCAATGCGGAAGGTCGCCTGATTGCGACTATCGCAGTCTCATTTCCCACTGATCGCCTCCCCTCTGATTATAATAAGAATATCGGCCTGACTTTGGTAAAGTTCGCCGATGAGATAATTGAAAAATTGAGATAATTTCAAAAGTCCTGTTTTAAAGGAGCGCCGGTCTCCAGACCGGCTCTTATGCCGACCTGGAGGTCGGCGTTCCAAGGGACTTTTTAAATTACCTATACTAAAGAAAGGACAATAGGACAATGAAAAGAATAGTAGAGCCCGCAAAAGAGATTCCGGTTGCCGAGGAGTGCGATATTTGTATCATAGGAGGAAGTTGTACCGGCGTGTTCGCGGCCGTGAGGGCCGCCAGACTTGGCGCGAAGGTTGTCGTTATCGAGAAGATGAATTCGTTCGGCGGTGTCGCGACCCAGGGACTGGTGAACTACTGGCACAGCCAGTACGATACGGAATTCAAGAAGCAGATCGCCGCCGGCATGTCCCTGGAGGTCGTTGAACGGCTCGGAAAAAGAAATGCCGTTGCCGAGATCAAGGAATGCCCCCATAAGGCCTTCATGTTCAATTCCGAAGAACTCAAGATAGAGCTTGATGAAGTTGTCACCGAACATAAGAACATTGTTCCGTTCCTGCATACCCATTTCGCCGCGCCATTTGTCGAAGACGGAAAACTCAAGGCTGTCTTCGTGGAAAACAAGGACGGACGACAGGCGATCAAAGCGAAGGTGTTCATCGACGCCAGCGGCGACGGTGATCTTGCATTCAGGATGGGCGTGCCGTTTGTCCTGGACGATTTCCTGCAGCCTCCGACCACATGCGCTAAAATCAGGAACCTCTGCCCGGAAGGCGTGAATTATTATGAAACCGTCAAGGCCCACTACGAGGAATTCGGTCTCGAGAAGGATTGCGGCTGGAGCGGCGAGATCCCCGGCTGCAAGGATATCCGCATGTATGCCGAAACCCATGTCTTCAACACCAACGCCTCTGATGCAAGGCAATTGACAAATGCCGAGATCAAAGGTCGTCGACAGACCCGAGCGATCATGGACATATTCAGGAAATATGCACCTTCTGAAAACATGATATTATTGAGTCTGGCTTCTTATATCGGGATCCGCGAAACTCGCAGATTCGCAGGCGAATATCGCCTGACTGAGGAGGATGTCCTCGAGGGAAAGAGCTTTGATGACACCATCGCAAACGGCAGCTACCGGGTCGATGTGCACAACAAGGAGAATGGCGGATTCTTATTCAAGTATCTTGACGGACGACAGGAGAACTTTACCTTCTTCGGAATGGAGAAAGGCCGCTGGCGCCCTGAAAGGAAGGTCAATCCCACATACTATCAGATCCCTTACCGAACCATGGTGAACCGCAAGGTCGACAACCTCATCTTCGCAGGCAGGACAGTATCCACCGACAAGGCCGCTTTCGGTGCGGTGCGCGTGATGATCAATCTGAACCAGACCGGAGAAGCCGCCGGAGTTGCCGCATTCCAAGCTCTGGATTCAGGAAAGAAAGTCTGTGACATCAATATCACAAAACTCCGTGAGACTCTCAAGTCCGGAGGTTCGATTCTCCTTTAAAAGATTTGCTTTTTGTTAGGCTGATCTGAATCGAGGTAATTTCAAAACTGCCTTTTTATGATGAGTCCTCCAGCCGGAGGACGAATCTTTGGCGCAGATCGTTCTGCGCTTTGGATTCCGCTGGAACCGTGGAGAAAATAACAGCTCTTGCGAGCTTGATCCTCCTTCGCGTAAAGCTACGGAGGACAGGCTGCTAACGAATTCGCCTCAAATTCATTGTTCTTTGTTTGTAGCGACCGACTGCGGAGGGCGCAGTTTTATCAATAAGAAACTTTTGCCAATTGAGTAAGGCGGTCATTCTTGGCCGCCATCTTGTCGGGCTGGAAAGCCCAACCTACTTTTAAGGCAAGTTTCAAAGGAGTTAATCCGCCAAGGCGGATGTTTTCTTATGCCTTTTCGAGCAGGCTCTAGCTGGAACCTTGACTTCAGGGCCTGTTGTGGTCTATTTTAAAGTGCATATGGTGACAGGCTTGAGGCTAAATCCGAGGCGGGGCTTACATGATTGTAATTTCGACACCCTGCTTATGGGGAATCGCATAATAAGAAATTGGAAACACATGAAATTATCATTGACAAAGAAAATATATTTATCTATTGCATCATTAATAATTCTCGCTGTTTGCATGGTCCAAATAAACGGAGGGGACCATATCAGACTCATAACCTGCACAAGCAATCTCAAGCAAATTGGATTGGCTCTTAAGATGTATGCTGAGGCTAACAATACTTATTTCCCAAACAAACCTGGAAGGCAAGGATTTGAAATGCTCCGGGCAGGTGGATATCTCGAAAACGTCAAAATGTATACCTGCCCCGGTGAAGATGATTGCATTCCTGACGGAACTGACCTTTCAACAGCGAGCGTATCATATATGTATGTCCCAGGCTTGAAGATGACCGATCCGCCAACCACGGCAATAGCAAGAGATAAAGAATTTCGACATGCTTCATATTTGATTTATAATATTCAAATTAGATTTACCGATATTGGCATCCGAAGGGTAAATCTTTTTCCTATAAGGCATGGTAATGTCCTCTATTTAGATGGAAGTGCAATAGAGACACGAAACCATGAATGGGCAGAAATCATTAGCAAGAACAATTTCACATATTAGGTTTCCAACTATGCGCCTGCTGGTAACCTCGTTACACTCGGTTGCCAGAGGCTGAGCTTCGGCGTAGGGGAGGACCGATGACTGAGACGGAGGAACGGATGGATCATTGTTCGATAGAGATGGGCCGCCACACTGCACGCGAATACATCTACCCGGGGACTTCATGGGAGTGGCTTACCGAGCCTGGCAAAGTCGGTTGGTCCCGAGAGAAGCTGAAGGTGGCGCGCGACTATGCATCGACTATGCACACGTCAGCAGTCATGGTGATCGTGGCCGGACAGATACTCGACGAGTGGGGCCAGACAACGACAAGGTTCAATGTTAACTCGATCCGGAAGTGTTTCCTGAGCGCCCTCTATGGGACGCCGGTCAAGGAGGGCCTAATCAAACTGTCGGCAACGATGGCGGATCTGGGAATTGACGACAACGAGCCATCATTGACCGTCGTCGAGAAGACTGCAACGGTTCTTGATCTTCTGAAGGCACGTTCGGGAGTCTACCACCCGGCCGTGTACGAGCCGGAGGTCTTCAAGGAGATACGCCCATCCCGGGATGCCAGGCGCAAAGTCGCCTTTGACATGGTGCTGGATCCCATTACCGCAATTCCTACTGTCTGGTCTGCAAAATTCGACTGGCCGGAATTTCCACCGTCATCGCGTCCTGATCCGCAGACAGTTCCAGACTGGATAAGCCTTTACGGAATGCCGGTATTGGTCCACATTCCGGATCACGGTTTTATGCGAGTGGAAGGTTCTCCGGGCGTCCAATGCCGTGAACGCTGGCGCGCATCGCAGGAGCGTCTGGGGCGCAGCCTCGGATACGATGGACGCCACGGCGTTCCCGGCAACCTCGTTCCCTGCAATCCCTCAGACACCCTGAATTGGAAAACCATGTCCGCGTGGGGAAACTACGAGAACGGCGGATGCTGCGGCATGGCTGCAGGCCATTTCATCAAGGCTCTCTATCGGGCCGGCCTGAAATCCGATGCCGACCGGATACTGTTTGCAATGATGGACACCTTCGAAAATGAACCAACGCATAGCGGCCTCATGCCTGGTTATGGACGCAGCATTGACTGGCGAACCCGCGAGGGACGACCATGCGGATACAACTATCTCGCCGACAATTACTATTTCCTTGCAGCCGCAATGCCACGCCTCGGAATAAAGCCTCCTTGCCTGAAAAAAGTATAAATAAAAAGCACTTTCCTTCCAGTTGCCCTGCAACCTTGGGAAAGTGCTTTTTAAGAACCGTTGATTCAGAAATGACTGATCAATATTTCCTTCTTACTGGGCAGGTTCCGCCTCGATGATGACTGCCCCTATGTAGTAGAATCCAAATGAGTTGTTGTTGTTCGGACCTTTCTGGATAGCGACGTTGATCTCGCCGTTGGAGTCAGGCCTGATTCCTGAAGTAGTGACGGTGTTGCTGATGTTGTTCGAGGCGTCAAGATAGAGAATCTCTGCTGTTTCGCCCCCAACGGTGTATTGAGTCTCGCGATTGTCAGTAACATTCATCCGTGACGCGTAGAAAGTCAGAGTATACAGCATGTCAGGGCTCAGACCCTCCAACTTGAATCCGGCGGTGGGCTCAAGCTGTCCGCCGAAGAGCATGTCGTTTCCAATGAGGCTGTCCCTGCTGGCGCTTGCGGGCAATCCCAACTCATTTACTGCGGTCGTTCCAGAGGTGTTGGCTCCTGCAAAACTGTCCGTGACGGTTAAGCGTACATTGGTGGAAACTCCTTCCGAGTCAATCAGGTCGAGATATGAGTCTGCAAGCCTGTCGCCGGCTGTGAGATTATTCCAGTTGTCACTGGAAATATATGCGTCGTTACCGAAGTCAACGAGTATTGCGGGAAGTGGTTCAGGATCCACCGTTATTATCACATTGTCACTGCTGGAAAGAACACCGTCATTTGCTGTCAGGCACAGGATGTAGCTTCCTTCAGCAGCGAAGCCGACAGTTGTGGAAAGGGCGGTCGCATCTGAAAATATTACTGCGTCGGGGCCGCTGACAAGAGACCATTGATATGAGAGTGTGCCTGAAGGCAAACCGTCGTCAGTCACGACTCCCTGAAGACTGGCCGCTGCGGGAAGCGTGATGATCTGATCCAGGCCGGCATTGACAACCGGAGCATGGTTGGTTGTTCTGTAGCTGGCGCTGATGGTGACATTAGCCGCCGGCATGATGAGCGTGGTGGATGCGCTGGAGTGGCTTGCGAGATTCGCAATGTCTCCGGTCCATGAGTCGAATTCCTTCCCTGAGGGAGCGGCATCCGCTGTCACTGTGACCGATATCCCGGCTTCGTATTGCCCGTCGCCATTGCCGTTGTTCACAGCCAGAGTGTAGTAAATCACAGGTTGCGGATTCACGGTAACAGTGATATCGTCGCTTGTGGATTTTTCGCCATCGTTGGCGGTCAGGCGGATGACATAGCTTCCAGCGCTTGCGAAATTCGCAACAGTCGAGAGAGTTGTCGGGGCGGAGAATGATACTGCTCCCGGACCACTGACAAGAGACCATTGATATGAGATGGTTCCGGAAGGAAGCCCGTCATCAGTTACGGATCCCTGGAGGCTGGTCGCAGCGGGAAGCGTGATGTTCTGATCCAGGCCGGCATTGACAACCGGAGCCTGGTTAGTCGTCCTGTAGCTCGCGCTGATGGTGACATTGGCCGCAGGCATGATGAGCGTGGTAGATGCACTGGAGGGGCTTGCGAGATTCGCAATGTCCCCGGTCCATGAGTCGAACTCCTTCCCTGCGGGAGCGGCATCTGCCGTCACGGTGACGGATATCCCGGCTTCGTATTGCCCGTCTCCATTGCCGCTGTTAACAGTAAGCGTGTAAGGAACCAGACCGGCATTTAGAGTTACATTTATGCAGTCGTTGAAGGTGGTTTTTCCACCCCAGCTAGCGACAAAGCTTGTTCCGGTCGCAGTAATCTGGATCAGGTTGTTTGCATCGGGGAATATTTGGATGCCTGTCTTGCTCCAGTTCGAGGTTCCAGTTGCAGCGCCCTTTGTACCGTTATAGAGGTTCTTCCATTCAACCCCAGTGATTTCGTAAGTTCCGAGATTGGCAGTCCCTGAAATGGAAAGTGGACTCTGTGCAATCTCCATGGAGTCAGCATTGACAGGCTGCTCTATCGTAAGCAAAGGCTTTGTAGCGTTGCGCACCCCTCGTCTCTGAGCCATCATCCACTGGAGCAGCAGAGGATTTTTGTAGGCTGTGCTCCAGATACCGTGGCCACCTAAATCAAACCGGGTATATGTTATGCTTCCTCCGAGATCACGAACCCTTTTGACAGCGTTATCAGTGCTACCGACAGAGACGACCGTGTCGTTTGCGGCGTGGAAGGCCCAGATCGGCTGGTGGATAAGCTTGTCGGCAGTTCCGGATCCGTATGACATGGGTATGCCGGCGGCGAAATACTCCGGATCCTGGCTCAGAAACCTCCAAGTGCCATATCCGCCCATGGATATGCCTGTAAGATATATGCGGTCCATGTCCAGATTGAACTCCACACTCAGTTCCTGTATCGCTTTTTTCAGAAGGTCAAGATGAGTTGTTTCCCTCCATGTGTAAGCCGCCTGGGGGGCAATGTAGAACATCGGATATGCAGCCTGATTGGTTGTATCTATGAAATACATGCTGCCGTTGCCGTTGTTCTTGAGCTGTAACTCATTGTCGGTTCCGATTTCCCCCTTTCCATGGAGAAACACGACGATTGGGTACTTCGACGAGGAATTGTAGGTCGGCGGCACAAAAAGCCTGTAAGGCATGGTTGTACTACCGATCGTAACCGATCGGTGCTCAAGTTGGTCGGCTGGGACTGAAGCTGCAAATACCGTGCCTGAGAGAACCATGGTCATCACGAACATGAGCGCAATTGCTTTTTTCATTTTCTCTCCTCCTTATAATATTATTGCCTGCTTGTTACTAATAAAATAGCTGATATATTAGTTATTGCAAGTGTTTTTATTAAAAAAAACATAATTTTTTGCAATTTGGCCATAAGTAATTATTGTTGCTCCTATGAAAAAGACCGGAAAATCCAAACTGACAATGCGGGAAATCGCGGAATCCGAGGGTGTATCTCACACCACAGTATCATTTGTGCTCCGGGAACGTGACATGGGGATAGGGGCAGCCACGAAAGAAAAGATATTGAGAAGGGCGATTTCACTGAACTACCATACTCGTTCTGACCAGAGGATAAATCTGCAGAGTGACCGTGTCCTTTTTCTTGTTCCCCATTATAATGACATCTATGGAAAAGACTCGTATGCGGGAAGGCTTTTCAGCCAGATGGCATCAATGGAAAAAGAAAGCGGTTTCCAGATTGTCCTGCACACGTCAATGGAACGGGATATTATACGCTCACTTTACAGGGGAGTTTGCGAGGACGGAGCAAGCGCAGTAATACCGGTCAATCTGAGCTATGATGAACTGGAAAATGTTGTCAACTTGTCTCCTGTTCCGGTGATAAGCATCTACATGTGGCCTGGCGACATATGTAGCCGCATAGGTTTTGATGATGTCTGGATTGGAGAGGAGGCGGCGCGTCAGTTCTTCCTTTCGGGACATAGGAAAGCCGCGGCATTCACAACCTCGAAGTTCCTGCATCATAGATCCGAGGGATTCAGGGATGAATGGAAAAAGCTTGGGGGGAAGTTTACAAACATCAGCGTCGATTCCAATCTAACACCGGATGTCGTAAGCGAAAAATTGACGACGATATTGAACCGCAAATGCGATTTCACTGCGCTTTTCTGCGGAAACGACAATTTATGCATGGGGGCAATGAATGCCATTTACAAGTGCGGACTTTCAGTGCCTGATGATATCAGCATCATAGGTTGCGACAACCTTGGATTTACCAGGTATTCTCATCCTCCACTGTCTACCTTCCACATAAATGCGGAAACCCACGCAAAACAACTCCTTGACGGGGTAAGGCGCTTGATCAAAAACCACAATGAGAAGATCTTCATATCAAACAAGGCTGATTTCATCAGCCGGGAAAGCATCCTCAAGCTTTGACACATACCCCTCGGATGCCCTCCACTCCCATGCCTTATTGCCCATATCACTGAAAAAAACCATATACATCGAAATCATCGCCAATCAAAGTTCCTTCAGTTTGCCAATGTTCCGAAAACCTCAATCTCATAGACCCTCGCCATATCATCACTGCCACAAAGTAGACGCACCTTGCCGGTGACAATGGCAGCAAAACTTTCTTCACGGAACTGGCTTGTATTGCCTGAAACCACGACCACATCCTCCCAGGAATTATTCCGCCAGGCCTGCAGCCGGAAATTCTTAACGGCATATCCGTAGTTAACGTAACCCGTCCAGAGTTTCATCCTGTTGACCATATACTCGCCCTGGAGATCAATCTCAATCCAGTGTTCCATTCCGTTATTGGCCGACAGCCAGCGAGAAGATGTATTTGTCTTGTCCCCGTCAACAGCCTTGGAAGCAAGATAAGTGGCGTTATATACGGAATCAGCTGTTACCGGCTTGTTCAGACAGATATTGTCCATTACCCAGATGATTATCTGATCGCTTGAGCTTAGTTCTCCGTCGCTAACGGTCAGTTGCAGAACGTATTTTCCTGGAGCTGCGAATTGCGCAGATGAATCTAAAGCCGGGCTTGAAAAGGAAACTGCTCCCGGACCGCTGATCTTGCTCCAAAGATATGTCAAGCTGCCAGAAGGAAGACCGTCATCAGTTGCGGTACCTGCAAGATTTACAGTGTTTCCCGGCCAGGTGAGAAATTGATCATCTCCGGCATTGACCACCGGTTTCTGATTAAGTACTGCGACATGAGGTACTCCATATACTTCGATCTCATAAAGCCTTGCCAGATCTTCATTGCCACATACAAGCCTGACTATACCGCTGACCACCGGATTGAATATATCGACAGTCTGCTGGCTGCTGTTGTTCTGCCGGACGGCTATATCAACCCATTCATTGCCGTTCCAAGCCTGGAACCAGTAGTTCTGAATCGCATAACCGGAAGTTTTATATCCGCTCCAGAGGCGCAATTCACTAATCTCATAATCATCCTCGAGATCAATCTCGATCCAATGATATTCCCCGTTATTGGCGGAAAGCCAACGGCTGTTTACGTCGGTCTTGTTTCCGTCTACCGCATTTGCACCAATGTATGTTGCATTATATATGGAATCAACGGCTACTGGCTTGTTGAGGGCCACGTTCTCCAATTGGATAACCGGCTCCTCGGAAAATGTAACTTCAACTTCGTCTGAATCTGAAAGTTCTCCGTCGCTGACGGTCAAGGAGAGGACATATTTGCCGGCTACGCTGATGGTGGCGGTGGTTATGGCGTTATCGACATCGGCAAATACCACAGGGCCGGGCCCGCTTATGATATTCCAGCTATAAGAAAGAGTTCCCGAGGGTTGTCCATCATCAGTGGCGTTTCCCTGAAGATGGACAGTGTCTTCCGGGAGCTGGATGCTCTGATCAACACCGGCATTGGCAACCGGCGCCTTATTGACAGTTCCATTGGGATTGGAGTTGACGATAAGCGCGTCATTGAAAGTGGTATTGCCTCCTTTAGTTGTAGACCAGCTGGTGCCGGTGGCAATTATCTGAACCACATTTTCGCCCTCAACCACTGGAACATTCCCAACAGACCAGTTGCCTGTTCCTGTGACTGCTCCGGTGCCGCCACGGCTGTTCTTCCATTCAACCTTGCTAATATTAGTTTCGGCATTTCCTGCAACTCCACTGAGCGACAGATTGAGAAGACTGGTGGAAAAAGTATCTGTTTCGGCAGGACTTTTAATCTTGAGAAAAGGGGAGACCTCTGTCTTGACGCCCTTCCGCGCGGCATATATCCATGACATCAGCTGGGGATTTTTATAGGCTTCCGGCCAAATGCCATGTCCGCCTGTATTGTAGCGGGTGTAGACAACGTTCAAGCCATAGGACCGCAGATATTTTACGGTATAATCCGCTTGGCTAATCGGATGATAACCGCTGTTGTCATCAGCCGCATGGAAGTGCCAGATATTCATGTTCTTGTTGTTTGCGATGGTCTGCCAATCTTTCGGTCCCTGCATCGGAACTCCAGCAGCAACAAGGTCCGGATATTTTGACATCATAAAATATGTTCCGGCTCCTCCAAGGGAAAGGCCGGTGACAATAACACGGTCAGTAGCTATTCCGGAAAACTCCTGCTTTAACGCGTTAATCATGCCAGCAACCTTGGCCTGGACGGCGGCATTTCCCCATGAGCCCTGCGGTGCCGCGAAAAACACGGGATGACTGACCTGGTAATCAGTATTTATCAGCCAAAGGCTGCCGTTGCCGTTGTTCTTGAGCTGTGCTTCATTGTCAGAGCCGACTTCACCGCTGCCGTGAAGGAACACAACCAGGGTATATGACTTGCTCTGATCGTAGTTTTTAGGAATGAAAAGACGATACGGCATACCGTCATGTGAACGGTATTCCAGTTCACTTGTATTAGGATAGCTGGCCGCCAGGAGTCCACCCTGCAAAAAAAATATCAAGGCGCCAACGATGATCATTGACAATGCTTTTTTCATTTTATCCTCCTGTTATTGCTTTTGATATTTTTTATTTTCTGCCAATACAATAGCCAAAGCAGGAAGAAATATATATATCATAAAATGCTATTGTTTTATAATTATTATGCTATATTATTGATATTTATTAGAATTAACGCCTATACTGACTGTCTGACAGACATCGATTGGAAGGAACAGCAGATCATGGACATTGCCTTTATCCAGGAAGTCTCCAGCCTGATGCAGGCGGTAACCAACCTCACCGGACTTCCTGTATCTTGGAAGAGGGCGAACGGGTTCTGGTTCGACAATCGCATTCCCTACCATCAGTGCCTCCGATATAATTCTTTCTGCACGGGAGTTAAGTCCAAGAAAAGAACCGAAGAAAAATGCCTTCATAATACCGGCCTGCTTATCGAAGAAAGATCAAACGCAAGGAAGGGGAATTTCATCAACCGCTGCCACGCCGGAATCCATGAGCTGATAATCCCCCTTTTCAAGGGCGATCTTTACGACGGCTATTTGTCGGTGGGACCATTCCGGATGCCTGAAACAAGAACGAAATTCCATCAGTTGGAAAAGGAATTCCTTGATCTGCCGGTGTATGACCAGGAAAAATGCGGCGCGGCGGAAAAGCTGCTGGGAGTGCTCGGTAAATATATCATCGAACGAAAAGAGCTCACTATCCTGCGGCAGCTGACGGCTGAAGTCAAGGAGCCGAGGATCGCCAAAGCACTGGAATACGTCAAGGCCAATTATATGAAAGTCCTGACTATTGAAAAGTTGGCGGAAATCTGCTGCCTTAGCCCTTCACGTTTCATTCACCTGTTCAAGGAGCAAACCGGGATGACCTTCTCGCAATGCCTGATCCAATGCAAAATAGAGGAAGCAAAAAAACAGCTGGCAGGAAGCAACATGGACATTTACCATGTAGGATATAATTCCGGCTTCAAGAGCCAGAGCTATTTCGGCCTGATTTTCCGCAAATGCACAGGCATGACTCCAACTGGATACCGCAAAAAATGCCTGAAGGAATTTGCCTCAGGGGCAAAAAATATTCAAATATGATTGCTTTCAGGATATTCACGATACCTCCCAAGTAAAGTCCATTCTTTAAATCGGAGGGGTCGCAGAATTCCTCGCCGGGCCTTGCACCAGATTTGTCTTCTCCGTCATTCGAGCTTGATTGAAATGGAGGTATCATCTTTTCCAAGCTTCAGCTTTTCAGTCTTGGTCTTGCCATCCTTGGAAACCGTGATCTCATAGTCTCCGAGGAAACCGCGGACGCCATACGCGCCGTCCTTGCCGGATTTTCCGGCGGCATCAGTCCACCATTTCTTTAAGACGAGGTCGCAATATGCCTTGTAACTCGGTTTCTGTTTCCAATCCTTCCTAAGCAAAGCGGCCTCAGGTTTCCAGTGGGCGCCTTCCCAGAAGCCCCACATCAGGAATCCGCCGCATGACGGATGGCTGAAGAGCGCTGTCATGTAGTCAACCAGGAAATCCGCCTGTATCTCCTCGTCCTGGCTGTCGATGTCGAATTCGGTGCACATCACGGGAAGTCCGAAGCTCCCCAGCATGTCATAAGTCTGAAGCACCTTCGAGATTGCGGGAGGCTGCTGTCCGTAATGCCCCTGCTCCCCGATCCCCTCGACTGGCGCGCCGTTGTCCAAAAGGTATTTTATGGTCTTCATGTAGTGTTCCGCATGATTCCCGTCCATCACTATCCCATAGTCATTTATGCAGAGCCTTGTGTCGGGATCTGCGAGTTTCGCAGCCTTGAACCAGTCCACCATCACCTGGTCCCCGAAGAGATCCATCAGCGTATGTTCCGAATACGGCTCGTTCATGACGTCCCACTGGAAGCAGTAGCCTTTCGTCGCCGTGAAAATATCAGTGACATGGTTCTGCACCGCATCCTGGAGTTTCTTTTTGTTATCCTCGGTCACCGCAGTGAGAAGCTGTTCCTTGTTTCTAACGTGATCACCTTCCTTGTATCCGATAATCTTCTTCCATGAGGAGGCGAAATGCCTTTCGGAAGGCCAGACAGCGGTATGGCCGCGTATGAGAATATCATTCCCCTTGAGCCATTTGAGGGCTTTCAGGACGCATTCGCGGGATTTCGGATCCTCCCATCTCGGAGGCTTGAGGTGGTTCTCGACGACAGCGCAGTTGAATAGCTTGAGGAACTCCTCGCGATACTTCTTCACCTCCGGGTTGTTCTCATCCCTGACTCCGCCGAGGAAATCCGCATTGACGCATGTGCCGAAAGGAAAAGCATGCTTCTTCATTTTTATCTGCACGTCGGCGCCTTCTACAGGTTTGCCGTCGGCATCCGCGACCTTGACGGAAATATTCCCCTTTCGGATCTTTTCGATGCTCTCATCTGCTGGCTTGCGCCATGGTGCATCGGGTTTCCTTCCGTCATATGTCAGTTTCATGATCGGCAGCAGGTTCTTCGGGATGCCCTGTCCGAGGTTCACCATCTGGATGTCGGCGATCTCCAGCGACTGGATGTTCTGTCCGAGATGCATGAACAACATCACTTCGTTCTGGGGAATGTCGATATTGCTTATTCCGCCAAATTCGACGCGCTGCCATTCGCGCGGTACGCTCAAGCTGGCCCATACTGGTTTTTCATGCGGGGCCTTGTTCCTCTGGGCTCCTCCTGAAATGTAGGCTTCTCCCGTCTCATTCACGGCCGACAATGTCCGCGCCCACATCCTGACGACCACAGCGTCTCCCTTTGAGAGCTTCATGCCGCAAGGTATTGCGAACTGCATGTCCCATGGTGCCTTGCACTTCTCGCTGACCGTGATCCTGAGGGCCTCCTTGAAACTCCTGCCTTCGACCGCGACCTTTTCAATTGTCCCCTTCTGTCCCATAGGCACAGCGGCGGCAATGGCATTCTCAGGCGTCATACTTTTTCCCTCCGGAAGTTTCTGGACGGCATCTTCGGCACCTGCGAAATCCGCAAATGGAATAATCATTCCTCCGGCAAGAATCAAGCACGACAAGATTTTCATGGAATTCCTTTTTTATAATCGTTAATCCTGATAAAAAGAGGCGTTTGTCTTTAAAAGTATGTCGGGTTTTCCGTGTCCGGCGTAGCTTCTCAGCGAAGTCGGAAACCCGACAATATGTTGGCGGTTTCCCTTCGACAAGCTCAGGACAGGAAAAACCGCCCTACTTACGTGGCAAAATCCTTAGTTATACGCTTACCCTTTTTTAGGAGTTCAGAATTTATACCATTTTCACCGGATTTTCCAGTACGATGAATTGAGGCATTCAGGATACAGGATGCTTTCCGCATGGCAGTCCACAAATGAGAAATTGGCGCTGTTGGAATGCCTCGGATCCGGAAGGTAGGATGCATTCGAGCGGCTTAGCATTCCTGTCCATGCCATGATCCTGTCTCCGAAAATTATTCCGCCATTCTTGAGGACATATGATACTGGTACGCCAATATGTCCGCCGGAGTACGAAGTGCTGTTGTCAAAATAATCGCTCATCCCATAGTGAAGACAGGTCATGGTTCCAGAGACTCTTTTCAATGGGCATCCGGGGCATTCCCAGGCAGCCGTCTGGGATGCCAGGAGAAGGCCGTTCGCCTCGGTGTCCCCTACCGGCCAGTTCGGATTGATATAAGGGCCGAGAGCCCTGTACCATCTGACAGCCTTGTCAGTGTCGGTATCCGCAGGCATGTTCAGTCTGCAGTTTGGAGTCGGGTATCTTTCGTAATCTGAAGCATACATCTGTGCTGCGTAGCCAGTCTGCTTGAGATTGTTCAGGCAGATTATTTTCTTTGCGGTATCCCTTGCGGCTTTTAAAGCTGGCAGGAGCATTGCTGCAAGGATTGCGATGATCGCAATTACGACCAGCAGCTCAATGAGCGTAAAAATATTTCCGATTTCCATTTTCCGATTTCCAATTTTAGTTTTTAATTTCAAATCGGCAATTGGCAACCGGCAATCGGCAATGAATAATGTTTTTTTCATACGAACAACCCTCTCCTTTCGTTGTCCATTTCAAGCTGGAGGCTGCATATCTCGTTTATTTTCCCGCAGGCAAGTTCAATGGACATTTTACCGTTCACGGCTTCGAAAAAATATTTCCTTATGACCTGCACCACGCCGAAGTTCGCCGGCTTGTCATAGGTTGATATCCCTGTTGAAAGGGCGTGTATGAAAGGATGCCACACCGGATCGCTCCTCTGCTCGTCAAAGACTTCCCTGTTGACGGCAACCGAAGGAAATTCCTTAACCATCCGGTGCTGGGACTCGGTATCGCAGGAGAGGTGCTTCATGAAATCCCAGGCGGCCTTCCTCTCCGAAGAACTGCTGCCAAGATCACTTATTATCCCAAGCTCCCGCCTCGATATCTTCGATATTGACACTCCTCCCCTGTCCCTTGGCGGTATCTGCCGTATGGATATCTCTCCGTCGACACCGAGTTTCCTGCTCTGCCCGATGATCCATGGCAGGACATCATGGCGGAACAGGGTCTCTCCGTTCAACAGCGGATCTCCGCTGACCTCCCCGTATTTAAGGTTGGACGGACAGGCATGGATTGATCTGAAGAATGAAATCCATTCTGCGCCTTTTTTGAAGTTGAAGGTCAACAGTCCATCCTTCTCGGAAACAAAATCCTCTCCACCAGTCAATGTGTAATAATATGAATGAGGGAAGATATAGTTCTTCGTAGTGGAGATCGTCGTGGGATGGACATTGCCCTTTGAGGAAACATCCGCCCATTTCAGGATGTCATCCCAGTCCGCGGGGCCGTTGTCGGCATCAAGCCCGAGAGCCCTGGCCTTGGTTCTGCTGAAAGCAAAGACGTCCGCACCAAAACCGAGAGGCATCGAATAACAGTTCCTTGAACCTGGGGATTTCCCGAACCACTGGAAATGCTGGGAGTTCAGCTGTCCTGCTGTTTCAATGAAGTCATCGAATTCGTTCAGTGGAACAAGCACGCCGGTATCTGCAAGGAATCCCATGTATGGAGAATAGAGGATCTTTACGCCTGGCCTTGCATTCACGGCCGAAAGGAGGTTTTCATCGAACTCCTCGATTTCTATCTCCGCCCTTCTCTCCTTAGATGAAAAGATTGCACCTTCATTCATGAAATAGGAGATAAGTTCAGGATCCGAATATTTTTTTGGCACAAGCAGTCTTATAGCCACTTTTTTCGATGGCGGTGAAAAATAAGTGCCGCTGCCTTCACGGCGTATTACAAGTTTCTTTTCCTTGAGATGGTTCAGCGCCATCTTTGCGGTGGTCCTGCTGACACCGAACAATGTGCAGATCCTGCGTTCACTCGGGAGCCTGTGGTTAGCGCCATTTCCATAGGCCCGGCGGAGCAGTTGTTCAGAGACCTTGAGATATTTGGAGTTTCTCATAATAATATCCGCATTTATATCCGTTTATATAACTATTTGCATTCTTGCTATATTATTAATATCCACTTTAGTATCCAGTTTGCTATATAATATCTGATCTTATGACCTATGTCAAGGGTTTATATTAAAATAATAGTAGAATCCGGATCAGGGCTGAAGATGATCAACTCAAGGTTTCGATGATGATTCCTTGACGTATCCCGGCGAAGCATATTTTATCCCGGCAAAACCGGCAGGTACAAAATCACCGGCGGGAGGCGCCCCTTGCTTGACATCCTTCCAAACGCTTGAGCCCTTCGGCCACAGGACAAGATCCGGCCATGAACGGCCCTCTGCTGGATCCACCCAGACATCTTCGGTCTTTATTGGAAATTCCGAGCCCTGCCATAGAAGATACCCTCCGTCCTTCAGGTTGATCCTCCTAAAATCGAAAAGTTTTGGTGCAGGCCCTTTGAAATGCTGGTTTGGAAGAAGGAAGAATCCCTGATAGTTCGTGGAACCCGTAAGCTGGTCTATCCGAAGCTCTGAAGGACCGGCCCAGGTCTGAATGACATCGGCATGATGCGCCTCGCGCTTCCCATGAACGGTATCGACCCTGACATTCTGGATCTGCAGGATATTATTGTCACGGAGATCTATATTGAATCCTTCGGCAAGATTTTCTCCGGTGATCCACAATCCTTCAATATGTACTGTCCCCGTGCTTCCCTTGATATATATTCCTCGTCGCATCAACGGTGACTGTCCTTCCTTCAGCGGGGCATCATGCCTTATCTCCCCGCCGATCAACACCACATTGCGTCCGCCATATATCGACAGCCCTCCGTCGGCGGTCAGAGGCGTTGCAGGCATCTTGATGATGTAGTCCTTGCCCTTGTCGAGTTTGAGATCGCGGTTTTCATTGGTCACCTCAACCGTGACAGGCTTATCCAGCGTCGGAGGCACCCATGACAGGAGCTGCGGTTTTGCCGCATCCTCCGCCAGCGATACAAATGCAATCAACGTTGCAGCTGCTGATAAAATAATTTTCATTGTTTTAATTCCTCCTCTTCCTGTAAAATATCCTTAGCCCAAACAAAAACAAATTTCCTATGATATCAATGATAGAAAGTATCCCGGTCTGTAAAAGTCTGTTCCTGTTTCGTTCCGTCCTTGAAAATTAGCCTAAAGGATTTATCCTAATCAAGATTGTAAAGATTTTTGACAGGATAACATGATTTACTTGATTATTTAATTCAAAATCCTGATAATCCTGTAATCCTGTCAGAAATTTCATAGGATTCATTTATTTATAATTTCCCATGTCAAAACTTGAGACACCATATTATTTCATCGACGAGAAAAAGCTGCTGAAGAACCTTAAAGTCATTGAGCAGGTACGCGAGATTTCCGGCGCAAAATCAGTTCTCGCCCTGAAATGCTTCTCCACCTGGTGCGTCTTCCCCCTTATGCGCAAATACATGGACGGCACGACAAGCAGCTCGCTCTTCGAGGCGCGGCTCGGTCATGAGAAGTTCGGCAAGGAGACACATGCATTCAGCGTCGGATATTCCAGACACGACATCCGTGAAATGAGCAAGTTCGCCGACAAGATCATCTTCAATTCGGCTTCCCAGCTCGAGATGTACCACGATCATGTGAAAGGGATGAAACTCGGTCTCAGAATAAATCCCGGGATCAGCTACTCCCATTTTGATCTTGCGGATCCCGCAAGGAAATATTCCAGGCTCGGAGTGCTGGACAGGAAAAAGGTCATGGAGATGGCCTCTCTCATCAGCGGAGTGATGTTCCATTTCAACTGCGAGAACGACGACTTTGCGAATCTCGCAAAATCCCTCGACTACATCGGCATTAAATACGGAACTCTGCTGAAGAAGATGCAATGGGTCAGCCTCGGCGGTGGACTTTTCTTCACCAAACAAGGATATCCCATCAAAGCATTCTGCGCCAAGATAAGGGAGTTCAGCAGGAAATTCGGCGTACAGGTCTATCTCGAACCTGGTGAAGCCGCGATCACACAGACCACGGAACTTGTTACAACTGTCCTTGACGTAGTCCACAACAAGATCGACATTGCAATCATCGATGCATCGCTTGAAGCACACACTTTGGATCATCTCATCTACCGCACGACTGCGAAACTCGCAGCCCCTGCTCCGGGTCCGCACAAGTTCATGATCGCAGGACGCTCATGTCTGGCTGGTGATGTCTTCGGCACATACAACTTGAAGAAGCACCTGAAGGTCGGCGACGAAGTCCGGATTGCTGACACCGCAGGATACACCATGGTGAAGAAGAACTGGTTCAACGGAGTTCCGATGCCCTCGATCGTTGTTCGGAGACTGAATGGGAAGATCGATGTTGTGCGGAAATTCGGATATGAGGACTTCCGAGACAATTTGTCTTGAAAGACTGAATGTCCAATATCCAACAAGGAATGTCCAATGATGAAGGAAAGAAAATTTGATCTTCAAGATCGATTAATAGATTTTGCGGTAAGAATAATAAAACTGTCAGCGTCTCTCCCGGAAACAAAGGAAGGGAAGCACATATCTTCTCAAATCCTGAGGAGTGGAACATCTCCAGCACCGAACTATGGTGAAGCTCAAAGTGCAGAATCAAGAGCCGACTTCATACACAAACTTAAAATCGCTCTTAAGGAACTAAGGGAAACTGAAATTTGGATTAAGATAATCATTCGTGCCGAATTAATTCCTAATAGTGTTGAACTTCCTTCCCTTTTAAAGGAGGCTGACGAGTTAATTTCAATCTTATTTAAAAGCGTTGAAACAGCAAAGAAAAATAAAGATTGAAAATATTTAATTAATTTGGATATTGGACATTCCTTGTTGGATATTGGATATTCATAGATTAATATTACAAAAATAATTTACTTTATAAAGGAACCCGAATATGAAGAAAAACATCCTGATAATCGGTGCCGGCGGCGTCGCGCACGTGACTGCACACAAGGCGGCAATGAACAACGACGTCCTTGGTGACATCTGTATCGCATCACGTACTCAGTCCAAATGCGACGAGATCATCAGGAGCATCAGGAAGATGAAGCATATGAAGGTTCCTTCCAGGAAGCTCTATTCCCGCCAGCTCGATGCCCTCAACATTCCCGCCACCATAAAAATTATCAAAGAAACAAAATCTGAAATCGTCATCAACCTCGGCAACGCTTTCGTAAACATGTCCGTGCTCGAAGCCTGTCTTGCAACCGGCGCCGCCTATATGGACACTGCAATTCACGAGGATCCGGACAAGGTCTGCGAACAGCCACCATGGTATGCGAATTATGAGTGGAAACGCAAGGCCATCTGCAAGAAGAAGGGGCTTACCGCCCTTCTCGGCGCAGGATTCGATCCGGGTGTGGTCAACGCATACTGCGCGCTTGCCCAGAAACGATATTTCGACAAGATCGACACCATTGACATCATGGATGTTAACGCCGGAAGCCACGGAAGGTATTTCGCCACGAACTTCGATCCTGAGATCAACTTCCGCGAGTTCGTCAAGGTCTATACGTGGATCGACAGGAAATGGAAGGAATATCCGACACACTCAGTCAAACGCATCTATGATTTCCCAGTCGCCGGACCATGTCCGATTTATCTGAACGGACACGACGAGCTTCATTCCCTTTGCAAGAACATCGATGCCAACAGCATCCGTTTCTGGATGGGATTCGGCAACCATTACATCAACGTATTCACTGTACTCCGCACTTTAGGATTCCTTTCGCACCTGCCGGTAAAACTCACGACCGGACAGGAAGTTGTTCCTCTTAAGGTTGTAAAGGCTCTTCTCCCGGATCCGAAGACTCTTGCTCCAAAATACACTGGCAAGACCTGCATCGGAAATTTCGTCAAGGGCTGGAAGAACGGCAAGAAACGCGAAGTCCTCATCTACCAGGCCTCAGACCACCACAAATGTTTCCTTGAAGTCGGATCACAGGGCATCAGCTACACCGCCGGAGTTCCGCCGGTCGCGGCCGCCATGCTCATCGCCAACGGCAAATGGGACGCCTGCAAGATGGTCAACGTCGAGGAGATGGATCCCGAACCTTTCATTGCAATCCTCGACAAGATCGGCCTGCCGACGGACGTCAAGGAGATCAAGCCCGGAAGCAAAGACTCCTTCAACGGAACTGTCGGAAAACTCGAGGACGAACTCAAGAAATCCACTGCTACGGTCACAGTTTCCGCCGCAAATCCTATAGTGGCAATCGACCGTAAGTTCCAGGAGAACGCCCTGAAGTCGATCTGCAGAGAGATGTGCAAGGGGAAGAAATAAAAATTCCTCAAGCGGAATTTTTAACTGTTCACGTGGACTAAAGGGAAAATGTTTTTCTTCTTGAACCTGGAGGGTTCCGAGATATTAGCCGGTGGTTGAAGCCAATTTAGCTGACACCACCGGTTTTAGGTGGGAGAAATATTTCTTCTTGAACCCAGCGGGTTCAAAGCCTTTAGCCGGTGGTTGAAAAACCACCGGTTTTTTATGTCAAAAAGCATGCACCCTGAAGGGGTGCCAGATGAAATATATGGGAAATTACCATTATGTCTTCAACCATTGCTGTCCTAAATAAGCTTCAAGTTTAGATTTGGGACGGATTTTTCCGTCTGAGCACATTCTTCCAACATTCATTTTTCAAAACCAGCCCC
>MHBH01000059.1 GCA_001804805.1 Lentisphaerae bacterium GWF2_49_21
CGGCTTCGGGTTTGCGCTCGAACGGGCAGGATTCAGCAGTTCACGCCGACTGGCCGGAGTCTTCTACTTCACCGACATGTCCGTCGTAAAGGTGATGTTCTCAGCTCTCATAACAGCTCTCCTAGGACTCTCGTATATGATAGGGTTCGGCTGGATCCAGCTCGATCAGATATTCCTGATGCCCAGCATCTACGGTTCCCAGATTGCGGGCGGACTTCTGTTCGGTGTCGGATTTGCCATGGGTGCCTGGTGCCCCGGCACTGCGGTTGCCGGGCTCGCCGCAGGACGAATCGATGCGCTCGTGTTTCTGATTGGCGCCGTCGGCGGAAGCATCCTGTTCAATGAGGTATTCCCATCAATCAGTTCACTGTACATGGCCGGAAATCAGGGAGTGCAGCTGGCCTATGACATGCTGGGCGTACCGCGAAACGCATTCATCTTCGTATTCACATTGGCTGCCGTGGCCGCCTTCTGGTTTTCAGAGTGGGCCGAAAAAGCGCGAACCGGACACTCGCAGTATCTGGGTTCTCCGTTCCTGAAAGCTTTCAGCCTGGCATTGGCAGTGCTTGCAGGCGGATTGTTCATGCTGAATCCCGCCGCCAGGGTTGATGCAGCTGGAGCAGAAGAAAAAGTCCTGATGCAAAAGGTGGAGAAGGCACTGGACCATATCGAACCGGAAGAACTCGCCGACCGTCTGATGTCAGGCGAACCTGATCTCGTGGTCGTTGACTTGCGTCCGGCCGAAGAGTTCAACGCCTTCCACATCCGCGGTGCAATCAACGTACCGCTCACCCAGTTGACAGTATCGCTTCGTCCCTATAAGAACAAAGGCCTGATTGCCATATATTCCAACGGCATGACCCATCCAGCCCAAGCCCGGGACTCGCTGCAGCGCCAGGGTTTTGACAACGTCTATATGCTGACTGACGGACTAAAGGGTTTCCGGGATCGCTGCCTCAAACCGGTCTCATTGCGGACGGAACCTCTTACGGCTTCTGATACCGCCCGTGTCAACGCCTGGCGTGCTTTCTTCAGCGTTCCCGCCATCGCGCCCGGGGTTGGTGTTCATGCCTTAGCGTTAACATCATCAGTTCCTCGCGTCGTCGAAACCGACTGGCTTGCAGCCCGGCTCGGTACACCAGGACTAAAAGTCATTGACTTGCGGCCGCAGCCGGAATATAATGCCTCGCACATCCCGAATGCCCTCGGCCTCAATGTGGAAAGTCTCCGCGGCAATATCGGCGGAGTACCTTCAATCCTCCTACCATCACCCATGCTGTCCGCCCAGTTCTCACTCTTGGGATTGCAGCCCTCCGACACTGTCGTACTCGTGTCCGGAGACAAGCTATATGACACTACATTGGCCGGCATGGCATTTGAGAGACTTGGTCATATGGATTATGCCGTAATGAACGGAGGTTATGCAAAATGGATTCAGGAAAACCGACCCTCAAATGCCGCATTACCCGCAGTAATTGAATCTAAATATCCAGTGAAAAAAGATTCCGATGATTTTACCGCGGATTTCAGGGCTGTGCTCGCCGCAAGCGGAAAGCCGGGAAGCATCATAATTGATGTGAGGCCGCCAGAATTCTATACCGGAAAGAAATCAGATGAAGCCCGGGCCGGCCATATACCCGCTGCAATAAACCGTGCATTCAGCGAGGATGTAATTACAAGTTCCGGCAAAACTGTCACATTCAAGCCGACTGATGTCTTGGCCACAGAATACGGCCGGATTATCCCGTCCAAGGACACGGAAATAATCGTGCATTGCCGTACAGGACATCAGGCCAGCCAGACCTTTTTCGTGCTGAAACGCCTGCTTGGGTATACGAATGTGCGCTGGTACGATGCGGGATGGACAGAATGGTCCGCCCGTCCAGAACTGCCGGTCGCGAATGAAAACCAGTCTGAAAAGGGCAAGCAGTAACTCCAAAATGCTGGTACAGCCTAAAGGCCGTACCTACTTTTTTAAATATTTTTCTATTTATTGCTTGAATTTTCTATTGTATCAACTATATATATTAGAAATTTAACTCATTTATTGGTAATTATGAAATCAGAAAACATAGCCAAAGAGTTAAGACAGCAGATTGTGGAAGGACGGCTGAAACCGGGAGAAAGAATTCCTGGTAGGAGCGATCTTGTTTCAGATTACAGGGCAAGCCTCGGGACCATACAAAGAGCCATAAATACTTTGATAGATGACGGATTCCTTGTGTCAAAAGGCACATTTGGAACACAGGTTTCAACCATGCCCCCTCACCTGTTTACTTATGGTCTTGCCATACCTCAGCCTTCTACGGAGACTTGGGACAGTTTCTGGCTGACCATGTCTGATGTCGCCGGCAAATATGATGAAGAGGGAAATATCAGATTCAACATCTATCGCGGGCTTGTTTCAGAGGGAAGGAACAGCGACTATCAGAAGCTTGTGTATGACATCGAATCCCATTGCATATCTGGTCTTGTGATACTTGGGGCAGGTGATATAAAGGAAGGAAAGTTCATAAGGAAAACTGCTGTGCCGACAGTATTGTTCGACGAGGAGCTCAAGATTCCGGAACTTTCATCTGTCTGCTGTGATTATTATTCCTTCCTGGACAAATCAATCGAATATCTTTCCAGCAAGGGAAGGAAGAATATCGCCCTGCTCGTAGATATAAAATTCCCGGAAGGAAGGATCAATCATTTCCATAAACTGATCGCAGAAAGAAGATTATCTTCAAAACCGCAGTGGATCCAGGCTCTTGGAATCTGCAGGAGCTCAATTCCATGGGTGAAAGGACTTGTAAATCTCATGCTACAGCAAATTGATGGTGAACGTCCTGACGGACTCATAATTGCCAATGACAACCACTTATTCTCAGCGGTCGAAGGGATTGTCATGTCGGATCTTTCCATCGGACAGGATATTGATGTTGTCGCACATGCAAACTTCCCCTTGATCCATCCTTCGCCGACGGGAGTGGAAAGAATTGGTTTCGACTGCAGGACACTCCTCTCCTCGTGCATAGAGAATATAACGGAAATCAGGAATGGGAAAAAGCCCGGTTTTGTAAGAAAAGTCCATGCTGTATATGAAAAGGATCTTTCACCGAGATGATTTCAAAAATAAGAAAAATGTTTGTTGCGGAAATAACGCTTGTTGGAGTTCACAGCTTCAGCGTGCCTTGGTATTCAACAGGTTGCACACGCTAAAGTCGAAGATCCCGGCTCAGCGATGTCGGGACAGCGCACTCCAACTTTGGGAATCATCTCAAAAGAGGCCATTTTGAAATTGCATCCATCAATTCTTATATGAGGGAGGAGGGAAAATGATTCATGGCTTATCAAAAAAACTCCTTATTGTTTCATCGATCGTCATTGCCAGCCAAGGTTTTTTATCACAGGCGCAGAATGATATGAAAGACTTGAAACCTGATCCAGCCGTCGAAGCTGCATTAAAGATCGGCTTCACTGTTCCTGTCCAGGCCCGCGAATGGCATATCTGGTGGGGTGCCCCTCTCGGGACAAATCCCTCAATTCCGGCCTGGGAGCACTGGAAAGGTCTTAAACGGTTCGGTAAATTTGACCCGACGACAACCATAGAGGAAACAGTTCCGGGATCGGCCTGGCGCCGCTATCTCAACTGCGTCGGCTATCCTCTCATCGGGCCTTATGATGCCGGACAGGACGATGTGATCCGATGGCAGTTGGAGACTGCAAGAAACGCCGGACTTGACTGTCTTCATATCCATCTTTGGCCTTCTCTCTGGGATAATGGAACCGATTTCACCCCTCTTCCAATTTTCGATAAAGCGCTTTCCATAGCAGAAAAATTGAAATATCCTATTGCAGTACATGACGAGATCATGTTCCGTAAATCCAATAATCCCAAATCCCAGCAATTGGAAAATACCATATCCAGAACATCTTACCTAATAAAAAATTATGGTTCTCATCCCGGTTGGAAGAAGATGGATGGATTGCCGGTGTATTATTTTCAGAATTCGAACAAGTGGATGAGCTCAAAGGATATGGAAACCTATATGTCCGAGGTTGAAAAGAGGGCAGGACCGGTCTATTGGATAGTTGAAATGGGAGCTAGCGATGAATATTTGCGAATTCCGCAAATCAAGATGCTTTTTGGACCTAATGTCAGTTGGTTCCTTCATACACCTCCTTTTGGCGTCGGTCCGCATCCCTGGGAAGATGTACGGAAGGACTTGTTCAGAAATAAGGCACTTGCCAAAAAATACGGAAAAAAGTTCGGCATACTCGTATATTCCAAGTTCAACAACAACAATGACAGGGGAGAGACGGGTAAAGGACGGATGGATGCCGAAGACGGGAATTTCTATATAAAAAGCCTTTCCATGGCAAAGGAGGTAGATCCCGACCTGATCATAGTGACCCAGTGGAACGATTTTGAGGAGGGAGGATTTATTGAACCGGCCTGGGATTATGATGGATTTAACGGAGATCCCTTCAGATATTGTCGGATCACAGCTGCATCCATGGGTAAATCTTTCACTCCAGCGGTTCTTCCCAAACGGGAACAAGTTGATCCGCTTATACGTCATAAGCTTTTTGGAGACAGTGCAGTCGGCGATGCCGGCCCAATATTCCAATCAGCAAATCTCACAGGAAGGAAACTTGAGTGGAAATGGGGTGAAGGATCCGGGGATCCCTCAGAGATGCGAATAATCCAGTCCAATCTTCTCAGATGGACTCCTTCTTCTCCTGCCATGGGATCAATAAAGGCCAGCAATATTTCGCAGATTGATGAAAAGGGTATCTTGAAGGAAAAAATGGAATTCAGACTATATGTTCCTGGCATGATCTGTGAAAAACCTGTGAACCTGTGGATTGGTGTCCGTACTTCCTCAGTCGGAAATCTTAAGATTACATACCGTTCCGAGATGGAAAACTACCGGGTAGATTCACGTTGGGAGAAGCGATGTGTGGAAACAGGCAGGAATGCGTTCATAGAAACAGGTGAATCCGAAAGGATCTATTGGATGCCCATGAGGGGAGCCAGATTTTCAGGATGGGAAGGTGATATTACAATGTCGGCGAATGGTAATCAGCCATGTGAAATCAAGGAAATCATCCTATGGAATCCTTCCATGAAGGAGATTTCGATTCCGGCATCCTGGGATATTCTATCCGGTGAGCTTGCCAAGGGGATAGATCCACTGAAACCGTTCGTCGCATGCGCATATGACAAACTTGGGAATGCGGGCCTTCCGCGTCTGTTCCATAGCGGAAAAACGACAATCTCATCTGCAAAAGATCCAATGGATTTGCTCAAAAAATAGCATATAGGTGGTACCATGAGAAAATATTTGATTCCATTTACGCTGATTGAGCTTCTGGTGGTAATTGCGATCATCGCAATTCTCGCTTCATTGCTGCTACCGGCTCTTGCGGCTGCAAAGGAATCAGCAAGGACTGCCGTATGTTCAAACCAGCTGCGCCAGAGCAGTCTTCTTTGCAGTTCCTATGAAGCCGACAACAACAACTGGCCTCCTTCCGCCAAGAGCGGGTATTTCTGGCCAAATCAGCTTTATCGACAGGGATATATTTCCATGAAACAGACGGATATCTTCATATGCCCTTCGGCAACCGAATACTTTCGGGCCGGAACCTGGCAGCCTCCGACGTCGCTTGACCACTGGTGGAGCATCCATTACGGAATGAATTTGTTCTTTGGAGGAGACTCAGGACTCCGTGGCAATCCAACACCGCCGTATGGCATTACCAAGAGGGAACCATGTACAAGTCCTTCACAGACTATTTTCCTGGCTGACTCGGCAAAGGCTGAATCATTATACATGAGCAATCCTGGGATTCCTGACGATCCTCTGGTAGGAGTTTCAACCCTTTCACGATCAAAAAGCTCCCTTGGATTCCCATACATGATAATGAGCCGTCATAACAAATCAGCCAATATAATATTCTGCGACGGACACGTCTCCCAGGAGCACGACGCATTCAATAATTTCCAGTATCTGCCCTCCGTACCGGCAGCTGGAAAGTATTTCGATCCGAAATTTAACTACAACTAACATAAGGATTTAAACCAATGATGTCTTTGAAAACAAAATTGATTGCTGCAGGACTTTTCTTCGCTGTCCAGTCTCTGACCGCAGGAAATGCTCTCATAGAATCCAACTTTGGCGATACCGGATCCTACAAGGAAATCCCGAAAAAGGATTTTGTCAGCGGCTCCATTCCTGAAGGATGGAAGGATGAGTCCGCCTGGGCGAAGTCCAACTGCGTATACTCATTCCAGAAAGAGGATGGTGGATTCCTCAGGGTCGTGTGTCCTGACAAGGGAAAGATACAGTTCTTCCACAAAATGGACGAGTTCAATGCAAGGAAGGCCTTCAAGGTTTCAATCAAGGCCAAGAGCTCCTCAAAGTCACCTGTTAAATTCATGATCCAGGCCATGGGTACGCCAAGATCCTTTGCATCGGCAAGCATACAGACGACAGAGGAATGGAAGGATTATACTGCGAACCTCGCAGGCGGTCCGACAGACGTCAAGAATGTCGGATTCATCATTTATGCGCCTGGTCCAGGAACTCTGGATGTTGCTTCAATAAAGCTCGAAGAAATTCCGATGTCAGAATATATCCCTTCAACAATGATTCCAGCAACAAGGCCGGATAACTGGTGGATGCCGAGGTTCAAGAGAACGTCAGAGGCCATGTCAAAGGAGAAACCGGATTTCGTAATTATGGGCGACTCGATAACCGGCGCATGGGAAGCGGAGGGCAAAGATGCATGGGCAAAGAATTTTGCACCTTTGAAGTCATGTTCGTTTGGAAACGCTGGAGATGGAGTAGAACATCTTCTGTGGAGGGTGCAGAACTCAGGACTTGGCAAGGACTTCCAGCCCAAACTTGTTGCATTACTGATAGGAGTCAACAACCTTTTCAACGCGGATCCAATGGACATTTCCGCAGGTACGAAAAATCTCATTGATGTAATCAGAAAAGCATCTCCTTCAACGAAAATTCTTGTCATCGGAGTTTTCCCGGTGGGACAGAAATCCGACGATGTAAGGCGCCAGATGATCAAGAATGTCAATGCGCAGTATGAAAAGCTCGCTGACAACAAGGATATATTCTATCTCGACTTCAGCAGTGAATTCATTGAATCTGACGGCTCAATATCCAAGACTCTGATAAGATCCGACAATGTTCATCTGACTGCGGAAGGATATTCCAGATACGCAGAGAAAATCCTCCCGAAGGTCAAGGAGATACTGGGAAAATAGCTGATAGAGGTAGGTACGGGCTTCAGCCTGTACCAGCATTTGTGTTTAAGTAGGTACGGGCTTTAGCCTGTACCAGCATTTGTGTTTAAGTAGGTACGGACTTCAGCCTGTACCAGTTTTGAAGTGTTATTTAATTTTTAAACTGAAGTTCCAGTAAGTTCCAAATTTCAAAATCAGAAGTCAAAACGGATAGTAAGATCAAGGGAAACTCCTGCTTGCCTGCCCTTATTGCTTATGGAGTCCGTTTGTAGTTAACGCATTCTTGCGTGTCTCTTGATTTTAAAATACAGCCAATAATGGCTTAACTACAAGCGAAATGCATAGAAGTTCGAATACAATGGTGAATTGTTACTCATTCTCCATAAATTACTTCGCCAGACTGGCACCAACGCCTTCAGGAGGGTTGACTACGAGCGGATGAGAAGATGTGAGAATTCATCCGAAAATCCGTATTTTCTGTACTCGAGTTAAACAGTGTTTCGTGCTGTTTCCACTATAATCCTTATAGCGTGAGTAGAACATCCCGATTGATCAATGGTGAGTCTCAAAACCGCCCCATTCTCGTTACGAACGAAGTTTATCCTGGCATCAACAGCTTTGGCAAAGAAGCAATCGTGTTCTGCCTGTTGAAGTGTGACAGGTGCCTGTTTCCCCACTGCCAAAAACAGCACATCAGCATCTTTCGTCGCCACGATATCTACCCCACTTTCTGTCCGGTATGCACCCACGTAGGAATCCAGGTCGCTGGGATTCGACTGTCCCGATGCCGTTGGCTGGGGAAGGTAATCCTTCCAACAATACTCAATAGCAATGGATCGAAGGATCTCGTCGAGAATCCGGGTTCCTTGATCGGCATTGATCATAACAACTGCTCCCTGTCCATGTCTTTGGTACATGATGAAAGCGCTCAAGAATCCTCCATTTCCACCATAGTGCAGAAATCGCGCTGAGGATCCTTTACCGGCGATGGCAAAGCCTAGGCCCATACCACCTTGTATCGTAAGCATCTCAGTTGCTGTCTTTTGTCCAAGAAATTGTGATTTGCCCTGCAAGGCCTTCTGCATTTCTATACCGAGCAGGGCCAGTTCGCCGGGTGTGGTCCAGAGACCGGCGGCTGCCATCTCGGGGTGAATGTACGATCCTCCGGCAATCGGCTGCATTCCGGTGTGATGACCAGTCGCCGCAGTGGCTATGATATGTTCGGAAGGTGGCTGTTCAAATGAACTTCGAGTCATGCCCAGAGGCTCCAATACTTCTTGCCTCATGATCTCCGGAAATGGCTTGCCAATAAAATCAGTGATCGCCTGTTGGGCAACCGTCATACCCCCACCTGAGTATCGGTACTGTAAACCCGGGAAGATATTGACTTCTACAGGTGGCGAATTGGAAGGAACCGTCCCCTGAAGTATTTCCACGACCGAAGGTATCCTTTGCCCCATACTGTATCCGAGAAAACCGTGGACTGTAAAGCCGGCGGTGTGAGTGAGTATTTGACGGAGAGTTACACGGGGCTGCCAATCACCATTCTTTGGCACCCGCCACGACCGCAGGTAAACGTTCACGTCCTCGTCAATATCGAGTTTACCTGCCTCCCACAAATGCATGACAGCCAAGGCAAATACTGGTTTGCTAATGCTGGCCACCTGAAAGAGGGTGTCCTCAGTTACGGGATCATCCCCACCCCACCTACGGATACCGAATCCCCGAATCCATTCGACCAGACCGTCGTTGACCACGGCAATACTGACGCCCGGAATTCTGAAGCGCGCCATCCTGTCAGTAAGTGTCGCCGGTTTATCATACTTGCCAAAAAAGGCAGTCTCCGGGAGGAGACCATTAATTGTTTTCTCAATTTTCGTCAAGGCAATGTCTGATGGGAATTTTGATTTCATGAATGCGGAGCTCATTTATCTGATTCCTTCAAATTTGTCTGCTTGCCGGGATTAGTGGCAGTTGGCCAGTCGGATGATTCCGTGCGTGCGGTTTTTAAAATGGCTTTGCCCTTTTCCAGAATCTCCGGGAATTTTCCTGCCAGATTTGTTTTTTCGCCTGGGTCGGTGGAGAGGTCGTAGAGTTCGTGAGGTTGCTCTTTGCCCGGGTTTACTATCTTCCAATTTCCAAAACGTGCGGCCTGGATGAAGTTTTTCTCGTGAAGTTCCCAGTAGAAATATGGATGCTTCGGCATTTCTCCGCCAATCAGCGCCGGAACGACCGACAACCCGTCAGTCTTGGACCTGTCCGGTACTTTGATGCCAGCCAACTCAGCGCAGGTCGGCAGGAAGTCCCAGAATGCCCAGGGCTCGTTGCAGACCTTCCCGTCCGGCACCTTGCCGGGCCAACGCACGATAGCTCCCTGCCTGAGTCCTCCCTCATACATCGACCGTTTGAAACCACGCAACTGCAGATCCGTCGCCTGATTGAAGAATTGACCGATATCTCCTTCCGGCGGAAATGACGATCCGTTGTCGCCCCCGGAGAAGAATACGATGGTCTTCTCATCCAGTTTGAGTTCCTTCAGCAATGCCATTATCCGGCCGACATCTGAATCCAGACGGGTACACATTGCCGCGTACGTCTTCATTCTTTCGGGCCAATCTGTGGATGCATATTCTCCAACGCTGTCGATCTCGAGTTTTGTGTGCGGCAAAGTCGTCGCAAAGAAAAGAAAGAACGGACCTCCGGCATGCGCCCGGATCCATTTCAGAGTATCCTCCGCGACAAGGTTCGGCGAATATGTCTTGCCGTCCAACTCGAATGACTTATCGTCAGAATACAGCGATTTTGGGAAATAGGAGTGAGCCTTGAACTGGCAGTTGTATCCGAAGAAATGATCGAATCCCTTCTTCAGCGGACTGCCAGTGGTGTCGAACATGCCCAGACCCCACTTCCCCGTGCATGCGGTGGCGTATCCTGTATCCTTGAGCAGCTGTGCTACGGTGAAAGATTCTTCCGGAAGCGGCATCTGTCCCTCCGGCTTGACCTCGCGGTTAGCCCTGATCGGACAGTGCCCCATATGCTGACCGGTCATCAGGGAGGCGCGTGAAGGCGCACAGACGCTCGTACCAGTGTACAACTGCGTGAATCGCATTCCTTCCGCCGCCATCCGGTCGAGATTCGGCGTCTTGATCTTTTTCTGGCCGAATGATCCCAGATCTCCTTGGGCCATGTCATCCGCCAGAATGAAAATGATGTTTGGTTTGACCGCAGTTGCGGGCTTGGCAGATTTGACTCTATCCGCTGCCAGACATGCTGGCAGGGCCAATACGGCCAAGCCGGCACCAGCATTTACCATGAAATCACGTCTTGTCATGTTATACTCCTTTAAGTTCATCTTACTTTTTCAGCTCTATCTGATAGGAATTTTGCTGGTAGTAATTTAGATTCCATGATTGAGGTAAAGTAGTTTGGAATCGGTGAAAAATCAATATATCCCATATTGATTCAGTCAGGAAGGGGATGAGTATCCATCTAAAATTTTCCAGAACTGTTTTGCCTTCTGAAGCCAGAAGTTTACGGAAAAATTCCGCGAAACCATCCTTCCTGACGTTCATTGAAAGTTCAAGGATGCGTTTCTGGAAAACCAAGTTATATTAAAGTACCTTACTTAATATCATCAAGGAAGTTCTGCATCTGCCATGAAAAAGATCAATATCGTCGAAATTGCAAAAATCAGCGGGGTGACCCCCTCGACGGTGTCCCGCGCCCTCAACAACAGATCCGACATAAGCAAAGAGACGCGTGAGAAGATCCTCTCATGCTGCCGGAAGCATGGGTTTTCCAGGAACATGACGGCAAGAAGCCTGAGGATGAGGAGTTCAGATACTGTCATTTTCATCATGCCGGACTATACCTATGAACTGTATATTGAGAAACTTAACGCCTTGAAGAATGAAGTGAAGAAGGCCGGGTTCAAATGGCATCTTCACAGCTACGACTATTTCAAGCCGGAAGAGACCTTGGATCTGTTTCATGATGCCGCGGGAAGCCGTCCAGCAGGAATAATCTCGGCATATCCACCTGATAATGATAACGTCAACGTATTAAAGACCAACAGGATACCAACGGTACTATACGACTGCAATGCTTCGGGTTTCGATTCAGTCATGCTCGATCTGAAAAAAGGATATTTCGATGCGGTTTCCCTCATGCTTGAAAAGGGGAGGAGGAAGATCATCTTGTTTGGAGATCAGCTTGAGAGTCCTAGAGGAGAAGCCTATGCATATGCATTAAAATCCAAGGGACTGGAGATTGATCAGCACATGTTCTTCCCACTAAGATTCGGACCTGATCTCTTTACAGAAGGATATAATGGCGCTAGGAAAATAATAGGAAAACAGAAGTTTGACGGGCTCATGTGCGTCAATGATGCAAGCGCTATTGGTGCGATGAAAGCTCTTAATGAGTCCGGCATAAGGGTTCCGGAAGATGTTTCAGTATGCGGACTTGATGATATGAAGGTCTCGAAATATACGATTCCTCCCCTGTCCACTGTTTCTCAGCCGGTCGGAGAGATGGCTGGAAATGCCATTGCCTTATTGCTGAGAAGGATTAAAGACTTCAATTCCTCATGCAAAACCATAACTTTACACACTTCTCTGATCCTCCGCGAAAGCATATGATTTGAGCCCTTGGAATTATTTTTATAAAAGTGATTCCTAGGTCTTGACAATACAATCGATACATTATATAATACATCATAACGGCAACGTTACCGTAAATATTGGATCAACAAGGAGGGACCGTGATTAAAGCCATGAATCTCTTTGCCTCCGTAATGATGGCTTGTCCTTTTGCATACGCACAGGAAAATCCTGCCGATGATGCATCCAAAATCCAAAACACAACATCTGCCGATAAGATCACATACTATAGAATCCAGAACCGCTGGAAGTCAGATCAATACATTTATGATGGCGGAACGGATCTTAAATATGGCAGCGGCAATGATGACAGCTATCTCTGGTGCCTGGAGGAAAAAGATGGTTTCAAAAGGATAAGAAACAAGTCCACCGGCGAATATGCCAATATTAAAAATGGTGAGGCCAAGGTTGAATGTACGGTGACGGAAGACACAGATAGGACGGCACAATGGATCGTCAATACAATCGATGGGACCATAAAATCACTCCAGAACAGATCAAACGACAAGTTTCTTAACATTGAGAAAAAACTGGGTTATGCCGGATGCGATTTAGACAAGGAACCGAATGAAACCAACTGGTTTTCCTCCCAGTGGAAACTAATCTACGTGAGCGGACCTGTTCCTCCCCCGGAATCAATAGTGAAACTTCAGTACATGACTTATGTGAATTCACCCGAATACTGTTCCGACATCAAGGGTAGAACTGCTATCAAGTTTTCGGCAAAAGGAATGACTGACGCTGAAGCAACATGCTGGCACCAGCCGACGACCGAGAATCCGGATCCCTGGGGATATGAAAGCAAGTTTGCAGAAAACATAAAGCTCGATGCCGAAGGAAATGGAACAATTGAATTTCCTGCCGATGATTTTCCATACGGACCTGTCACCATAAAAATCCGCACTTGGAACGAAAAGAAGAAGGACAACTGCTATCTCCAGCTGTATAACAAGGATGGAGTCATATGGAACCAGGGAATTCCAAAGGAATCCCCTGCCCCTGCGGAAGACATGAAACTTATCTATGTGGATGACTTTGACAAGCCTTTATCAATTTCAAAGGACGGCCAAGGCGCGACCTACTGTTCACACAAGCCTGGTGGCGGAGATTTCAGTGCCGTTCCATTCACCGATTTT
This sequence comes from Lentisphaerae bacterium GWF2_49_21, assembly GCA_001804805.1. GTDB lineage: Bacteria > Verrucomicrobiota > Lentisphaeria > Victivallales > GWF2-50-93 > GWF2-50-93. Next base: position 13,050 of record MHBH01000059.1, read on the forward strand.
GAAGCTCCCAACAATCCGTTTTCACAGGTAGACTCCTATATGAGAATCCGTTGTTCAAAGAACACCAATTCAACCGGACTTATTTCCTCCTTGAGGATTGATGGTACTGGATTCACTGCAAATGTCCCATGCTATTTCGAATGTCGTATGATTGGTCCTACTGCACCCGGTTCCTGGCCGGCGTTCTGGCTTATGACACGCAGCGTATTCAAAGGCCTCAAGGAACCTGCCGACGAACTCGACACCATTGAGGCATATGGAGGAGAGGGTCCAAAAAGCCCGAACCAGACTGGCTACTGGATTGCAACTCACTATTGGAACCAGGGGGAGGAAGGCAAGAAGCAGAAAGGGATCTACCAGCAGATTCCAATGACAAAGATCGGCGGCAAGTCAAGCTGGTATTCTACATTCCACATATACGGCACCAAGATAACCATGACCGATACAATCTACTATTGCGACAACATTGAAGTTGGAAGACATCCGACTGGAAAACTTTCCAAGACAGAGCCCTGGTTCTTCTTTGTAAACCTTGCAACCGGAGGAGGTTGGCCCGTCAACCTGAAACGCTACAACAATACCGTTGACATGTATGTCGACTATGTCAGAGTGTATCAAGGAAACAAGGAGTAGGGACTTTTAGTGAAAAGGAAATTCACATTATTCGAATTACTTGCTATGCCAGCCGTAGCTATAGGACAATTTTGGCCGATGCGAAGGCAAGTTCGAAAAGCGTTTACGCTTATCGAACTGCTGGTCGTAATTGCGATCATCGCAATTCTCGCAGCCATGCTTCTTCCGGCCCTGCAGGGGGCGAAGGAAAAGGCCAAAGAAATACTCTGCTATAATAATCAGAAGCAGTGCTTTCTCGGACTCAATGGATATGCAGGCGACTGGAACGGAGAAATCATGGCTGTCTGGGTGGGGAAGGATGGAGCTGGCGTGGATGCTGGTCATATTGATCTATGGCCTCAGTTCATCGCAGGAAACGGACAGGGAAGGAACGGAGAAAGATACATAAGTAATCCGGCTGTTTTCGGCTGTCCCTCCTCACCATATTATATAGATGACTTTTCAAAAATTAGCTCCATAGACAATAAAGCCTATGGATTATACCTCCCAAGCGGGACTGAACATTCTGAATGGAACTTCTACAGGTCGGCCACCTTGACACCGACAGTCCACTATGGGACACATATGCTTTCAAAAGTTCCCTCTCCGTCAAGCATTGTCATGCTTTCCGATACGGCCAAGAATCCAACAGTATATGGCGACGGACATATGATCGCCAACTTCAGGGCCAATGGAGAATCAAACTGGTGGGGGAGAATCCATCTTGTTCATAACAACAGGGCTGCACATACCTATTTCGACGGCCATGTGGAAACACTTTCTTCCATAGAACTTTATAACAATACAGCCAGCAAATGCAAACGTTTCCTTACAAAGAACCTTGTTGAACTGAATTACTGATCGTCGATAATACGGCAGTGCAATATTGAAATCATCATAGACAAACGGATTAAGACAGGTGACCGGAGAACAAATGAAAAACAGATTCACACTTATCGAACTGCTCATAGTCATTGCGATCATCGCAATCCTGATCGCTTTGCTCCTGCCGGCACTGAACAATGCCAAGATGGCCGCAAAGAAGGTGGTCTGCGCTTCCAACCAGAAGCAGTGCGGACTCGGACTTGCGTCATATGCGTCCGATTTTGAAATGATAATACCTTCAGCCACTGGATATTGGTATGAACCGGGGCCAGGAGAACAGCATGCTCCATGGGGACTTTATCTTTATCGTCCTGTACATGGTCCTGTCGGCAATGAAGTTCAACACCTGCCTGGAGGATATATGGATGCAGGCGGAAGAGGAAGAGAGACATTCCTCTGTCCTGCAACCATAAGTTATGATTCAATATGCCGCTTAAAGCCTACCGACTGGGCCTATCGTGACATGAGTTATTCCTATGGAATGTATAATATGAGCGTATCCGTATGGAAAATCGGTGATGATGAGAGACCGGCATATTATGTGGAGGGAAACTTGAATCCCCTTGCTCCAACTCAACCTCGTCAATGGGCTTTTCATAGGCTCAATGGAGTTCCAACTCCTTCACAGTGGGTTCTCCTTGCAGACACCAGTGCTGGTGGAGCCTCAATCAGAAATACATCTGAAGGTTTCTGGGCCAGACGCATGACCGGCAATGAAAACGCCCTCTGGTTTGCCCATTTTGAATCAGCAAACATTCTTTTTGGCGATTTCCATGTCGAACCAATCACCAAGTCGCAGATGGGAGATCAGTCCAACAGCCTCGACAAGGGCACCAACACCAAGGGGATACGTGTCGGACGCACGAACAAGGGAATACCTGTTTATGCTACTCATTAGAGGCAATTGCAAAATTGCCTCTTTTAAGCTGATTGCTAAAGTTGGAGTTCACGCCTTTATCGTGTGTAACCTGTTGTCGAAGATCCCGGCCCCAATGGGTGTCGGGAAATACCAAGACACGCTGAAGCTGTGAACTCCAACAAGCGTTATTCCCGCAACAAACGTTTTTCGTATTTTTGAAATCAGCTCGATTGTCTTTGAGCCATGGAGAAATATCTTAATTCTATGTCTGAAAAGAAATTCATCATTGCAGGTATTGGAGAAATCCTCTGGGATGTCCTGAGTCCGACAGATAAAAGACTGGGCGGCGCTCCTGCGAACTTCGCATATTACGCGGGAAAGTTCGGAGCCGAATCCTATCCTGTCAGTTCAATAGGAAACGATTCCGATGGCAATGAAATACTATCAGTAATGAAGAAAAACGGACTTAGCACTGACTACATTTCCAGAAATTCCCATCCTACCGGAGTTGTCAATGTCAATCTTGATTCACAAGGGAAGCCTTGTTACAAGATCAAGGAAGATGTCGCCTGGGATCATGTGGAAATGACAGCAAAACTTCTTGATCTTTCCAAGAAACTCGATGCCGTATGCTTCGGAACTCTTGCCCAAAGAAGTGCAGATTCACGTAAAACCATACAAAAATTCATATCCGGCACAAATCCGGAATGCATAAGGATACTGGACATCAACCTGCGTCAGAATTACTTCAATTTAGCCTCAATCTGCGAATCCCTGGATATGTCTGACATACTAAAATTAAATGACGAAGAACTGCCGGTTGTGTCGAAAATGATGTCTCTGGAGGGGGATGAAGGCAAGATCATTCATGCTCTCATGGAAAAATTTAAACTTGACATAGTTATCCTGACTAAAGGCGCCAAGGGTGCTAGAATTGTAAGCAGGACAGAAGACATATCGGAAATTCCAACAAAGAAGGTGGATATTGTGGATACCGTTGGAGCTGGCGACTCCTTTACTGCCGTTGTGGCTGTCGGGCTTCTGCAAAAGAAAGATCTATCCAATATCCTATCCGAAGCAAATGAGGTTGCAGGAATTGTCTGCAGTCAGTCTGGAGCCATGGTCGAATTTTCTTCAAAATCAATATCTTCATGATTTATCCGGAAAGGAGAATTAATGATGAAAGTGAAGGAACCTAAGAATGAGTATCCAGTTGAGCCTGTCGTTGATAAAGGTGAATTACCAGATCCTTTTGCCATGCCAGACGGCGGCAGACTAAATTCCAGGGATGTATGGCCTATACGTTCGCGGATGTGGAGGGATCTGATACTTGACATGGAATACGGGGGTTTACCGCCAAAGCCAGATGCAATTCAGGTAGAAACTCTTTGCCACAGTTCTGTACGGCGCTTTCCAGGCTCACCCTGTCTCTGGTCCTATCGTGTTCATTGTATTGGCGGTAAACAGCCATTTTCCTTTTGTGCAAGAATACTGTTTCCCAAAACATCGAAGACTGTACCTGCAATTATAAACGGAGACGGGTGCTGGTGGTACTTATCAGATGACATTGTCAGGCGCGTATTGGACAACGGCTGTGCCCTAATAATGTTCAACCGGACGGAAATGGCTGAAGATCTGGGTTACGCAGATGTACCTGATAAGAAAAAACGGAGTGGTGGTCTGTATGATGTCTATCCCGGACATTCATTCGGGGCTTTATCGGCATGGGCCTGGGGTTACCACAGATGCGTTGATCTACTATATGAGCTTCCTTTCATTGACAGAACCAAAATTGCCGTTACCGGACATTCCAGAGGAGGAAAAACTACACTCCTGTCTGCATCGACAGATGAACGTATCACCCTTGTAAATGACAATGCCTCCTGCGCTGGCGGCGGCGCCGTTTTCCGCTACGTTGGAAATGGAGGGGAAACTATTGATATTTTAAATTCATTTCCATCATGGTTCGGCCCGGGACTCCGGCCATATCTTGGATGTGAAGAGAAGATACCGTTTGATCAGCACTGCCTGCTGGCCTCTATTGCTCCGAGACCAACCCTCATGACATATGCACTGGATGACCGCTGGTCGAATCCGGAGGGCATGGTGCAGTGCGCATGGGCGGCTGGAGAAGTCTACCGTTTCCTGGGCGTACCTGAAAATCTTGCGTTTCATCTGCGGACAGGCCTACACCTGCATTCCCCTGAAGACTGGTATGTCCTCCTCGATTTCATATCCTCGAAATGGAATGGCAAAAAGCCCAAAATACATTACAATATCCATCCCTATAGGCATCTGAAGCCCGCGTTTTCCTGGAAAGCTCCGGGTGCGTGAATATATGCGATTATCTCTGTTGGAAATGGCCAGCAGACTGCCTTGCCTTTGCATTGATGGGTATTATCTTATTTCCAAAATTAACGGAGATCTTTCAACATGAATAAATTTCCAAGGACAAATGTCGGCGGCGTTTCGCTTTCAAGGATGATCATTGGAACAAACTGGTTCCTGGGCTATAGCCATACAAGCAGGGCAAAAGACGACTATATCAAGAATATGGTAAAAGACAGGAAGAAGATCGCGGACATCCTTGAGGTTTATTTCAAGAACAGTCTTGTCCTAAATAGCTTTTAAAAAAGCGTGACTCCTTTTGGGGATATATAATATCTCCAGAAGTTAAACAGAAAGGA
>MHBH01000060.1 GCA_001804805.1 Lentisphaerae bacterium GWF2_49_21
CTCATGTGTAAGTTTTCGTGCATCATTTTTTCTCATATCCAATACGATAGCACACAATAAATAAAAGTCTATACTATTATGAGACGATTAGTAAGTGATTTTTTTATCTCATCGTCAGGCATATGATAGTTTGTCAGCTTCCCGGAAAAATATTTTTCATATCCTGCAAGGTCCATGAGACCGTGCCCGGACCAGCACAGGAGAATGTTTTTTGCCTTGCCTTCTTCTTTTGCCTTGATGGCTTCTTCGGCGGCGACTGCAATTGCGTGCGTTGTTTCAGGCGCAGGAATGAAGCCTTCAGTCCTTGCCCATAGGACACCATACTTGTAGCATTCCACCTGGCTTACAGCTGTTGCTTCCATGAGCTTGTCCTGGAGAAGCTGGCTGACAAGTGGTGCAAGTCCGTGGTACCTGAGTCCGCCTGCATGGAGAGGCGCGGGGATGAAGGCATGGCCGAGGGAATGCATGGGCAGAAGAGGAGTTTTCTTTGAAGTATCCCCGTAATCATATACGAACGGCCCCTTTGTCATGGTCGGGCATGCGGTCGGTTCGACACCGATGATCCTGAGCTTCTTGCCGTGGATCTTGTCGCAGACATACGGGAAGGCGATACCTGCGAAGTTCGAACCGCCGCCGACGCAGCCTATGACGATGTCAGGATAATCCCCTGCGATCTTCATCTGTTTCTGTGCTTCAAGGCCTATGACTGTCTGGTGCAGGCAGACGAAATTCAGCACGCTGCCAAGGGAATATTTCGTATTCTTCGAACTGATTGCGTCCTCGATGGCTTCGCTTATGGCAATACCAAGGCTTCCCGGAGTATCAGGAAATTCCTTTAGGATAGTACGTCCGACTTCAGTGTCCGAGCTAGGACTTGGAACACATTTCGCACCCCAGGTCTCCATCATGATCTTCCTGAAAGGCTTCTGGTCAAAGCTTATCCTGACCATGTAAACCTTGAGATCGAGGCCGAACATCTGGGTCGCCATGCTCAATGCGCATCCCCACTGTCCAGCGCCGGTTTCAGTCGTCAGCCTTTTTACGCCAGCGATCTTATTATAGTATGCCTGTGGAATTGCGGAATTGGGCTTATGGCTTCCGGCTGGTGACACACCTTCATTCTTGTAATAGATCTTGCACTTCGTTCCCAATGCCTTCTCAAAATTGACGGCCCTGTAGAGAGGGGAGGGCCGCCAGAGGGCGAGTTTCTCCATTACAGGCTCGGGGATCTTTATCCAGCGTTCACGGCTGACTTCCTGCTCGATAAGGTTCATCGGGAATATGGCTTCCAGATCCTTCGCCTTGATCGGTTCCAGTGTCCCCGGATGAAGCGGAGGCTTCATGGGGGTTGGCATGTCAGCCTGTATGTTGTACCACTCCCGTGGAATTTCCTTCTCGTCAAGCACAATCTTTATTCTGTCAGCCATTTTATTTCTCCGTCATTTTGGTTCTTTATCTTTTTTCTCAACGTCTTTTTTCGCGGCGTCATCCTTTACTTTCTTAAGGCTTGAGGGATCCGCGAAAAAGTCGGGGGTGTCGAGATTCTTTATTATGAACGCCTGCAGCTCATCTGTCGGTGCAGTGAAAAGATCCCTGTCGTCATCCTTGCCGAGCTTCTCATGCTTGACGGCCTTCGGATCCTTCTGGATGATCTCCTTCAGCTTGTTCGGGTTCAGACACGCCATCTGGAGGGTAGGTTCGATCTGCTTTACAAGCATGAAGCTGTGGGCGGGAACCAGGTGCGCCGAATAGAATCCATTGATGTCTTCCTGTTCCACGGGATAGAAGTCAATGAACATCTTATCCTTCAGCTTCAGGAGGTGTATGATGAATTCCCCGGTCTTCCCGTCTTCAGTATAGACGAGTTTGTATTCCTTGTCGCCGCTCTGCGTAAATTTCCAGATGCTTTCCCCGCCTTCATCCTGCCATGTGCCGATGAGGGCCTTGTCAAAGACAAGATCCTTGTCAGTGTAGAGCGGATGGAGCGACGGGATGCATCCGACGATTATTGAAAGCCCGGCGATCAGGATCAGCATTTTCTTCATGTTCATGATTACCTCTCGATAGTAGATACGTCCTTCAGGATGTATCATTTTGTTTTATGTAAAATACATGGGACAGGCTAAAGCCCGTCCCTACTTTTCAACCTTGTTAAGTTCCTTTTCCTTGTCCTTTGTCAAATCAAGATGCTGGAAGGTTTCATCTTCAGGCAGCACCATCATGAATCCATGTGTCTCATCTGTCTGCATCTCCGCCTTTTCGATTTCAAAATCAAGGATGTGTCCGCCGCGCTTCAGATCGGAACTTATGAAGTGCAGGTGGAATCCCGGGACGTTGATGCCTTTTACATAGGCCGGCGAGAAGAATCCGACAGCCGTCCCCTCGATATCCTCAAGGTTGAATACAGGCTGCGCCTTTACTACGTCGACAAGCATCGGATATGGTTTTGCCTGCATTGGAACACTGCGGGCCTTGACGCTTTTGAATTTTCCGGTGATCTTTATGGCATAGAAATAGTTCAGGGAACCGAGAAGGGCAGGGGACAGCTGGCTGAACTTCATTCCCGGTTGGAGCTCGAGTTTTTTATCGCTTTTGAAGAAGGTCACTGCGCAGAAGGGAGTTGTCTCGGAATCAGCCACGACAGAAATTGTTCCATCCTCCTTTATCTTGTAGATTTCTCCATCAAGGACAATCATTTCACCGTCGAGCTGGTTGAATGTGCCTATGCCGGTGTCGCCTTGGCTCTTGATCGTGCGCATATCGACGGAACCGTCATAGCAGGCGTTGAGAAGCGAATCGATTGTAGCAACCTGGTAGACCGTGTCACAGTCCTTGTTGAAATGAGAGCATCCGGAGAAAAGAAATATTAATACCGAGAAGAAAATAGTAGAAAAGGCGACAGCTCTTGCGAGCTTGATCCTCCTTCGCGGGGACAGCTTCGGAGGACAGGCTACGAGCTTATACGAGTTCAGGGAAATATGTTTGTAGCCTGTCGCGCCATAGCTTCCCAGCGTAGGCGGATTAATGTCGCAAGACATGTTCTTATCTTTTCCATGTGTTTCATTCATTTGTCCATCCATCCAGTAATTCAACCACCCATTCATCCAATCTTTTCACGCGATGTGTTTGTAGTTGGTGATGATGATTTCCGAGACGCAGCCTCTTTTCTCCGCATTTGAATTGATGAACCTCGGAACAGGAACCCTGTGGATATTGAATCCTGAATAGAGATCGTCGAAGAAGTCGTCGTCGGGATCGGAGTTTTTCGGATCGGAGTTGCTGAGCATCAGCCTTATTCCCTTGTCATGGAGCCTGTTGAAGACATTTGACAGCCTTATCTGCTCCGTGTCGTCGAATCTTGCGGAACTGTATGCGGTGAAACACGAGGATTTGCTCAGCGGCCTGTATGGCGGATCGAAATAGACGAATGAATTGTGTTTCACATGGTTTTCGAGGAGGTCGAAGGATGATTTCTTGATTTCCGCCATCTGCAGGTAGCGTGAGACCTTTATCAGGTTCTCCGGATCGCATATCTTAGGATTGTTGTAGTCGCCTGCAGCTGTGTTGAAGTCCCCGTAGGAGTTCACCCTGTAGAGACCGTTGTAGCAGGTCTTGTTGAGGAATATGAGCTGGGCGGCGCGACGGATCCACTTTTCAGAATAGGTGTTGAAGTCCATATAATGTCTCTGCCGGTTGAACTTCCATCTCAGTCCGTAGTAATATGTGCTCCTCTCGCTCCGGTTCAGCTTGAGATACGACTTTTCATATTTCTCAAGTTCGGTTATAAGCTTGTAGACATCCTTCTGGACTACACGGTACGCGATTATCAGCTCTTCGTTGATGTCATACAGATAGGCATTGTCTATCTTGTAGTTCTGAGCGATATGGAAGAATACGGCTCCGCTTCCAAGGAAAGGCTCGAAGTAGTTCTTTATCTTGTGGTTCTTCAGTTCACGGGGATAAAGCTCCTGGAACTTCGGAAGTAGGCGGCGTTTGCCACCGGCCCACTTGAGGAAGGGTTTCAGGACTTCATGGTTCTCGGGAAAGTGCTGCGCAGCATGATGATGCTGTATATGAAGATCCCTTTTTCCTGCAGAGTCCATGTGCCTCCGGAGCTGCCCTTGTTGTTCGTCCTTGCGGATCAGTTAAGGGGAAGTCCGAAATAAAGCTTCAGCCATGAGTCGAGTTCCTCGAACTCAAGGGCTTTGCCGGTTGACACGAGATATGACTTCATGTTGACGGTAATGCCTTCTCCGCCATAGACGACTATGCCGTCCATCGGCCATGCCTTGATGTCTTCGATTGTGGCAGGAAGCTTTTCTTCGATCGTGCCGGGAGTCTTCTGGAACTTGCATTCGATACCGAGCACCTTGCTGGTCTTGGGGTCGCGGAGAATTATGTCGATGCTCCTGTTTGAGCCCCATATCCTCTTTGCCACGTTGTATTCCTCCTTCGTCTCGAGCCCGAGGTTCTTGCCGAGTTCGACGATGCTGGCGATGAGTGCGTTGCAGTCCTTGATATCAACTTTTTTTGCTGTCATATCATTGTCCTTCCAATGTTTGTTTTTGTATCGGGAAGAGTAATTTAGTCGTCTTGTGTAAAAGTTCCATCAATTTTAAATATTTTTGAGAAGCAAAAATATTTAATTACTTCTTCAGCGGCAGCCACTTCAGGACCTTCTGGATGTTCACGTCCCAGTAGCCCCATTCGTGCGTACCCGGACCTTCCTCGTAATGGAGCTTGAAGGACTTGAGCTTCCTTATATGATCCCTGAAGCTGATATTGTTTTTGTAGAGGAAATCCTCAGTGCCGCAGCACTGGAACAAAGCAGGCTTAGGTTTGCTGCTTTTTGCGAGTTTCGCAGAGAGATGGACGAGATCGTTGTCGGTCCCTGAGATCTTCTTTCCGAAGATCACATTCATCTCCTGGCCGCGTTCAGGCCAGTTCTCATAGAGATAAGCGGCATCGAGTGCTCCTGAGAGACTTGCTGCTGCCGCAAATCTATCCGGCTGTCTCAGCGCAAGCTTGAACGCGCCGTATCCGCCCATTGAAAGCCCGGCGGCAAACGTGTCCTCGCGTTTCTCTGATATCGGGAAGAATGAATGTACGATCCTTGGCAGTTCTTCGCTGATGAACGTCCAGTATTTCGGGCCGCACGCCATATCGGTGTAGTAGCTGCGGTTCACTGCAGGCATGACGACCGCGATCCCGAGTTCGGAGACATATCTCTCGATTGAGGTCCTCCTGAGCCATATCGTATGATCGTCCGACATTCCGTGGAGCAGATACAGGACGGGATGCTTCTTTTGTTTTACAACGCCTTTCATTCCAATCTGCTTTTGTGTGTTCTGCGGCAGGATGACCGTCATCGAACAGCACAGTCCGAGAGAATCCGAGAAAAAATCGCAGTTTATCAAAGCCATGAATAAAACCTCCGGTTTTAAAATCCAAGTTCCAAACATCAAAATCCAAACGAAGAGGTAGGATTGTACCCGTATTGGCAATAGGCAACTTAGCTCCTAGGCGGATTTGCGCATTCTTTGGTATTTTGAGATTCCGCCCGAACACGAGCTACAACAAGCGGAATGCATGAAAAGTTGTAATTTAAGGATGATATCCTTCTACTTTTCGCCGGGGGCCTTTCCGCCAGTCTCAGCTTCCTGTTTTATGGCGTCGCCTTCTTTATTCAGCTCTTTTTCGCCAGGAGCATAATTTGTCTTTCCGGCCTGTCTTTCCATGGCCTTGCCTTCAGCCGCACCTTCTTTTTCACCCGGGGCCGTACCTCCTCCAATTTGATTGGGGCCGATAGGCTTTTTTTCGTACTGGATAGCGGGCTTTTCCAGGAACTTGCCTTCCCCATAAGACTCTTTAGTCTTTTTCTCTTCAGTTTTCGCCTTTTCCTTCGTCTTTTCCCTGGCGTCCCTGGCGATTTGATCTTTGCGGGCTTTCTCGAACGCTTCCGCCTTTGCGGGGTCATACTTGAATTCCTTCTTGATGTCATCCGGAAGATCGGTGAATGGAATTGGTTTCATTATCGTCAGCTTGGGATCCGTCTTGTCCTGGTAGGATATTATCAGTTCAGCGGCGTTTGAGTCGAACACCTTGGCGTCCTTATATGTGGTTCCCGACAATGTTGTGATGTCACGGGATAAAAGGGATGCCTGGATCAAAACAAGCAAAATCAGTGAAAGAATAATCTTCATTGGAAGCCTCCATGTTGTTCAATTTCAGATAAAATATCATATGCCCATGCAATTGCAATAAGCTGTCAATTGTTTTGGGCTTCGGCATGAAAAGGGGGAAAGTTTACTCGACGCTGAGTGTGCAGGAGTCAACGAAATAGTCCTGGAGGGTCTCAAGCGTCCTTACTTCAAAATATGCGGATTTCAAAGTGCCTGTCCATGCCAGGTTCCTTATGCATGAAAATTCCTTCCAGGTCTGATCGGCGATCGAGGTTGCACCAAGGTATCTTGTGCCGGCATCGTCGGAGACAACCAGTTGTATCTTCAATTTCTCCGGACCGTTTGCACAGCGGACCCAGGCTGACATTGAATACTCCCCTTGTCCGTTCATCAATATTGATTCTTTCACGTCCTGTCTCAGGGAATTCCACAGTTTTGTCCTGTCTGAAACGACCGCGATGGCCTCACCTTCATGTACATCGAAAATTTCCTTTGCGATAGCACATCCGTTCCCTGTCCAGTTTGACACATCCTCCTCGAAGCCGGGATTCAGGATAAGGTTTGCTCCTGGGACAGGGGGATGGACAACACCGGAACCGACGATTGGTTTAATCTGGAGATTCAGCTTTTCCGCGAAACGTTTTGCACCATCAGGATTTAAATGTATGCCGTCGACGAGATCCTCCTTTGCTGTGATCTCCTCTCCTTTTATGACATATATGGCCTTGTCTCCGGCAGCGGCTTTTGCGGCGACGATATCGGTTACCGCCTTCCTGTAGTCGAGGAGGGACTTGCCTTCTCTGATGATGTTTTCGGTGAATATGGGAGTGATGCAGAAGATTTTAGCTTCTGGCCTGCATTTCCTTATGTTGTCGATCAGCTTGTCATATCTCGTCTTGAAATCCTGAAGCGTGAACTGCTTGTTTCCGGCATCATTGTATCCCCAAAGTATAGTTACGACATCGGCGTTGATGTCGTTCAATTCATTTCCCATTTCCGGAGTTGTCGTCGAACCGCCTATACCGAGATTGTACAACTTCCAGCCGTTTGCCCGGGCGAGGTTCCATGGATACGTCAGGAAACTCTTGCTCTGCTGTCCGGTCCCGTGTGTGATGGAATCTCCAATGGAGGCATACGTGATTTGGTTTTCCACCTTGGGGTTTGCTTCAAGAGTTGCACTGTCATCGAGTTCGAGCCCCTTGAATCCGGAATTCGCCCAGCTGGGCAGGACAATCTCGTATGTAACGGCCTTGCCCGGGTTCTTTGATGACACAGTGATAGAGAAGTCCGCCGGAGCCTTGTCGAAATGGAAGCAGGTGTCATATGCCCCGTCCTGGTAAACACCAATGTCGATCCCCCGCTGAGTTTCTGGCTTCTCCACTAGGATGACCTTTACTTTCGGGCTTTTCGTCGTGAATTTTACGATAGCGCACGATGTTGTCCGCGCCTTTACCGCATTGTAATATGCCTTTGTCTGTGACTGGCTGAGGATGCTGTCGGAAAAACGAAGTATTTCGAGATGGTCCACATTCTTCTTTATCTGCTTTGCTCCGATTATTTCAATAAGCGGATTGTCAAAGCTGACAGGTGTCGCCGCCTGTGCGGAGCCGGTGAAAAGCATCGCAACAAATAATCCAGGGACAAAAAGGGCCTTGTGTAACTTCATGATTTTATATTCTCCATTGATGGTTTTACAGATATAAAAATCCGCGCTTGCGGATTTTTATCATTCGACCTTCTCTATCGAAACGATTTTGGGCATTTCATTGAACCACCATTCGACCTTCACCTTGTCACCGACCTTGAGCTTTTCTATCTTCGCCATCGTATCCTTGTCGTATCCGCCGCCATCCTTCTTCGCACCACCGATCCATTTTGCCGCGACCGTCATTTCCTTTTCGGCATCCTTGATGCTGACTTTTCCACCTTCGATCTTGGTGATCTGTCCTGTGATTGTGCCTTTGTCGCCTTTCTTCATGCCTTCAATCGCCTTTTCAGGATTCGCCTTCGGTTTGGCTTCCTCTGCATTGACCTGGACGATTCCAAATCCGACAACCAGCAGCACCGCCAGAAATAACTTTTTCATCATCTTTCTCCTTGTTTTATAATTTCGTGTAATTCGTGTGTTTCGTGGTCAATGGTTTCTATTTCTTCATTCCTTCCGGCATCGCCGATTTCCAGCCCGCCTTCATCATCTCCCCGAGTTGTCTGACGTTTTCGGAATATTCCTGTTCCCCGGAGACATTATTGTTCTCAGCATAATCCTTTCGATGGTCATAGAGTTCCCTCGCAAGTACCTTGCCGGTCTCTTTTTCCTTCCACTCGGTGTATCTGAAGTCAGCAGTCTTCATCGTATATCCCATGACCTTTCCACCTTTCCTGGGGAACTGGCTGAATGCCGCATTCTTCCATGGAGCTTCCGGTTTCTCGAGAAGAGGAACAAAGCTCGTTCCTTCAAGATGCTGGGGCAGGGGGAGGCCGCATAATTCGCTGAGCGTCGGGTAGATGTCCACGAATTCAACCAGCGCATCCGAACGCTTGTTCGCATTCCCCATCCCGGGGATGCTCATGATGAGTGGAGCATTCGTGTCATTCTCGAAATTGGTATGCTTGCACCACTCGCCGTGCTCCCCGAGCTTCCATCCGTGGTCGCCCCATAATATCACGATCGTGTTCTCCCTGAGCCCGAGTGCATCAAGTTCATTGAGAAGACGTCCGAGCTGGGCGTCGGTGTACGATACCGATGCCTGATATCCCTGGACGAGCTTGTAGGCAAGGTCATCCTGGACCGGATCTTTCTTCGGCATTCCCTGATACATGCGGAGTTCACCGAAGTTGGAGAGTGAATATTCCGTGGCGTTCTTCGGTGCGAATGGATTCTCTGCAAGCTTTACCTTTTCAGGCGTATACATGTCCCAGTATTTCTTCGGGGCGTTGAAAGGCAGATGCGGCCTGACAAATCCGACGCCCATGAAGAATGGTTTCCCTTCATTCTTCATCCTGCGCAGCTCCTCAATTGCATGATCCGCATATTTCCCGTCAGGATATGCATTGTCAGGCACGTCTACGCATTCATATGCAGGCCCCCATTTCCTTCCTTTGTTGTCTGTGAAATCGGAATTCTTCATTTTTTCCAGAGATTCGTCCGACATGTATCCTGGAAATTCATTCGGTCCCCTGAACGGCTTAACCGTCCAGGCCTGCATGTCGTCATCAGCATGATGATAAATCTTACCTATCGAGAAAGTTTCATAGCCGTTCTTCTTGAAATGCTCGGGAAGCGAGAGGACGTCCGGCATCGCCTTGCGCAACGGAACCTCAAGGTTGAAGATCGTCGTAGTTTCAGGACGGCAGCCGCTGAGCAGGCTTGCACGTGTCGGCCCGCAGACGGCCTGCTGGCAGTAAGCCCTGGTGAATATTACACCGTTGGTGCCAAGCTTGTCGATGTTCGGTGTTATCATGTTCGTCCTGCCGTAGCATCCGAGCTGAGGGCGCAAGTCGTCAACGGCGATGAAAAGCACGTTCATCTTGCCTCTGGTCTTGAGCTTGTCCATGACGGCCGACCTATAGCGTTCGTAGTCGATTCCCGGACTGGTCCCGTTTTTCGCAGCCGTCTGCCCGTCGGCATTTCCATAATAGAGGGCTGTGCCTGCAAGAAGACCGGTGAGAGCTGTTCCAATATAGTTTTTCAATTTCATTTTCCAGCCTCGCCGTTTCTTGTCTTGTACATTTCATATCCGACTTCACGGGCGGCAGCGACGGTCTCCGCATATGGCGTGTCGGCTATGTCGATGAATCCTATCTGGTAGTTCTCACCCTCAAGCGGTCTTCCGCTAGTCGCCTCGTCATTGTATTGGAACCAGTGGCATCCGATCAGGTTGGGATTCTTGAGCGCCCCGGCGACATATGACTTGTAGATCTTCGCCCGTTCCTCCTGGTTCTTCACTGTCCTGAGTCCACCTGCGAACGGCCCCCTGTCAAGCGCGCCGAAATGCCATTCGCCGATTATTGCCGGCATATCCATTCCTCCAGCGACCTTGAAATCGGCGACGGAATCGCGATAGAGGTTGTAGCTGACGACGTCGCAGTATTTTGCCGCGATCTTTGCGGCGTATAGGAAATCCCCGTTGAACCTGCATCCGAGGTACAGCTTGTTCGGGGCCACGGCCTTAACGATTTCGCGGACATTCTTGAAATAGGTTTCCGCGGTCTTCTCGGAGAATGCTTCGAGATCGGCACGTGCCTTCTCCACGTCCGGCTCCTTGTCGTTCTTGAGCAGCGCATCCCAACTTGCGAACTTCGCACCCCAGACCTTGTTCAAGGCTTCGATGTCCTTGTATTTAGCCTTTAGGTCCTCGACGAACACCTGTTTCGCCTTCTGGTCGGCCGGAGAGATTATTGTCGTGACCGCCACGGTCGTGCTCGATTCCCAGGGAAGCTCGTTGTCGACGAACACTCCGATACACCAGGGATCGTTTGCGGAATCCTTCAGGAAATTCGCTGCCCTGGCCTTGAGGCTCTCCCATGTTTCGGGGGCGAACACATCGATGAATTTTTTCCAGTAATTCGTCTTGCCCTTGAGGTTCTTCGGCCAATAATGGACCCAGGTTACATATGGCGTCGTGTGAAGCTTGGCTATGTCTTCATCGCTCCAGAGACCGAGCGTGCTGATGCCCCAGCTCCTCAGGCGTTTGCAGGCGAGGGGGCCGAACAGCTCCTCCCATTTATCCCCGTACTTCAGGGAGAGATTGTATTTGCCGAAATTGAAGCAGAGCGGAGTCTTGTCCTTGTAGTATCCGTGCTTGACGGCCTTCTGCGTGAAGAAGAGATCCTTGTGTTTGCCGTCCTTGTCCGGTATCGACTTGAAGTAGTTCTCGCGGTCGCTCAGAGGAGTGGCGGAACCGGAGTTGACGCAAGTGATCCCATGCGAGAAGAAGAGCCTGCCATCGGGATCCACAAGCCACCATTTGCCGCCATGCTTCGCCGTATAGAAATGTCCTGTCGCCTTGAGAGTCGGCCCATCCTGCCAGCCTCCATATTTATTCCAGCCGGAAGGCCCCGGATATTTCTCGAAATCCTTCTCCTCCTCAATCTTTCTGGCTTTCATATCTTCGGCGGACTTCACCTTTCCAGGCCAGTCCTTGTGCATGAACTGCCCGAACTCGTCGATGAACGGGAAAAACTTGTCCGCCTTCATGTCCTCATACGGCGCCTTCGTGTAAGTGCCGGCTGCACGGATGTTCGAGACAAGGAACTTCTGCTGTTTTATCGGCCTGTGCATGAAAAAGACGATCTGTGAAACTTCTTCAGGGCGTATATATCCTTCGGCCGCCATTCCCTGCGGAAATTCCTTCATTCCGATAAGATCAGGGGCGCCTGGCTGGCGGCGTGTCAGGAAAACCTCGATCGTGCTTTTTCCTCCGGGTTCGACAAAACATCCGCCGGAGATCCGGTTCTTGTTGTTGCTGCTGTCCGGGTTGTCAACTCGCAGCGCGACCCTGAGCGTTTCGTTGTCCAGATTTTCGATGTCAGCGCAGATCTTCTCATATTTCGCCAGGTCCCATTTATTTTCTGGGGCCTTAATCGTGAAGCCCGGCCAGTCTTCGTCTGTTCCACCACCGGTCACCTCGAACGCATTCACTCCGTTCTTCTCCACAATCCTCAGCGTGACGTCCTTCTGCGAGAACCCCTTGAGGTCCAGATCGGATTTTATCTGGAAAAGAGACTGGTCTTCTGCGGACATGCTGAATGTAAAAAGGATGATTGCTGCCGTTAAGAT
Organism: Lentisphaerae bacterium GWF2_49_21; assembly: GCA_001804805.1. Taxonomy (GTDB): domain Bacteria; phylum Verrucomicrobiota; class Lentisphaeria; order Victivallales; family GWF2-50-93; genus GWF2-50-93. The sequence goes on from MHBH01000060.1 coordinate 11,962, forward strand.
GTTTCTCATCATTTGATTTCCCTTATATTCATATTTGTTTGGAGCTTGTGTTTTGGAGCTTGGAATCTGCTCGTCACGAGCTTCATCCTCTCCAGAATTCATTGTTGTCGTCAGCGGGCCACTCATGAGGCGCCATCCATTTGACGTGTCCGTCAAAATAAAGTGTGTTGACACCTTTGAAATGGTGGTTTATCAGCGCGTCGCTCTGGCTTCTTCGGAACTCCCACCTGAATCCCGTAGGCGTGTTATAACTTTCAAAGAGCAGGAGGACGCCGGATGGATTCTTCGCATTGTAGAAGTATGTAGCTTTCTTCGGCCCGGCCCTGTCGTCAAAGGCGAGAGCAATCCTCCTTAGATCGTTGTTGTGGCAGTATACGCGTCCATGTGCGAGCATCGATGCTCCGGTGTCGAGGGGACAGTTGAATACTGATTTCAGCATGAGATCCTGCGTGGTGTCATCGAGCCAGACCAGCCTTGTGCCGGGATAGATATAGGGCCAGATGCCGGCTTCATTGTCCCAGGTCGTCTGATCGTGCCAGTAGGATGTGGACGGATCGCCGTCGTAATCCCACCATGCGTCTATTATCGGACCGACCCCATTGGTATCGCCGGCATACATCTGGAATCCGACGTAGAGCTGCTTCTGGTTGCTCATGCAGGTTATCTGTTTCGCCTTGTCCTTTGCGTGCTTCAGCGCCGGCAGCAGCAGCGCCGCGAGAATTGCGATGATCGCAATGACGATCAACAGCTCGATAAGCGTAAATGCATTTCCGATTGCCGATTTCCGATTGCCGATTTTGATTTGGTCAAGGATTTTCATTTTCGTGCATTTCGTGTGTTTCGTGGTTGTTTTCAATTTCCCCTCCAGAATTCATTGACCATTCCTACGGGCCAGTCGTTCCGGCCTTTCCATTCGACATGGCCATCGATGTAACTTGTGTTTACACCTCTGCTATGATGGTTGATCAGCATGTCGATGTCTGAGTTCCTGAACTCCCAGCGCATATCGGTCGTGTTGTTGAAGGTTTCATAGAGCAGCAGTACGTTCGCCGGGTTTTTCGGCTTGTAGAATAATGTCCCCTTCTTTTCTCCGTCCTTGTCCATGAATTTCGCCGCGATGTTCCTGAGATCATTGTTATGCGTGTAGATGCGGCCCCATATCAGCGTGGTGCTTCCTTCGACGTCCACGGGACAGTTGAATGCGGAACTGGCCATCTTGAGCTTCAGGTCGGCATTGGAATACGAATCGTAATCCTTGCCGGGATGTACGTTTGACCAGATGCCGGCATCGTTGAACCATGTCCACTGGACGCCGATAGCCGGCCATGCATCGATCGGAGGACCAAACCCGTTGTAGTTGCCGGCGTAGAGTTCAAATCCTATGCCGAGCTGCTTGAGGTTTCCGGCACAGACGCTCTGCTTCGCCTTGTCGCGGGCATTCTTCAGCGCCGGCAGGAGCATCGCCGCAAGGATTGCGATGATCGCAATTACGACTAACAATTCGATCAGTGTGAATCCATTTCCGATTGCCAATTTCCGATTTTTGATTTTCATTTTAAACCATCCATCAATTGGATTATCAGTTGTCATCATCCGTTATAAGCTTGCGCCGTCGTACCCCTGAGGACAAGCTCCGGCTGGAAGATGCTCCTTCTTCCGCAGTCATTATCCTCAAGACCGTCGATATTGATCTTTTCAATTTTCTCAAGCAGCATGAACACGGCCTGCTGTCCCATCTGTTCGAGAGGGTGCTTTATCGAAGTCAGCTGAGGCCGGGCGAAGGAACAGAACGGGGAGTCATCAATTCCGACGATGCTGACTTTGCCCGGGACATCGAGTCCCTTGTCGGCTAGAACGTGCATTGTTTCCAGAGCGAGCAGATCGTTGTATGCCACGAACGCGGTCGGCATCTTTTCGGCGCCAAGGCTGAGAGCGTATTCAACAGCCGACTGGAATGCTGTCTTGTAGCCCAGCGACTTTTCCTGCCCGGAAAAAGGTGCTGTCACAGGAAGATTGAATGTCTTCATCGACGCAAGGAATGAATTCTGCCTGGCTATGCTGTCCGGGGAAGGATTGAGGATGGCTGGATTGATATAGGCAATACGACTGTGTCCGAGTTTGACCAGATGTTCGACCGCCATCATTAATGCGGCGGCATTGTCGAAGGAGACGGCGTCAAGTTTTACAGGTTCCGGCTCATTGTAGTCGACCGCGACAATGTTGCGGCTTGATTCGAGGATCTGCTGAAGTCCGGGGGTGTTTGCCCTCACATGCACTAGGAGAGTTCCGTCAACCTGCTGTTCTGCAATCTTCTGTATGCAGTTCTCGGAATTGTGGGAGCCTGCGGCGTTTATAAGGAGTATGTCGTAATTCTTGTCCTGGCATGTCCTTTCAATTCCACGCAGTATTCTTCCTTCATACATCATTCCGACGCCGGTCCAGATTCCCGGAGGGATATAGACGCCCAGCATCCTGGTGCTCTTTCTTGCAAGGCTCCTGCTGGCGAAGTTTGGGACATATCCAATTTCGAGTGCGGCTTCCTCAACTCTTTTCCTGAGGGAGTCGCTTACTATGGTATTTCCTTTTGAATTGTTGATGACTGTGGATGCTACGGCTTTGGAACAGCCAACGCGGTTTGCTATTGCTGAAAGAGTTGGTCTGCGTTTCGTGCTTCTATTTGTTATGTTGGATGATACCATGGTTTTTACCTGTATTTTCTTATTCGAACTAAACGTTTCATTAAGATTTAACCAACCGGTTCATTAAGCGTAAAATACAAGGTGTCTATTTTATTGTCAAGTGGATTTGTTGAAAATAAATGAAAATTATCAGTTATTAGTTCCAGAGCGCTTTTGGCGGTCTATTCGCACAAGGCTGCAAGCTGTCAATATCATAGCTGGAATTTTTTGTGCAGCTTCCCTGGCAGATCGCCATCCTCTGCCGCATAGGATTCAGAAGAGCTGGATCTCCGCTCAAGTCGTGAAGCTCATGCGGGTCACTGCAGATGTCGAATAACTGTTCTTCGCTTGTCCTGGCGAACCAGATGTATTTGAATTTTCCAGTGACAAGGTAATACCCACCTCCGGAGCTGTCGAATACTCCAAGAAGCTCGTCGCGGACAGAAATGACATCCCCGCGAAGCAGAGGAGCGAGGCTCCTGGAATCAAAGTCACCGTGGAGAGCTTCCGGAATTGGCTGCCCGCACAGGTCGAGGACTGTAGCGGTAACATCCTCAAGGCAGACAGGCCTGTCGCAGGTTCCCTTCATCAGGTCCATGTTGCGCCAGGATATGAAAAAAGGAATGTGTGCCGAACCTTCATAAGGAAGGCTCTTGCGCCAGCGCTGGTGATCCCCGAGCATCTCTCCGTGATCGGTGGTGAAGATTATTACCGTTGGTTCCTGTGCACGGGGCGACCCATATTCGAACATCCTTGTCAGCACATAGCGTATCCTGTCATCAATATGGTTTATCAGTCCGAAATATCCGGCGACAGCATCATGCATTTCCTCCTCGGAGAATGGCCCCCTTGCGCTGTCATCTGGAATTCCACGCGGAATTCCATTGAACTTGGGTGTCCAGTCCGATATTGCAGGCCTGTGCTTGTGATTACGGTAGTAGCGGTCCCAGTAGGCCCGGGGCGGAATAAGGGGAGGGTGTGGCGCCCAGAAGGAAAGATGGAGGAAGAACGGACAGTCTGGATCCCTGTACTTCACGATGAAATCAACAGCTCTGTCGGCAAGCCAGCTCGTATGATGAAGATTTTCATCCTTGTCCCATGGGCGTGCAATGCGGCCGTTGCCGTTTATTCCGATATCATTAGGATGTGAAATCCCTTTCTCCTTGAGCGCATCAACCCAGTCGTTCTCGGGCTGGAGCGGGGTGTCCCAGCGGTCATTCGGTGATTCAGTCCTTATCATGTGATCGTATCCGTAGCGCTTCCGCTGGGGATGGAGATGCAGTTTGCCTACAAGCTCCGTCTGCCAGCCGGCCCTGGAAAGAAGTCCGGGCAGGGTGAACGGAGGATCCCACTCGAGTCCGTCCTGGTAGTGGCGCAGCCCATGGCTTTCCGGATGAAGCCCCGTCAGAAGGCTGCGTCTTGCAGGAATGCATACCGGACATGTCGTGAACGCGCGTGTGAAATTCATGCCTGATGCAGCGAGCTGGTCGCTGACAGGAGTGCGGAGATCGGTCGCTGGATTGTTCAAACCCATGGCGTCGTAACGCTGCTGGTCGGTTGTTATCAGTATGATGTTCGGAGTTTTTTCAGAGCTCTTCATTTCCCGCCTCCCAATTATGTATAAGTGTCAAAGTGGCCGAGTGGTAAAAACTTGGCAACTATCTTTGCAATACCCGTTCATCCAATAATCCAAATGTCCTGCTGGATGTCTCTTGAAACAGATATCACCTGCAGCACCTGGCATATTCGAGCTGGGCGAAGCGGTCGGTCATGCCGGCCATGTAGTCGGTGACCGCACGCTCAACCCCGACCTTGTTCAACCGGGTCTTCGCAAACCTCCCCATCAGGGAAGGATTTTCAACATAAGCCTTGAAAAGACTTCTCATCTTCTCGACAACTTCGGCGTTCACCTTGTTTACATCCTCGCAGAAATACACATTGTGGTAGAGGAATTCGCGAAGGGCAATAGTCTTTTTCTCGAATAAAGGTTCAAATGCAATTACAGGCTGTTTAAGGTTCTGCGCATCATCCGGTCCCTGGACCTTGGCTGACTCAATGTTCTTGTCGGAATTTAAAATCACATTTCCGACCATCATGTCGATAAGGCATCTGATTGTGAAGGAGCGAATCCGTTCCTTGCTGCCGCGTGATGCCCGGGAGCTTGCCTTTTCAACGGCCATGCGCCAGATCTCAAGTCCATCAAGCATCTCTTCGCTGATAAGACCGGCGTCAAGGCCATCATCAACATCGTGCCCGTAATATGTAAGATCATCTGCGACATCCGCAATCTGTGCTTCTATAAAAGGCATCGGCGGCAGCCTTTTTCCATCAAACTCCATGTTCTTCCCACGGTGCTTTATCAGTCCGGTACGGACTTCCCAGGTAAGGTTGAGACCGTCGAACTCAGGATATTTCTGCTCGAGTTCATCAATGACCCTCAACGCCTGCAGGTTGTGGTCGAAGCCTCCATGGTTTTTCATGAGGGTGTTCATGGCGCGTTCGCCGGAATGTCCGAACGGAGTATGTCCGAGGTCGTGCGCAAGGGCGATGGTTTCAGACAGATCCTCGTTGAGATAGAGGGCCCGCGCCATCGTCCTTGAGATCGCCGCAACTTCAATGGTGTGCGTAAGGCGTGTCCGGAGATGGTCTCCTGTACCGTTGAGGAACACCTGCGTCTTGTATTCAAGCCTCCGGAACGAGCGGCTGTGGAGGATGCGGTCGCGGTCACGCTGGAAATCCGTCCTGAACGGATGCGGCTCCTCCTTGTGCCTCCTTCCGCGGGTGGAGAGATTGTGGACGGCGTATGAGGAAAGATCGCTGTCTTCGTGCCGGTATTGGTCTGAAAGCTTGCGAATCATGTTTTCTATCCTAATGTATGTTGAAATCAGAAATAGAATTATATCATACATAATAACATGGACAACAGAGAAAAAGAAATTTCCCTGCTGAAGGTTTCAGCAGGTCTTACGGTAGCCTTCGCCATCCTCGGAGTCCTCATGGCGGTAGGTACGGACTCGATGTCGCTTCTCATCGACGGCCTCTACGGCGTAGCCGATATGATAATATCAATCGCCGCCGTATTTGTCGTAAGGAAGATCCATGCTCCGCCGGACAAGAATTATCATTTCGGATATGCAAAGCTCGAGCCGTTCCTGACCGGCCTGAATGGCACGCTGATCCTCTGCCTCTGCGGATGTACCATCCTGACCAGCGTTCAGGACATAATGCACCCGGAGCCTGTCAGGCATCTTTACCTGATCATAGTCTACAGTTTCATCAGCATGGTGATCTGCGTCTTCTTCGGTGTCTACATGAGGCGCTGTGGAAGAGTCTGGAGATCCGAGGTGCTTCTCGTCGACAGCCATCTCTGGGTCACGGAGGCGATAATCAGCGCAGCGATCTGCGTCGCCTTCGGATTTGGACTGCTCATAGGCAAATCGGAGACCTGGGAGAAATATACGAACTATATCGATCCTGTCACATGCATACTTATTTCATTTTTCCTGATATCACAGCCCGCCAGGATAATCTGGGGAAGCTTCAAGGACATGCTTGATGCGTGTCCGGAAGATGATGTCAAGGACCGTATTACAGGTCTTCTCGATGGATGCTCCAGGGGATATTCCATTGGCCCCATGGACTGGATGCGCCTCCGCAAGGCCGGCCGGCGCCTCTTCCTCACGGCTTGTTTCACCGTTCCAGAGGATCAGAACATGAAAAAAATGAGCAGCATCAGGGATGAGATCGTCAAAAAGATAAAACTCTCCGAGCCGGACATAGATGTCTGCATTGTCTTCAGCAATAAACTGTAGCTTATTTGAAGAGTTCCGGCATGCACTTACGGGATTGGATAAGCATCTCCTCCTCGGAAATTGTGCTCATCCTGCCGTTGTTATATTCATCGTCGATCCATTTTTTTATCGCCAAGATGCCCGGATTGTCCTTGCGGATGTTCGAGGCCGCCTCGCCGAGGTTGCTATGCAGCCAATAGGCGATCCCTGCGAGCCCGGACTTGTCCGTTATTGCGACCTTCGCGGGACGCCTGAGCCAGCGATCTGTGTCGAATATATTGTAGATCTCCTCGTTCTTTGTCAGCCCGTCCGCATGGATTCCCGCGCGCGTGGTGTTGAAGTCGGAGCCGACGAAGGGATAGTTCGACGGAATGGTACAACCGATCTGCTTTGTGAAATATTCCGCGGCATCGGTGATGGCAGTAGGATCAATCCCATCATGGATCCCGGTGAGACCCATCCATTCAAAGACAAGCCCCTCGATTGGCGGATTGCCGGTCCTTTCTCCGAATCCAAGGAAAGTCCCGTTGGCGGCTGAACATCCATAAAGCCAGGCGGTGACAGCATTAACGAGCACCTTGTGGAAATCATTGTGGCCATGCCACTCTAGCTGTTCAGGTTTTATATCAGTGTTTTTCCGTATCGCGCTGAGCAGCGCCGGAATACCGCGTGGAAGACTCGCACAGGTGTAAGGAAGCCCGTAGCCCATGGTGTCGCAAAGGCGTATCTTGACTTTTTTCCCGGATCCCTCCGACATTTCCAGAAGTTCATTGATCATTGGAATCACAAAGCCATAGATGTCGGCCCGGGTCACATCTTCGAGATGGCATCTCGGAGTGATATCGTTTTCAATCGCCGCAGATGCTATGTCCTTGTATTCATCGAGCGCCTGCCTGCGGTTCTTCTTGAGCTTAAGGAAAATATGGTAGTCGGAACATGATGTCAGGATGCCCGTCTCCCTTATCTCCATTTCCTTGACAATCTCAAAGTCCTTCTTTACAGCCCTGATCCATGCAGTGATCTCCGGGAATTTGAGCCCCAGTTCCTGGCAGGCCCTGACAGCCTTCTTGTCTGTCTCGGTGTACAGGAAGAACTCAGTCTGCCTGACAAGTCCGCGCGTTCCGCTGATCCTGTTAAGGAACTTGAATATTTCGACAACTTGCTGGACGGTGTATGGGGGGCGCGCCTGCTGGCCGTCCCTGAAAGTCGTGTCGGTGATCCAGATGTCCTTGGGGATTGACGGGGCAACGGGTTTCCCGTCAAACTTGACGGCCGGAATCCTGTCATAGGAAAATATTTCCCTGAGAAGATTCGGTTCAGATATGTTTTCAAGTTCGTATTTCATGATATTATCATTTCCATATTAAAAAAAATACACTATCATATCGAAGATGGTTTGTAAAGTCCGCACATCTTATCTATAATTGATTTTTCATTTTTTTTAACAACTTGAACCGGCGCTTGCAGCATGAAGACGATTGTCTTGAAATTCAGGAAGCTCCTTTTCTGGTCGTCAATTCTCATGGCCCTTGCGATGCTTGTGTCCCTATACCTTCCGGAAGGCGAATGGCTTTCGGACATCATCCTCTCGGTATCTATAAAATTCTCAATATTCATCCTCTGGATTGCAATCCTGCTGCTGCCGCCGATGTTCTATTTCCGTAAGACCAGGACTGCCGCCGCATGCATCACGGAATTTTCCTCGTTCGTATTCTGTCTTACGCTTTGGTTCATGAGCGTGAAGATAACCAACATGTTTGTCGGTTTCATGATGGTTGCGCTTGGATTGCTGGCCTTTGGCATAGGCTGCATTCCGTTTTCGATATTCCTGACATGGTATTTTGGGAGATGGGTCGATTTCGAGATACTGCTGGTGCTTCTGCTCCTCTGCGTACTCTGCAGGGTCATCACCCATATGTATTTCATCAATGTCGCGAATAAGGAAGACGCAGGGCCGGACAGCCAGGAACAGTGACATGCTAAGATGGAGCTGCTCGTAGTTACTATTGCTTCGGCGGATAACCAGCTTGCATTTTAGTCGCTCTCTTCAATGTCGCCGCCCTGCGGGGGCTTTTTTCTTTTTTACCTTATTGACTTCCCAGGGCTTTCGCCCTATCTA
>MHBH01000061.1 GCA_001804805.1 Lentisphaerae bacterium GWF2_49_21
GACTGAATAATCGTCCCAGAAAATCGATCGGTTTTAGAACACCAAAAGAGGTATTTCATAGCGGCAGTGTTGCACTTCAGACTTGAATCCACACAATGGTATAGATGTAACTAATTATATATCAAGCTCATGTCCAGCATGGCACCGGCACCCCATATATCAAGCTCATGTCCAGCATGGCACCGGCACCCCATTTTTGCCCCAGAGTGCAAACGCAAAGAGAATTGAGATGCCTAACCAAATAAAACCAGCCTCATGGAGATATTGAGGATAACTTTCCGGAACAACAAAAATCACGCAAGCGAGAGCTGTAATTGCCATGACACCAAGTACGACATGCGCAAGAATCTTAAGCCACCGAAATCTATCTACAATCAGCCGGAGTCCGAGTATCAGGGTAGTAAGGGCGACAGAACAAAGGAAAAACCATTCTGGCTTCCCAAATCGAGGCCATCCGTCAGGATCAATATTGATCATACACGCCAGTGCGCCACGAACAACCCCATACGTAACAAATGCGGCCCACAGGAAGGAAACACCTCCAAAAACGCAGCATAAAACCAAGATGAATTTCTCAATTATATTTTTCAACATTCCCCCTTACGCATTACACTTGCTGTCATTGCACTGTAAAATAGACCATCCGGAGCGTGAAAGTCAAGGGTAGGCTAAGACATGAACAATTGTTCACATTTCAGACTTTTCTGTGTAGTTGGAGATGTTCATCACCATGGATTGCAAATTAGCTTATTATGGTAAAACAGAGAAGATTCCATGTATGATAATACAGCCAAAAGCAAAAAGACAATTGTCTCTATAAAAAGCGAGATCGCAAGAGCACGGGAAATGCCGGACCGAAACTTGTATAGCCGCCAGCTGGTAAAAAAAGCGAACACAGACCAGACTAGAACGTATATAGTAGGGATAATCACCTCGCTGGGAAAACCATGGAGGGACGGAAAACAACAGATACCTGGGATGAGGAGAATCTGTAGGAGGAAAGGCAAAATCCGCACATGCAGCTTCAGTCCTTGGCGGGGGAGAAAGATCGAAAGCACAACTGTAATGATCCCGCAGACAATTCCGATGTTCACGACCATACTGCTAAAGCTCATATAAATTATGCCCCCGAACAATTATTGTTCCGCCACCTGCGCATTGTACTAAAGCACCATATTAATAAAGCACTTTCCCTTGGTCTTTCAACATCCTTGCCTTTCCCCATTCAAGCATGTATGTTACGACAACAGTTGCGGGGGATGCATGGAAACAAATGATAATAAAAAGGACAATGTTCTTGGCCCTATTATTATCAGTTTCATCATTGGTATTTTTCTGCTTCTTTGCCTTACTTATTATTCAGAATATACAAGATCCAAGGACAGGCCAAGGTTTGAAACGCTCTTAACTATAAAGAACTATGATTTTAACATGTCCGGCTTTAAGAAGGTTGACACCCCTGCATATAAGTTCAGTGGCGGCACCATGGAATTTGTCGAAGAGGAAATGATTAAGCAGGACAAATTCAGCAAGAAAGAAATTGATTCCAGGACGTACATCTACTCAAAACCGTTAAGCACCCATCGCATTGACTGTGACTGGATAATAGTCGTTGAATATGAAGATAATGTAATAAAAGAATATTACAGTTTTTTAGTTGACTACACGCATAAGGAATTGACTTATCTTGTTCCTCCAGGATTTATTACTGTCTTACCTGTAGATAAATCAATATGGGAATCGCCGAAAGTAAAAGAGCTTATTGAAAAACCAATATTGGAATTTGTCAAGAAACCTAACAAACCTACGACAGGACGGGAAATAGGAATAGGTAAATAATAATATCTGCTGGGGGCGGCAATACATGAAGTGCATCAATATACCTTCAAGAGGAAGTGAGAGCATACAGGCAAGTCATGATTAAGAAATTTACAGTGAGTAGAATAATAATATCTACTTGTGTTATTTTAGCAATATCCCTATTGCTATGGCTATATCTCCATGGCTACTTCAATCCGGAAAGAACATTTCTAGAAGCATGCAAGACCGGCAATGTTGAGCTTGTAAGAAAGATGTTGAAGTCCGGAAAGATCGATGCCAATGGCAAGGGGGATTACGAAGGCTGCTATTTGATGATTGCTGCGGGAACAGGGAATGTTGAGATAGTTAATATTTTAATAGAGAATGGAGCAGATGTAAACAATAATAAATCACTGTTTACCGCACTCCATATGGCAGTTTCCAGAAATCATCCTGAGATAGTTGAGCTCTTGCTTGAACATGGAGCAGAAGTTGATTATAAAAAGGGGATCAATCGTTTTGCATTAGGATTGGCTGCAGTCAATGGCAATGATAAAATCGTAAAAATTCTCTTGAATCACAAAGCAGATGTCAATTTATCTGATAGTTATGGTACTGCACTGGACTATGCGTATCTTGGACACAGCGATAAAATAGCACAACTCCTAAAATCATACGGAGCCAAAACAAATGCGGTACTTGAAGCCGAGAAATCCGGCACATTACCCAATTCAAATGAAACTAAAAAGGATCCGACTGCTGTTCAATCAAATCAGAACAATAAATTAATTTTTTGGGGTACAGTTAAAAAAATAGAAATAGCGGCTGAGGAACGCTCGCTTGTGAACTGGATTGTTACATTTAGAGTAGACAAAGTAATATCTGGAGATTTTTCAGGGGAGGAATTCTCGTTCCGGATCCATAGCCCGTCTAAATCAGGCCTTGAGAGAGGCAAGCTTTATAATGTAGAAGCTGAGAAAACTGAAAACGGCTACAAGATCGATCAGTACCAGTGGATAGGGAAATAACGGCCTGTGCCATGCCAAAAAAATGAATGATAAGGATATATGAGAAAATATTTGAATATGATTCTTTGTGTCTCAGGAGTAATTCTATTCATCTATTCATTCGCACATAAACAAATGAGTCTGGAAGATATCTGGGTAACCTTTCAATCCAATCAGATCGATAAAGATGAATTCGCGCTGCTCCAATGCCAGGTCTCCCTTGAGGCATGGCTGATCCGCATAGTTGGAATCGCCTGTGTAACCTATTGTATCTGGAGAAAGATAGGGGCTAAGATGAAGTGTGCAGGGGAAACTGGTTCCACGTTGGACAAGTGACTGATAGGAATGAGCAGTGGCGTAATTATTGGCCCTTGGAAACTGAAGACAAAGCTGGCGGGTTCCATTCGACAAAGCTGCTTCGACAAGCTCAGCACAGGTCAGGGCGAGAAAACACCGCCCTACTTCACGGTTCTTGTGGCAATAAAGTCAGCACCGGTGAAAATGAAAAATCTCACCCAAGCGGTTCGGTTCCTTCAGAGAGGACATTGAGATAGCGGGCATAACTGAAAATCCGGTTGCGCTTCTGTCCGGTAAGTTCCTTAACCAATCCCATCTCAACCATTGCCTTGAGCGCCTTCGACACTGAACTTTCAACAATACCAGTCTCCTTGCTTGCTTGTGAAACGGTAATAACTGGAGTTCGGGCAAGAACATCAAGCACACGCAAACCCGAACCACTGAGCCGTTTCAACTCCTTCATACGGATGCTGTCTTCACGGACAATGTCTGTCAGCTTGTTGGCGGTGGAAACTCCCTGGGTTGCGGTATCCTTCACTGCATCGGCGAAAAAAGACAGCCATGATTCCCAGTCTCCTTCCTCGCGTACCTTCTGGAGCTGGTCATAGTATGCCTGACGGTTCTGCTTAAAATAAAGGCTGAGATATAGGAGTGGCTCGTTGAGGATCTTCTCATGGCAAAATAATAGTGTGATGAGCAAACGGCCAAGACGTCCGTTGCCATCGAGGAACGGATGAATTGTCTCAAACTGGACATGGGCAAGGGCAGCCTTGATGAGAGTTGGAGTTCGTCCCGGTTCATCATTCAGGAATTTTTCAAATGCACCGAGGCAGTCCGCCATACGCTCTGGAGGCGGCGGAACAAAACGGGCATTGCCCGGACACGTACCGCCAATCCAATTCTGACTTGTACGAAATTCACCAGGTTTCTTGTCTGAGCCGCGTCCTTTTGCCAAAAGTTTTTCATGGATCTCGCAGATAAGCCGGTTGCAAAGGGGAAATCCTTCCTGAAGACGCTTCAGCCCATGTTCCATCGCCGCTACATAGTTTGACACTTCCCTTACATCGTCCATTGGAACTCCGGGTGCAGCATCCATTTCAAAAAGAAGAAGATCTGATAGCGAAGACTGCGTTCCTTCAATCTGAGATGAAAGAACAGCTTCTTTCCGAATATACATGTATATGAATAGTGATGTGTCGGGGAGGATTGAAGCCATCCCATCCAAACGTCCCAAAGCCATGTGCGCCTTATCAATTGAATCCTGCAAGGAGGGCTGAATTTCCAAAGGCGGATTTGGTGGCAATGGATTGGGAACAAACGACTTGACCGTTTCTCCAACGGTTGAATTTATCACATATTCGCCTGTAGAATTTCGTTTCATGACCTTATTTTGCTTTTCGATTTAAGGATTTTGGTATATTGCGATAATGCCTTAACGCAATATATAATAGTGCTTAGCAGGCAATTTTCAACTAAAACGATGATATTTCCGTTATTTTGCAATGCAATATAAGAATTTTCTTATTTTGCGATAAGCCGTTATCGCAAAATAATAATATTGGAATCTGTTCAAACTAAGCTCAAAAACAACATGTAATTGTTGAATATCGGGATATGGCAGTGCTGTTTTGCAACAATGTTTCTTACCCGAGATTTATACGCCGTGGCGCACGGACAACGCTACGTCTGTTAATTAAAGACTGGAATGGGACAGGCTAAAGCCCGTCCCTACTTAAGAGACCTTGTCGCAATCAGGTCGGCGCCGGATGAAAGGATGTCGGGGGCGATGATTTGACCGATCTTGACAGGGGCCTTTACCTTGATCTTCGATGCCTTCTTAACTATCTTCGAACACAATTCCCGGGGAACAGGCATGGATGTCCTGACAGGGAGAAGAGGCAGGGAAGATCCTGTGATCTTTACAGTCGTTGTGACGAACCTGATAGGATTTAGAATCTCATTCTTCGCGTATTCAAGGCCCTTCTTGCATTCGCTTCCCTTGATGGAAAGGACTTTCCCGTTCTCGACATCTACTTCGAGAGCGCAGCCGTTCGGACAGCTTATGCAGATGATTTCTTTTTTCATATTTTTTTACCTTGGCGCTCTGCGCCTGCGTTAAAAAAATTACTATTCATTAGATGCAAACGACTTAATGCCCAGACAATTGTCTTCTCCTCGCAAAGGAGGGCGGGGTTTCTTACCCGCCATGGCGGACAGGAATGTCCGCCCTCCGTTCTTAATTCAAATTCAAGATTCAATGAACGTTTCCAAATACTGCGCATCGGCAGGGACTTCCTTGATTGGAATCCTCTGCATGATGCTCGGGAATATCTTCCTGAATTTCTTCTTGTAAAGAAAATGTTTTTCTGTGTAAACGCACAGAAAAACATTTTCTAATGGGGCGATTGTCCTAAGCGACAGCGTTGCCGGTTTGCCGGCTTCGACCTTTGAAGGAAGAGTATAGCTCAACATCTTTCCTGTCCTTACTGGTATTTCGCGGAGTTTTTGAATGTCACCTTTAATATACCGGGCTACCCGGTATCCACAGAATTCGGCTTCTTCAGAAACCCAGTCCACGATGTCATGTACATGCAGGACATTTCCACAGGCGAAAACACCTTCAACAGATGTCATGAGGTTTGCATCGACGACCGGGCCTCTCGTGACATTGTCGAGAACTATCCCCGCCTTTATCGAAAGCTCGTTTTCAGGTATAAGCCCGACCGACAACAGCAGAGTGTCGCAGTCGAGATGGAAGCTCCTGTTCCTGTCGGGGAACGACCTGTCGACCACCGGCGAGACTTCGACGGATGAGATCCTGCGTCCACCTTTGATTTCGCTTATCGTATGTGAAAGATAAAGCGGAATATCGAAATCCTGGAGGCATTGGACGATGTTTCGGTTGAGTCCACCTGGATGAGTCTGTATCTCGATGACAGCCTTGACCTTCGCGCCTTCAAGGGACATTCGCCTTGCCATGATGAGTCCGATGTCTCCGGAACCGAGGATCACTATTTCCCTGCCCGGCATGTATCCATGGAGGTTGACCATCTTCTGGGCAAAACCGGCGGTGAGTATTCCTGCTGGACGGCTTCCCGGGATTGCGATATTGCCACGGTTCTTTTCACGGCATCCCATTGCGAGGACAACGGCCTTGCATGAAATCCTCAGGAGCCCCTGCTCTTCTGAAAGCACGATGACTTCCTTTTCCTTGCCGGAAGAAATTATGTCTATTACGCAGGCTGAGAGGAGAAGTTCAACATCGGCCTGATTGGACAGATCGAGATAGCGTTCGGCATATTCGGGGCCTGTCAGTTCCTCCTTGAACTTGTGGATTCCGAACCCGTTGTGAATGCACTGGTTCAGGATTCCGCCTGCGAAACTTTCCCTGTCGATCACCAGGATTTTTTCAATCCCTGATCTTTTCAGGGAGACAGCGGCGGCAAGTCCGGCCGGACCGGCTCCGATGATGACTATGTCGTATTTTAAGTTCATAAATGATTTTCTTCAGTAGGTACGCCCTTCAGGGTGTACCATTCTTGAATTCATGGGACAGGCTAAAGCCCGTCCCTACTTCCTAAGAACAGCTCTTACGAGCTTGACTACAAACATATACCTAACCCGAAGAATTGAATAAGCTTGTAGTTAATGCCGTAAGGCCTGTTCTACCAAGTAGGTACGTGCTTTAGCATGTACCATCTTCAATTCTAAGAATGCTAAGAATGGGACAGGCTAAAGCCCGTCCCTACTTCTTAAACAATAAGACTTCTGAGCCTTTTCCTTTCTTTGAAATCTTTTCTATCGGTATGCCGGTCTCCCTGTGGATGATGTCCAGAATCCTCGACGTGCAGAATCCCCCCTGGCATCTGCCTGTGCATGCCCGTGCCGAGAACTTTATTCCGTCAAGGGTGGAGTGTCCGCTCCTGATCGCCGCGATGATCTCCGCCTCGGTTATGTTCTCACAGCGGCACACGAGCTTGGAATAATTTTTATCCTTAGCGATGAGCTTTTCGATCATCTTATAGTCTCTTTGTTCAACAAGCGGTCTTATTTTCGGAACGGCCTTTCTCACAGCCTGAAAATTATCTTTCTTCTTCAGTTCCAGTCCTTCTGCAACGAGAATATCCTTGATCATCTCAGCGATTGCCGGGGAGGCTGTGAGTCCAGGCGACTGGATTCCGGCGGCGTTTATGAATCCTTTCACAGATGTCTTCCCTATTATGAAATCTCCGCCGGTTGCTGCGGGGCGGAGTCCGACAAATGAAGTTATAATGTCAGTAGCCCTGATGGCAGGAACCATCTTCTGGGCGTTCTTGAAGACGGCTTCGAGTCCGGACCTAGTCGTGCTGAAATCAGTCTTGTCTTCAATATCTACGGCGGTAGGTCCGACCATGACAGGTCCGTCGACAGTTGGAATCACGAGAAGCCCTTTTGATTTTTCAGAGGGAACTGGGAATATCACTCTCCTGACAAGGCCGCCCACTCTTCTGTCGAGCAGGTACTCCTCTCCTTTCCTCGGGATAATCCTGAAACCGTCAACACCTGCGAGTTTCGCAATTTCGTCAGAAAAAAGTCCTGCGGCGTTAATAACAAATTTTCCTGTGAGTGAAACCCCTTTGCTGCTTACACATTCAAGGCATGAATCCCTGCGGGAAATTTTCTCAACTTTGCTGTCAAGGAAAACCTCGACGCCGTTTGTTTTTGCATTTTCGATCAGGGCGAAGCAGTATTCATAGGGGCCGACAATGCCTGCAGTTGGGGAATGGAGCGAACCGAGGATGTCGGGATTGAGGTTCGGCTCAAGTTCGAGAGTGCGTTCACGTCCGAGGAGTTCCATGCCTTCAATACCGTTCTGGACGCCACGCTGGTAGTATTTGTGGAGTATCTGGAGTTCGTCGTCGGAGAATGCGACCATGAGTTCGCCACGGCGTTCGAAAGGGAAGCCAAGTTCAGCGGATAATTCGTCGAACCTGCGGTTGCCTTCGGCCTCGAGCTTCAGCTTGAGGGTGCCGGGCTGGGAATGGAAGCCGGCATGGATGATTCCTGAGTTTGCCTTGCTAGTGCCGAAGGAGACATCCTCCTCTTTCTCAATGACGGCGATCCTGAGCTTATAGCGGGAAAGCTCCCTGGCGACAGCAGCGCCTACGACGCCTGCACCGATGATCAAGATGTCAAAATTCTTTTTCATTGCCTTTTAAAATACAGTATGTTCCTTGAAAATACAGCTTTAATTTGAATCAGATTGAGTTACTATATTGAGCATGAAAATACAAAATTTCCTGGTTTCCCAAATATTGATCCTCTGCTTAGCCAATTCGGTCTATTCGCAGGACTATGCGGTAAAGCCGGCATGGTGGGACAGCACCGCCAAGGTATCGGTCGAAAAGGCTGATAATCTATTCAATTCATATCATAAAAGTCTTGAAAAGAACAAAGCTGACCGCGCCAAGCTTGAGAACTGGCAGGAGATAGGGCCGTTCGACAGGAGCGGTGACAAGACATTTGAAACCGTTTATCCTCCGGACAAGGAGCTCAAACTTGACGCATCATATCCCGGCAAGGACGGCAAGCCGGTCTCATGGGTGAAATGGCCGGCTGGAGAGAAAAGCCCCATTTCAGAAAATATCACCGAGGCGGTATTCTTCTTCTACAATACGATAACGGTCCAGAAGCCCGCCCAGAAATTCCTGTTCATCTCCCATGACGACGGCGCAGAGGTCAGGCTCAATGGAAAACAGGTACTGCTGAGCAAGACCTACATTGATCCGAGCAATCCCGACATAGTTCCTCTTGATCTTAAGGCCGGCAAGAATGAGATTCTTGTCAAGCTAGAACAAGGCGGAGGTCCGTGGGCACTGGCCACCAGCGTCGGCGATGTAAGTCCCATATATGTCGAGATAAGAGTCATCACCGAGCTTCTCAAGATTTTCCCTTCCGACATCGTCGAGGTCACGGAGATGCTGGCTGGAAAGCTTGTAAGCGACTACACCCAGATCCAGGATTTCCAGAACATGCTTTTCTGGGCGGAGTTCCTATTCAAGAAAAAGACGCAGATTTCCGCATTCAGGAAAATACTCGAGGACAGCTACAACATCTGCCTTAAGAATGACAAGATGCAGGTCAGCGGCAAGGATTTCTTCAAAAAAATCTACGACAACAGGAGCTACGACAGCCAGATCAGGGGCGTGTCCGTCAGGTTCATGCTGGATTTGATGCTGAAAAGAGAGGAGTTTGACGACCTTGTCAAATTCACAGACATCAATTACGCGGAGCTCAGGGATATCATCGGCAATGATCTGTTCTTCTACAAACTGAAGGCCTACATAGCCAAAAGCGATTATGACAACTCGAAGAACACCATAAGGGACATGGAGGGAATTCCCGAGCTCAAGGACAAGCCGGAACTGCAGGATCTGAAACGCAGGGCCGAGACTCTCAAGACTACCGCAGTGATGGTCAAGAGCGACTGGGAGCTTAATTCGAACATAGAAAATGCGAACAAGCTGAGCGGTGAGAAGAACATACTGAAACTGAACCGCCTAATCCAGAACATCCTGCTCTCGAAGAACGCCTCATTGCTCGAAACCGACGACAAGAACCTCCTCACCGGTGCAGTACTGAAATACAAGGAGGGCTTCAAGGTCTTTGAAAAGGACTACTCTAAGCCCCTGGAAAAGTATTTTGAAATCCTTGGGACAAAAAAGGGTTCGCTATCCGAAATCCAGGCGCGCAAGCGCAAGATCCTCCTGA
Source organism: Lentisphaerae bacterium GWF2_49_21 (assembly GCA_001804805.1). GTDB lineage: Bacteria > Verrucomicrobiota > Lentisphaeria > Victivallales > GWF2-50-93 > GWF2-50-93. The sequence goes on from MHBH01000061.1 coordinate 9,855, forward strand.
GTTTTGCCCCGCAGGGGGTGAAAAAAGATGCCGACCCCCTGCTCTCCAGTATTTCAGAGACGGTTCTTGCCGATGCCGACAAATATGCATTCAAGCCTATTGCCGCCATGAATCCCGGCTACATAGAGATGCTCAAGAACGACAATGTGTTCACCGGCAAGGCGAGTTATGCGCTGAACTCCTCCAGTTCGGTCAGCAAGGATATTGTGCTCATCCAGAACAGCAGGCAGATAGTCTGCTTGAAAGGCGACAAGGTCCTCTGGAGCAGGCAGCTCGACAACTGCGTGATAGAGACCGACAAGAACAAGATCCCCGAGAACACTCCGATATTCACTGGTTCGTTTTCCCCGAAGACAAACGGATCATTGGTCTTCACGAGGCTCATATCCGACGGCAGGTTCGGCGTCTTCGCGTTTGACTGCGCCGACGGCCATACTGTATGGGACATGAAGGGGAACGACTACGCGATCTGTTCGGATCCGGTCATATACCAGGATCAAATCATAGTCAATGCAAAAAAATCAGATGTCATAACACAGTATTTCCTCCTGGTCCTAAACGCAGCCACCGGAAAGATTGAGGACGAGATCTACCTGTTCTCCGGCGAGGAGGTCACTCCTCTTGGCGGACTGTATGACATATATGCCGTCCGTCTGGACGTCTTCATGCCTGAACCTGTCATAAGGAACGGGCGGGCATACATCTCCACAAATTCAGGAATAGTCTTCTGCGTCGACATGGAAGGCGATTTCATCGTGTGGGCGAGAAAATATTCAAGAGTTCCCTTCATAGCGCAGAACATGGATCTTTCATACGCCCTTGGCAGGAAGAAGAACTTCCTCCCTGCGGTCGGGAACCAGAACGTATTGTTCTCCCCGGTTGATGCGCCCGGGATGATACTCCTGAACAAGGAATCAGGAAGCGTAGTCGCTGAAAGCTCCAGTGTAAAGCCCCTTGACATCCGTCAGGCCGGCCCCGACTCGTTCCTCGTGATCGACAAGAATTCCACCGCTGGCTTGTATTCGCTCAAAGGACTCGAACCGATAAAGGCCCTTGCCGGCACCAATTACAGTTTTGTCGATAAGCTGAAAGATGGGTTCATCCTGTCCGATGGCAAGGGGCTTGAGATCTGGACTGATGCCGGAGTTCTCTCGAAGAAGATCAAGCTCCCTGCATCCTTCCTGCCGATATCCGCATCCAAGAACGGGATTTTCGGGTATGAGCCGGACAAGATAAGGCCGATCATAGGCCTCCTCACGACAAAGGCGGGAAACTACCCCGAACCCTCGTGCGTAGAAAAAAATGTGCAGAAGCTGAACAATCCGCAGATCATCGAGATCAATAAGGCTTTCTTCATCAAGGCCGACAACTACATTGTCCTGCTGGACAGCAAGCTCTTCACAGAATGGGCCGTCCCACTGAGATCGAAGAACACATCCGTACTGAGCTCGGACAAGATCGTCTATCTGGTTTCAAAGAATACGCTTGTCGCCATCGACAGGAAGACCGGGGCCATAATAAACCGCTTCCCGAAGGAAGGCGAAACCTACAAAAACTATTCCGGTTCTGCGATTTTCGCGGGGAAGCTGTATGTAGGCGAGGCGACTCCCCAGACGAACAAGACACAGGTTCTCATCGTCGACGGCGCAAAGAACGAATACAAAGGCATGCTTAATCTCATCCCCCAGATGCTGTCCATCTACAACAATGGCGACTTCCTCCTGATCGGATGGAACAACGTCATGGACATCTATAAGTTCAACAAGGACACGGCAGTCTTTGACAAGACCGACAAGACGATCAAGGTAAGCAAGAACATGTGGGAATACAGGAGGATCAATGTCGATGAGAAGCCGACATTGTTTGTCAATCCCCAGGACTGCTTCACATTCGATCCGCTCACATCCACAGTTAATAAATTCCCCATAAAGAACTGGCCTCATGTCAAGTGGGACTGGGGCATGCATGACAGCAACTTCACTGTCATCGACAAGATCGCGGCATGCTCCTTCCAGCAGCATGTATGGTCTCTTCTCGACATGAATGACAGGACCGACCTCAGCAACAATGTGAACTTCTGCACTTCTCCTGTCGGGGATTCCGGCAATCTTCTCGGCCTTGTCGTAAACGATCTGTCCAAGCCGCCATGGGAATTCAAATATTCCGCCGCATGCTTCGACATAAAATCCAAAAGCATCCTATACAAGCAGGAGATCAATCCATACGCAAACCTGAACAACATGAATCCCTGGAACGACCTGAACTTCATGGCCGGTGACAAGTCATTCCATTTCTTCCATCCGACCGCCAACAGAGAGTTTTCGGAGGAGAACAATCTCGTCATACAGGATTATAAGAATAAAAAGGCCGAACTCAGGACCTTCCCCGGATATTCCTCCTGTCCGGACGCCATTTCATCGAATGGCAACGTGCTCCTGCTGATAAACTCCAGTCCGAAGGTATTCTCGGTTGAAAATGTACTCAAGCTGACCGACAAGGTCGCCTCTATCTACGAAGTTCCATCTGAGACAAAGATCAAATATGAGATCGATGGATATCCGGACGAATGGGACATGTCAAAGTTCCATATAGCCGGGAAGAACAAGTTCTCCGCCTCCTTGGACAAGAACAATCTTATATTTGCGGGGCAGATCAACGACGAGAGTCTGATAAGGAAAGCCGGCGTGGATGGTTTTGAGAAATGCCTGAGCTTCACCTTGATGCCCGGAAGTGCCGCATGTTTCAGGACCGACAACCTCAAGTCCGCCGGTTTCACATGGGACTTCTCCGAGAAAAGCCCGGATATGAAATTCGAATATTCGGTCAGCGCCTCCGGGGATTCCTGCTTCTTCGAGATGTCAGTTGCCCTGAAAAGCATATTCCATGTCGATCCCAACTGGATAATCAATGCGATGAAGGACTCCAAGAACAGGCACATCCGCGGCGACCTGGCATTTTCATTTGTAGTTACGGACGAAAAGAAGACCAGACAGAGCATCTACACCAAGGATGAACCCATCCCTCTCTATTATCCAAGGCTGAAGTTCATGTTCGACGCAAAGAAATAATGGTACTGCTACGGAGACGGCTTGTGATTCTTATTTCAATGAAAAAGATTCCTGAAACACCTTTTTCATCTCTAAATATTCCTTCGTGTCCTTGAGATCGTCGTCCAGACAGTCCTGAAGTATAAGTAACGTAACTCCGGTTACGTTTCTGATTTCATAAATTTCCTGCGTCATTGTCTGCATGGTGCTTTCCGTAAGCTTAAACTTCACCCATACTCTTGTCCCTTCGACTTCCTTTCCGTCCAATTTTATCTTTGCTGAAGACGTCGTGCAGTTTCTTTTCCCATAACTGGATATCAGTTTCTCAATAAAGTCTTTCACCTCAATCTTAACCATGTATTTCTCTACCATGATGCTGGCGTTGTCACCGGAAATGGTCCAAATCTTTATCTTAGGCTGGGCGAGATTGGCCTCAAAGATGAAGGCTCGCGGATATTTGAAACTTACTCCTCCATATTCAAAGAGCCTATAAGGTTCAGCCCATAGGACAATCTTCGGGTTTTTAACTTCAATCTGCGGCTGTATTGGCTTGTCCTGCTCAATCGGGTATTTTTTTCCATCGATTTCAAGATTGTATTTTACTGGCGGTTCAACCGACTCGTCCAATTCCCCCGAAAACAGGACTATGGACAGAAATCCCACCATGATCGAGATACCGTATTTTATTCTCATGTCATCCCCCTAAACTTTTTGATTTAGATAGTTGCTCTGGTAAAATATCCGGAAGCCCCTGGAGAATCAAGACAGGAACAAGTTATTCTGTCATCTACTGGTCATGGAGGATACAAATTAAGTAAAAATCCTGCAGTTTTACATAGAACTTTCAAGGTTAGGAACTAACTTATGCAGTTTCAAGGGAAATCAGCAGTCTTGCCAAATATAAAAGGACCTGAAAACATGAACCAGAAAGTCAAGAATCTATACGTCACCAGGATCGAGAATTTCTTCAACAGGCTCAATGAAAAAGTCCTTGGGGACTCAGTTCTGTTCAATGCTGAATTCTGCCATAGCACCGAACCGGTACCCTTTTCAAAACGCCTCAACGGCAGATACAGGAAGATAAAGGAAGGCGCCAACTGGGGCGGAATATGGGACAGCGCCTGGTTCCATCTGACGGCGGATGTTCCGAAATCGTGGAAAGGCAAAGAAGTCGTCGCGCAGATCGACTTGAATGGCGAAGCACTTATTTTCACAAAAGATGGAACTCCTGTCCAAAGCCTTACAAAAGGTTCTGTGTTCCAGGGAGACTACTGCAAGGACATCCATTATCTTTTCAAGAGCTGCAAGGGCGGCGAGAAGGTCGATCTCTGGGTGGAAGGCGCGGCCAACGGCCTCTTCGGCGTTGAACGTCCCGACGATCCGAACCTGAAGGATCCCTACCGCCACGGCAAATATTCCGGAATTGTGAACAAGATCCGTCTCCGCGTTTTTGACAGGGACACCTATGCCTTCAGGCTCGATGTCGAAGTCCTGAAATCGCTGGCGAAGCATCTCCCGGAAAACAATGTCCGGAGGGCGAGGATCATCCGAACATTGAACGAAGCGATCGACGCGTTCGTGGACAATCCTGCGAATTCCGCAAAATGCAGGAGAATCCTGAAGAAGGAGCTCGACAAGAAGGCAACATCTTCGGATCTTTCAACGGTCGCCGTCGGACACGCCCACATCGACACCGGCTGGCTCTGGCCTGTCCGTGAAGGCGTCCGCAAGTGCGGAAGGACTTTTGCAAGCCAGGTGACGCTCCTGAAAAAATATCCGTCATACGTCTTCGGAGCTTCGCAGGCCCAGCATTACGCGTTCACGAAGGAATATTATCCGAAGCTCTACGCGCAGATAAAGGACCTTGTCAAGAAAGGCCGCTGGGAATGCCAGGGCGGAATGTGGGTCGAGGCCGACTGCAACATCATCAGCGGCGAATCAATGGTCCGACAGATCCTGCACGGAAAAAATCTTTTCATGGACGAGTTCGGGATCGATGTCAGGAACTGCTGGATCCCCGATGTCTTCGGATATTCCGCCGCAATGCCACAGATATTGAAGAAGTCCGGGGTAGACTTCTTCCTGACACAGAAGCTGTCCTGGTGCCAGTTCAATGAGTTTCCGCACCATACTTTCATCTGGCGCGGCGTCGATGGCTCCGAAGTACTCACACATTTTCCGCCCGAGGACACATATAATGCTGGCCTCCATGCCGGTGGACTCGCACACGGCAGGGATAAGTTCAAGGAAAATGCATATCTCGACGAGTTCATGACACTGTTCGGGATCGGTGACGGCGGCGGCGGACCGAAGGAGGAATATATTGAACGCGGACTCAGGAATGCGGATCTTGAAGGCGTTCCAAGGGTGAAGTTCGGAACCGCGGAGGAATTCTTCGACAGGCTTGCGAAACACGCGGACAGACTGCCGACATGGGTCGGTGAACTTTATTTCGAGCTGCACCGCGGAACACTCACGACACAGGCCCTGACCAAGAAAGGCAACCGCTTCCTCGAACAGAAGCTCAGGAACACGGAGTTCATCTGTTCCTGCATGCCTCTGAGCAAATATCCGTCCAAGGATCTGGATTTCATGTGGAAAAAACTTCTCCTGAACCAGTTCCACGACATACTGCCCGGATCAAGCATCCGAAAAGTCTATGAGACGACCCAGAAGGAGCATGCGGAATGCCTTGAAAAATGCGATGGGATCATCCAGGACGCCGGGAAAGTCCTGTTCGATAAGAACGAAGATTATGTTGCGATGTCCAACTGCCTTTCCTGCAATTACAGGGGCGTTGTCGAACTCCCGAAAGGTCTCGACTGCGGACTGCTCGATGAAGACGGAAACGAAGTTCTCGTACAGAAGGAAGGGAAGAAGACTGTCGCCCTTGTCGACATCCCCGCACAGGGCTTCAAGGTGTTTGAAAAATCCGGAAGTGCACCTGAAGGCGAAACCGCTTCAGGTGGTCTCGTATTGGAGAATGAATTGATAAGATATGAGTTTGAAAAGGACGGCACGATAAGCAGGATATTCGACAGGGAGTGCGAACGTGAAGTGCTTGAAAAGGGCGCAAAGGGAAATCTCCTGACTCTCTACAAGGATCGTCCACACAACTTCGATGCCTGGGACATCGACATCTATTATGAGAAGAGCATCATAGGCACAGCCAAACCTGTGAAAGTTGAAAAGATCCCAGGGGGCTTTGTCCGTAACGGAATCAGGTTCACCTCGGAGATTGGGGATTCGGAGATAGTCCAGGAAGTTTTCCTGGCATTCGACAGCAGGCGGATCGACTTCAAGACCGCCGTCGACTGGAAGGAAAGGCACAAGATGCTGCGCGTCTCTTTCCCGGTCGACATCAGGAGCGAGACGGCGAACTATGACATCCAATACTCCTACATGCACAGGAACACGCACCGCAACACGACCTGGGATCTTGCGAAATTCGAAGTCGTCGGGCATCGCTACGCGGATCTCTCGGAGAATGAATACGGCGTGGCAATACTCAACAACTGCAAATACGGCCACAAGATCCTTGACAACGTCATTGATTTGAATTTGCTGCGTTCACCGACCAATCCGGATCCCGAGGCCGACCTTGGCGTGCATGAATTCACCTATTCGCTACTGCCGCACAAGGGACATCTGACAGATTCAGACGTAATGGCCGAAGCCGCGATGCTGAACATGGGAGTGACAGTCTTCAACAACTGTGGAAGGCCGAAATTCCAGGTTCCATGCACGATTGAGAGCGAGGGCATATCCATGGAGGTCCTGAAAAAGGCCGAAAAGGAAAATTGCCTTGTCATACGTCTTGTCGAAACCAAGGGACATACTTCAAAAGGCATCCTCAAGGTCAACATTCCGAAGGCGAAACTCGTGGAGACAAATCTCATGGAGTGGACCGACGGAAGGGCTATGAGCTGTGCCAAGCCAGTTGAAATCACGATGCGCCCCTTTGAGATCAGGACGTATAAGATCAAAACTTGACAGAGTCAAGTTTTTGGATGATTGGTTGATGGATGTGTGGATGATTGTGTAATTGCAGCTCATAGCTTGAATCTTGTTTTCAGATTCCCAAGTTGGAGTTCACAGCTTTAGCGTGTCCTGATTTTTCATCCTGGCTGCTCTTTTGTCGAAATCCAAATTCTTCCTATCAACCTTCTAAATAATTGATCTAATAATGAAAAGTGCAGATTAAATGTAAAGTGAATTTACGACAATGACTCCATCTGTACCCCGTTGGACTATATACCACTTGTGCTGTAAAGTACTTTTGAACACAAGGGTGCTTTATGTGTAAAACGACAATGTTGCCTTCTCTGCTCTTTCTTCTATTTATTTTTGCAGTCTGTGGAAAAGCAGAAGAACCGACTGGATCGAATCCAACTTCTGCTAATTATCTTGACAAGGCATATCCAAAACAGGAATTGGATAAAATAATCCATATGGGAATGACTTCTGAAGAAATCATCAAGATATTCGGGGAACCATATTATAAAAGTCCTACCTCGGGTGTTGAAAAGCACATAGACAACTTCTTATATATGATTAATCCGATTAATGTTAAAGCTAAGAATAACGACAAGGTTATTAGCGGGTTCACTGTAAGCTTTGTTGACAACAAGGTAGAAGTTTGGGATATTAGTACAACATCAATGGCAAAGAAAAGTGATAATGCCAAAGCCGATAAGCCAGCAGAAACTCAGCCAGTCGCAGATGGCAAATCTCTTGAAAGGGCAGATAAGTTGATTGTAGATAAAAAATATTCCGAGGCTATTGGAATTTATGAAATATTTGCAGAAAAAGGAGATGCTTATGCCCAGTATATGATAGGGGGGATGTTTTTTAAAGGATTGGGGGTGGCGCAGGACTATAAGGTAGCGTCTCAGTGGTTTATGAAAGCCCTAAAAAATGGTTCACCTGGCGGGGCGTACGGATTAGGATTAATGTACCAAGAAGGATGGGGTTTTGCGAAAGACTATAAAATAGCGGCTTCTTATTACTCTTTGGCAGTAACCAGAATTGATAGCTCAACCCATTTAATGATGAGTAACATACCCAATGTAGATGTGGAAATTATAAGTGATGGACGTCAAATAGGGAAAATAAATAAATTGCACAAAGTGGAATATGAAGCAGTTCTAAACGCCCAGCATAATTTGGCAGAACTATATTTCAAGGGTTTGGGTGTTGAGAAAAATTATGATTTAGCTTTAAAATGGGTGAGGATATCAGCTGAAAACGGGCTTCCTCAATCACAATACTCACTTGGGAGAATGTATTACGAGGGGAAAGGAGTTCAACAGGATTATCAAGAAGCTTCAACATGGGTCGAGAAGGCAGCAAATTCAGGGTTGCCAGAGGGGGAATATGTTTTGGGATGTTTATATTATGAGGGTAAAGGCAAAGAACGTAATGTTGAAAAAGCTCTGGAATGGTTTAAAAGATCAGCAAATAAAAACTTTATTCCATCCTTCAACTATGTTGCATTCATTTTAGCTGAAAAAGGAGATAACCTTGATGAAGCCAGGAAATTTGCCGAGAAAGCTGTCCAGGCGAATCCTGGTGTGGGTGAAAATGTAGATACTTTAGGATGGGTTTTATACAAACAGGACAACTACGCTGAAGCCGTAAAACAACTTGAAAAAGCCGTAAATCTTTTACCAGATGACGCAGAAGTCAGAAGCCATCTTGCCGAAACCTATTTAAAACTTGGTGATAAGTACAAGTCTAAAGAGCAGTGGACGAAAGCACTCGACCTGAAGCCCGATAACAAGCTGAAAAAAGAGATACAGGCAAAGATGGAGTCTCTTGACAAAAAAAGTTCCGACATACGGCCAACTCCAAGGGATGGTAAGTAAGGGATGAATCAGGTTAATGGTCTGTTCAACCCCTTACCAGATCGTCTGGCGGCGTGAATAGATCGACTGGATGAAGCCGAGGAAGACCATTGTCACTATCATAAATGTCCCTCCGTAGCTTATCAGCGGCAGAGGAATTCCGGTGATAGGCATGAGCTTTATGGTCATGCCGATGTTGACAAACGAATGTGCGAAGAACACACCCGCAATCCCGACGGCGATATACCTTCCGAAGTTGTCAGGTGCGAAAACAGCGGCTCTCAGGGCGGAGAATATCAGCAGACAATAAAGGAACACGACCGTCACCGCCCCGACAAAACCGGATTCCTCAGCTATAACGGAATATATGAAATCCGTATATGAGACATTCTTGGGGAGGAATCCAAGCGTGTTCTGTGTTCCCTGCATGAAACCTTTACCAAACGCACCTCCGCTGCCGACGGCAAGCTGGGACTGAAGACTGTTCCAGCCGCGGTTCTCCGGATCGCGTTCCGGATTAAGGAAGACGCGGATCCGCTCCTTCTGGTATTCCTTCAGGAACGGATATATCGACGGAACAGCTGCGGCGGCCAGGAAAAGCCCGAGGAAGATCCATTTCCATTTCAATCCGGCCGAGAACAGCACTGCGCAGATCATAGGTATGAAAACGATGCTGGTTCCAAGATCAGGTTCGATGACAACAAGAAGGAAGGGCACTCCGCAGGCAACTCCAAGAATGAAGAGATGGGTGAGTTTATTCACGTCAAATCCTTTTATCGAAAGCATCCAGGCAGCCATGAGCAGGACCCCGAACTTGGCGAATTCCGAGGGCTGGATGCTTACCCCTGCGAAGGAAAACCACCTCCGCGCACCGTTCAGATCGACACCGAGTTTCAGGACCAGGACAAGCCCAATCAGGCATGCCAGATAGAAGAAGGGGGTGAACTCCAACAGCTTCCTGTAGTCCAGGAAGAAGGCCATTAATATCCATACGGCAAATCCCATGCCCGCCCATATGAGCTGTTTCTTCCACAGGAAGGCAGCCTTGTCGCCCACCTGCTGTCCTGTCCCGTAGATGAACACCACCCCGAAGGTGATAAGCCCGATCATCGCAATAAGCTGTATGAAATCAACTTTTGCGAATATGCCAAGGATACGGCTCTTCAAATCTTTCCTGGATTCTTCCGGATAAGACATTAGGTCACCATCAAACAATCTTTTTTCTGTTTTCTTCCATGAGACGGAGTATCTTCTCCCTTGCCAGCAGAAGCTTGCAGGACTGTTCATTCATCTTGGCCGCAAGATCCGGCTGAAGACGGGTCACTTCGTTGGCAAGGCCGATGATGTCATTGATCGTTGCATTCATCCTCTTGCAGCTGGCGACAACCAGATGCGGCATGTCGGATGGCATCTCCATCACTCCGATAATCCTCGAAACAAGGATTGCATACAGGCAAGCACCCCTGACTCCAAGATTCATCGTTTCAGGATCGAACGAAGCCACATAGGTCTTTGTCCAGGCATAGGCAAATTCGAGGATCCTCCTGTAGATTTCCGCGCCCTGGAGACTTTTCCAGTCTTCGGGAAGATAAGAGTCCTCGTCGGGATCTCCAAACTGGCATTCATAAAGCCTGTCATAGAGCAGATTGGCCTCGGGAAGATTCTTCTGCATCTTCCTGACCCTGTTGAAGAGGATCTCCTCCTCGTCGGGAAGATCGATGTAGCGGGGAAGCTCCTGCATATACGTGTTTATGCACTGATCCTCCTCCCGGAAGATTGACTCCCACTTGAATTCATCCCATTTTTTGATGTCATCGGCCATAGTCTCAGATCAATTATTTGGACAGGATTACATGATTTCCATGATACTCCTAATTTTAATTCATCCTGTCAATCCAGTTATCCTGTCAACTGAATTTGATTTCAGCATATTGTATTCTGTCAAGACAGGCTCTTTTTCGCGAGGAGTTTGAGCGTCTCAATCTTCGGAGCGTCGCCCCAGAGGCTTTCAAGCTTATACTGCTCCCTCATCTTAGGAGAAAGCACATGCACAATCACCGATCCGAAATCAATGACAGTCCAAAGGCTTGCAGGTACGCCGTCAATCGCCCTCGGTCTTTTATCCATCTTCGCACGTACTTCCCGCGTTACGCTGTCGGTAATAGCTGATATGTGCGGTATCGAGTTTCCGGTGCAGAGCACGAAATAGTCGGCTATGACGGACAGTCCCGACAGTTTTAGGGTGATCACGTTTTCGGCCTTGTGGTCATCTGCAGTCTTCGCGCAGATGTAAGCCAGTTCCTCAGCCTTGCCGGAAACAACTGTCTTTACCGTCTTCTTTGCAGTCTTCTTCACCGCTTTCTTAGCCATTTATCTTCCTCCAGTTAAAATATTTTCGATTGACGATTTCCAATTACCTATATTTTCAAGAATAAATCCTGTTCCTTATAATATACCTGTATACGGCCCCATCGACCAAGTCTTCTACGTTTTTACCATCAATTATTCTTTTCCTGATTTCCGTAGAGGAAAAATCATAGCATGGCATATGCAATATATATCCCAGAAGCTTTTCAGCAACTTTTGCATCCCAGTTTGCCCTGAGTTCACCGGATGTAGGAACCTGTCCCTCCCTCGGATAAGCTATCAGCGTCCATTTTGCCGCAATCTCCCTGGCCTTGTACCAGGTGTGAAGGAGCCGCAGGCTGTCGCTCCCGACAAGCAGCTTTATCTGTGAGGCGGGATTCTTCTTTTCGAACTCAAGCATGGTGTCAAAGGTGTAGGATGGCCCGTTTCTCCTGCTTTCCATGTCCGAAACTTCGAATTTGCCTTTTCCAGCAGTTGCAAGCTTCAGCATTTCAAGCCTGTGCCTGAATTCAGAAACAGGGAAACCAGGCTTATGCGGCGGACGGTAGGCCGGAACAAAGATTATCCTGTCCGCAAGTCCCGCCGCAAGCACCTTTACGGCAATTTGCACATGCCCGTTGTGCGGGGGATCGAATGTCCCGCCGAAGATGGCGATGGAACCATTGCCGATTTTCAATTGCTGATTGCCGATTTTCGATTTTTTAACCACGGAACACATCCTCCTTTGTCCTCCGCCGGATGACTACGGAGGACAGGCAGAAAAGAATAAACCGAGGAACACGATATTACGGAAAACTTCAATTACTGCCGAGACGGCTGTACCACATTCTTAAATGTACATATTCACTGACGGATCCGCCGCGGCGGATTCAGTGAATATATACCTTCTTCGCCAATTCCCGTTTCTTGTTTTCTACTTTCTAAATTCTACTTTTATTTCTCACACTCCAGAACTCCCGCACTTCCGAACTTTAGAACTTCCCTCTACGTCTTCAGCCTTGGATCCAGGATATCCCTGAGCGAATCACCGAGCATATGGAGCGCCAGCACCAGGAAGAACATGAAGCCAGTGGCCCCGGCGACCTCCCACCAGACCCCCTGCCAGAGACGCTGCTGGCCATCGGAGATCATCACTCCCCAGCTCGGTTCCATCTGTACGCCAAGTCCGAGATAGCTTACGATCACTTCTGTCATTACGGCATATGCAAAGCGTAACGTAAAATAAATAATTATCAGATGGAAGAGGTTCGGGATCATATGTCGCATGATTATCTTGAACGGGGAGAATCCGAGCGCCTTGGCGGCCTGGATGTAGGCGGTGTTCTTAAGCTTCATGGCCTCTCCCCTGACAACCCTGCACAGTCCAACCCAGCCGGTTATGCCAATACCGAGGTAGACAGCGATCATTCCGGGATCGGCATTGAAGAATTGAGCAGTGGCATTGAAAGCTTCGGCCAAAGGCGGATAAAGGAATCCCTTTGTCACAAGAAGCGCGAACGCCAGTATGAAAAGAAGAGTCGGCATTGATGCGAAAGTACTGTAGGTCCACACGGCAAAATCATCTATCCAGCCTCCGAAATAACCTCCTGCCGCCCCGAGGGCTACTCCTATCATTACCGCCAGGAACGACGAGAAAAATCCTATCTTCACAGCAGTCCGGCTTGCATGCATCGCCCTCCAGAAGACATCCCTTCCCTTGAAATCCGTACCAAGCCAGTGTGAGGAGGACGGGGGCTGATACGCATTTTCGATACTCCCTCTTTCATATAACGGGGTGATTTTCGCCTTTGAACAGTAGAATCCGTATACCTCGCTGAACAGCGCAAATGCGAAATACAGGCAGATTATCAAAAGCGCAGCCGCCGAGAACTTATCCTTCATCAGGCGCTTAAGAACGTTCAATATGCTCGTATAATCCATATTCCCCGCTTATTTAACACGAAATCCAACATAAAAACTGAAAATCTACATATAATATACATCCATTCGCGGAAATAGCCTTCATGGTTGAAATTTCTCATAAGTAAGGCTAGATTACCGGTTTACTATTTTTATTGGGGGCAATATTTCCATGTTTTACAATTTCAAATGTTCCGTATGCAAGAACGACATTCAGGCGGAATACCAGTTCATCGGCGAACTGGTGTCCTGCCCTATCTGCGATTCCGCCCAGATCGTCCCTGATCCGCCCTTGCTGGTGGACTCCATCTTCAGCGGCTACAAGATCGTGGAAATTTATGCTTCAAACCATCTTTGGACATCATACAAGGCGGTCGGTGAAATCGAACATCCCGGGCAGGAGGTCCTCTTAAGGATTCCAAGCTCGTTCTATCTTAAGAACGACTTCAATCCGGAACTCTTCTTCAATGCCGTGCTCAGGACAGGCTCCCTCAACCTCGAAGGATTCCCTGCTCTTGTGGACAGATCCATTACGCCCGGCCGCACCTTCTTCATCTATGAATTCAACCATAAGGCAAAGACTGTTTCCGGATTCGCCTCCAAGCAGGTTCCCATAAGCAGCCTTGACTCGATCAAGATAGTCAGGAGGATCGCCTGCGCCCTCAACAAGGCATGGGAGAAGGAGAATCTGATCCACCAGAACCTGAAGCCTTCGAATGTAAGGGTCGACGAGGACGGCAACATAACGATATATGAGTTTGGCCTCTCACAGTCCCTGATTGGGAATTCCATGCTCCTCAACAAGGGTTTCAACATCTGGGACTACAGGTATATGAGCCCTGAATTCATCCAGGAGGGAATAGCCTCCGACCAGAGATGCGACATCTACGCCCTCGGCGGGATTTTCTATCTTCTTCTCACAGGCCACCATCCTTACGGCACCAAGGCGCCTGAGGAAGTTCCTGAATCACCTCTTCCCGATCCGCGCGAATTCAACTATGAAGTTCCTTCCAACTACATATCCATCATCGAAAAACTGATGGCGAAGGACATCAATGAGAGATTCCAGTCCTGGAACGAAGTGATTGAATATATAAACATAACCTGCCCTGAATCCATAGCGGCCCCGGAGGCTGCCGGTTCAGATGTACAGCATATAAACATCGCAGCCCTGTCGACAGGCCGCTTCGAACCTGCCGGACAACTGGTAGGCCAGTTCGACGAACCCGTCAGAAAGACCGGGAAACGGACCGGCAAGTTCAAAAAAGAGAAATTCACCGACACAATAGCGAGAATAAACAGGAACCTCATACCTGGCATAAACAGGCAATGGAAAACTTCCATCAAATCCCCTGATGCAGATTCCCAGGCCGTAAAATATTTCTTTGTCGCCGCAGCTGTAATCCTTATCACATTCGCCCTGGTGATGATAATGCTCTATTCCTACTACGGAACCAAGAAGACAATCAGGCCCATGGAACAGGCACAGAGAGAAGTGCCCACTGTAATCGCCCCTGCCTCCATACCTGATCAGAAGGCGGTTCAGCCAGGTCCGAAGCCTCTCCAGACAAACAAGACCGCCCCCTCCCAGAAAAGAAGCACCCTCAAGGAAATCTCAGATTTCTATGATTCCAACCCGGCAATCAACCTTTCCGAGGCGTACAGGCGTCTCGACACGCTGAAGAGCGAAGCCATCAGGATTGAAGACGTCAAACTTGTACAGGACATAAACGAAAAGCAGCATGCTATGGATCTTTTCAAGAAGGAGAAGGTCTCAGCCGTCATTGAAAAGCTTAAAAAGGAAACTTCCCAGCTGGTGAAGGACGGCAACCTGCTGGACGCATGTGAAAAAATCGAAAGCTATACCGGCGAATATGCCGATGAGAGCGCAAACGAACGCAGGCTTCTCTCCGCCTCGCTGAAAAAATCAGTCTCCGACGAAAAATCGACCTTGTTGAAGACCGACATCGAATCCTGCATGAGTTCAGGGAACTTCGAAGAGGCCGAAAAGATTGCCAATGCCTTCAAAGGCAGTACCGAGGATGAGACTTTCAAGCGGCGCCAGATGCTCCTGAACCAGGTTGAGGACAGGAAGACAAAGTTCACAAGGGAGGTCTCCCCGCTGTATACTGAAGCATGTGAGAATTTCCTTTCCGGACAGCCCGATGCGGGCATCGACAAGATAAAGCTCTTTATCGCCAATCCTGAAACCGCTCCTGAATCAAAAGCTTATGCGAAAAACCTCCTGGAGAATATTTCAGCATACAAGAGCATCTCGCAGGTACAGTCGACGCTCGATGAAAAGCTCAAACAGTGCGATTCGGCTGTAAAGGGCGACAGCTCATTCCTCAGGACAATGCTCTGCCTCCAGGAAAAATCCTATGAAAAGGCCAAGGATCAGATAAAGAGGATAAAATACCATCTCGGCGACAGCTTCATGCAGGTCGTCCTGGAACGCGAGGCCGAAACTGTCTTTGTTTCACTGCTTGCCAAATACGAGCTGACATTCAATCCCGGAAAGACCGAGCAGTTCCTTCTTGAACTCACACAGAAGAAGATCCAGCCGGCCAACGCAGTGGCGCTTGTGAACGCCACCAGCCAATACAATGAAAAATACAAGGCTACATCGTTTGTCAACAAGCATGAGAACATCATAGAGGCCGTGAGGAAATTCTGCAAGAGGGCCGGAGCCGAGGATACCGCTGTCAAGGCCGCAAATTCCGTCACCGTGACCCCGGACGATCCCCAGGGAGGGACCGACTTGATCCAGAAATCCCTTTCAGACAAGACCAATGCCATGTCGATATTCCTCAAACAGGGGACATATCAGACAAACAGGCTCAGGGAATTCTCAATGAACCAGAATGGCACAAAGATGACAGGCGAGCCTGGTACCGTGATCAAGAACAACTTGTCGGTCACCGGCAAGGACATAATTGTTTCAGGGATTAATTTTGAAGGCGTAGTTTCATGTACCGACAATTCGAAGAACATATTGTTCAGGAACTGCATGTTCAAATCCGACCTTACAAAGATCCATAACTCTTCTGCAGTGACCTTCCAGAACTGCCTGTTCAAGGGGCTGCTTGTAGAGAACTCCAGCACCATCACCTTGAACCATTGTACCATCCTTGCAAGCCCGAACGCTCCGGACAAGACCGCGGCATTATGGATAAAGGGGGACTCCGACGTGGAAATCAACAACTCGATCATATACGGCGAAGGCTATGGCATTGCCTTCACCCATCCGGACAACTTGAAGAACAGGAAGATCAACAATACTCTCTGGTATGGCGACGAGGCTCTCTGCGTTGTGATAAACAACAACAAGATCGATGACAAAGAGAAGATCGAGGCCGACAAAAAAACCAAACTCTCAAAATATTTCAAGATCAGGAGCAATATCCACTCGCCTCCGCAGTTCGTCGACGACAAGAAGGGCATCTGGCGCCTGGTAAAAGGTGTCGCAGGAACCAAGAAGGCCGACGACGGCAAGGACTGCGGCATGGTATTTGAAGAGTAATATTTTCTTCCTGCTGCCGGAAGAAAATATCATATGCAATCCATTGCCCGGGATATTATGAGATTTGAAAGACCACATTCTCTATCCAAGGAAACTGCAATACCCAGCCTCGTGCTCGTGCATGGCCTTTCGAACGTGCATCAATGGAGCGATGAATTCCTGTCTGTCTGCCTTGACAGGTTCGGTTCCGGAAACGTCTTTGCAATCGTCATGAACGAATCCATGGAAATCCATACAAGGACAATATCCGGCCGGCTTGTCTATTATTGCGGCAACAACAAGCATTTCTTCGGAGGCTACAGCCATATCTCCAGGCAGGTCCGTTTCCTGAAAAAGAAAATAGAGCTTCTGCATTCCTATGGGCTGAAACAGAAATTCAATATTATAGCCCACAGCATGGGCGGACTTGTCTCCCGCAGATACATCCATGAAAATCCCAGTCAGGTGCTGAATCTCGTCACTATTGCAACACCACATCTGGGTTCACCTCTTGCAGACAGCTTGAAATGGGCCGGTTTTTTCCTTAGGGCGGAGGAAGCGATCGCCGATCTGGGCCCTTCTTTCCTTGCAAAATTCAACAGGAAATATCCAATCACCGGCTCCCCCTTGGCCGAAGGCGGCAGGATTTATACGATAGAGGGCGGCTCTACCCGGAAAAGCATAGGATGGCGCGGAGAAATTACAATCGGGAGACTGACACTCAAAAAGAAGCACGGAGTTGAGAACGACGGATTTGTGCCAGATGGAAATGCGAAAATAGAAGGAGCCATACATGTGGCGGATTTTGAAAGGCTGGACCATTATAAGCTCGTCAGAAGAAAGGAAGTCGCCATCGCCGCATGCGATCAGCTATAACCTATTTTAGCACTTCCGCCCATGGCTTTTTGTAGAAACGGGATTTTCTCTGGAGAATATTATATTTGATCATGTGCCAGATGGCGGCAACACCGTCCTTCCAGGTGATCTTCTTCCCTTCCTCGTAGGTGCGACCATGGTAGCTTATCGGAACCTCGTAGATCCTGAGCCTCCTCGCATGTGCGAACTTCGCAGTCAGCTCCACTTCAATACCGAACCGGTCGGAATCAAGGTTTATATTCTGGATGACCTCCCTCTTGAAGGCCTTGTAGCATGTCTCCATATCGGTGAGATTTATGTCCGTAAGCAGATTTGACAGGAAAGTCAGGACCTTGTTTCCGAGCTGGTGTTTGAAATAAAGCACTCTTCCGGTCCCGCCATGGAAACGCGAACCGTAGACCACGTCAGCCTTGCCGTTGACAATCGGATTTATCATCACAGGATAATCATCGGGGCTGTATTCCTTGTCGGCGTCCTGGATTATCACTATCGGGGACTTCGCCTCGTCAAATCCCCTCCTGATTGCCGCACCTTTGCCCTTGTTCTTTTCCTGACAGAAAAGGCGGATCATCCCATCATGCTTTTCAGCGTATTTCTGGATGACCTCGCGTGAGTTGTCCTTGGAAGCATCGTCCACAATGATGATCTCGGCGGTCTCGGGCCTCTTGAGAACCTCGTCGAGGATCTCACAGATCGTCTTGGCTTCATTGTAGACTGGAATGACAACGCTGAGCGCTTTTTCAGAATTCACTGTTGACTCCAAATCAAAGACTTATTGTATTGAAATGATAATCTATATTCAGAAGAGCTTAATGCAAAAGCACAAGTCAAAGTTGTTGGAGCAATAAACAGCGGTTTACAGAATTGTAGGAGTTCACAACTTCAGTTGTGCTTTTTCAAGTATTCGATTGTCCTCTTCAATGCTTCATCAGGACTGACCTTAGTCTTGTATCCAAGATCATTTCTGGCTGCGGAAATATTGAAATAATGAGAAAAGGCCAGCTGTCCGGCGACGAACCTTGTCATATAAGGTTCTCCCGGAAACGGGATACCCTTATATAGAAATTCAATTAAAAAACCCGCCGCATAGGCGGAGCGATAAGATATTTTTCTATTCGCAGGAGGAATTCCAAGCTCCTTCAGGAGATTGTTTATCCAGTCCCAGAGGAGCACAGGCTTCCCATCGCTCACGAAATACGCCTTGCCGTTCGCCTTCTGCGAAGTTCGCAAAGTTTCCGCGGCAGCGATATGTGCAGACGACGCATTGTCGATGTATGTCATGTCAACAAGATTTTTCCCGTCGCCGACCTGGGAGAGCTTTCCCTTCCTCGCCCTCTCGATGACTCTCGGAAGAAGGTGAGGATCCCCAGGCCCCCAGATAAGATGCGGGCGGATCGCCACGGTTGCGAAGTTCGCAGAATTAGCCTTCAATACCGCGCGTTCGGCAATGGCTTTCGTCTCAGGATAATATGCGAGATATTTTTTAGGATATGGAGCCGACTCATCGGCGTTTTCGGTGTTGCCGGAATAAGCTACACTCGGTGAGCTCGTATATACAAGGGTGCAAGCACCCTGTTTCTTGCTTGACTCAATAATATTTTGAGTTCCAATAACATTTATCCCGTAAAAATCTTCGCCTCTTCCCCAGACCCCGGCAAGCGCAGCGGTATGGATGACAAGGCTGCGAGATTCGCAGGCTTTCATGACAAACGAAAGATCCTGGATGTCGCCACAGAGGACTTCAACACCCATTTTCTCAAGTCCTGGCTGCGGCTTCCTGCCAATAGATCTTATCGACGCGCAGTTGAGTCCGACAAGATCCTCGATGATCTTCCTGCCGAGGAATCCGCCCCCGCCTGTAACCAGAACATTTTCGTTCTTCCAATCCATAGATTTTAATGCTTCAAATGTTATTTTATTCCTGGAAAGGGTAATATATGTCAGGACGCTTAATTGAACAGCCAGTTTTTAAAGTTAATTTCACCGCATGGAAGACAAGCGTTCCAAAACTGCTTGATGCCTGCGGGCTGGACAAGGTGCTGTCACAGCTCGAGAAGAAAGTCCTTATAAAGCCCAATCTTGTCGAGGCGTCTCCGCCTCCGATCACGACGCCTGTCGAGCTTGTATCCAGCATAATCGACTACATCAGGAGCAAGAATCCTTCGCTTGAAATAATTATCGGCGAAGGCTGTGGCTCTATCGAATATGAGACCCCTACCCCGTTCAAGCAGCTCGGGTATGTCGAAATGGCGTACAAACAGAATGTCAAACTTGTCGATCTCAATTACGAGAAGACCGTCTCTCTTTCAAAAAAGGAATGCAGACGCTGGCCTGAAATGCATCTTCCTGAAATAGTCATGGACAATTTCCTTTTCTCCGTGCCGGTGCTCAAAGCACATTCGATGGCGGACGTCACGCTAACCATGAAAAACATGATGGGAGCCGCACCTCCGAAACATTACAATGCCGGAAGCTGGAAAAAATCCGCGTTCCACGAGAGGATACAGGAAGCAATATTCGATCTCAACCGCTACCGGACTCCTGATTTCACCTTGATAGATGCCACTGTCGGAATGGCGGAATCCCATCTCTGGGGTGCGCACTGCGAGCCTCCTCCGAACCTTCTTATCGCCTCGTTCGATCCAGTCGCCGTAGATGCATATGGCACGCAGGTCCTCGGACGGGACTGGCGGAAGATCGGACACATCAAGATGTCGGATGGTGTCCTGGGGCATGCGGAGGCGGAAGTCGTGGAAGTGAAATGAAACAGTCGTCAGTGGTCAGTCGTCGGTCGTCAGATATGAGATTTTAAGGAATTTGTTTGTAGTTAACGCATTCTTGCGTGTTCTTTACCTTATGGTAGACAGCCAAAAATGGCTTAACTACGAACCAGAAGACCACAACTAAAGTTGTGAACTCCTACATAATCCGACAATACAGTTATCTTCTATACCTCTCACGCCGCCTGGCTTTTCGCACTCAGCTCTTTCCAGTATGCAAGGACATCCGCTGCAGTCTTGAATCCTGCCTTTATAAGGGCTTCATTGACGCCCATGTTCGCAGCGAGGACTCCCTGGGAAGCGTATTTGTGAATACGGCCAATGAAGGCCTCTGCGCTTTCGTCAGGGAACCTGGGCCAGCCGTTGAAATTCACTTTTCCGGCTTTTGCGAACTTCTCCATGTTGGCGTAGAAGTCAATTTCTTGTTCATGACCGGGGATATGCCCGAAATTAAGGGCCTTGAGCTCGGGCTGTTCGAGTATTGCGTCCGTCAGCGCTTCATTGTAACCGCAGTAATGAACCCAGGCGCCGCCAAACTCGCGGGCAAGCTTTTTCGTATATGGAATGGCGAATTCACGGATCTGTTCATCTCCAAGCAAAGCCGTCGTATCTTCACAGATGCGAATGCCGAAGCTGTCGGAATAAATGGCATTGCTGTGATGAAGAGATGTCATTGGTTCTCCTATGGCTTCCTTCATCCAGCGGTGTGCCTTGATTCCCAGTTCCAAGCAGATCCCCATGAGATGATGGACAAACTTCGGATCGTCGTAGAGTTCCAGGAAAATATCGTCGCCCATCATCAGATGCGCGAGATCAAACGGTCCCTGCGTGTCCATGACATATATCGGCAGCGAATCCCCCATGGTATCCTTGAAGTAATGCATCATCTCAAGTCCGCGTGCAAAACTGCCTTGCGATTTGATGTCATCGGGCTTCAACTTGATTATCTGCTCCTTTGTCAGGCGCTCATGCAGCCAGGGCATCTTGTCGGGGAAGGATTCCTGTTCAAGACCAAGGCATGCCAGCATGATTCCCGTACCGAGGTTCGCCCTGATCGACGGGACTGAATCACTGCGTCCGTTGCCGGCGCCACAGGCTCCTCTTGCTTCACGGCAGAGCATCTTCACCTTGTCAGTAAACACCTGCTGGAGATCGTATGCCGGTATCTCCTCCTGCTTTTTTGTCAACTTGTCTCCGATGAAGAGGAGAGGCACATCCAGCTTTTCCCTGCGCCACGCCTGGCACTGGCGCTTCCTGCTCATGCTGATATGGTCGTAGTCGAAATCCAGATATTCCTTCAGCCTGCTGACGTCAAAGTTGTCGTTCATTGCAATACTCCTTCTTGATTATTTGTATATTATAATTATAGTATCCTATTCTGTAAATGTATTTTATATTTATAATTTTGTATTACTTGATCATGGCATCTTCAGTCAATATCGAGTTCATCGGCTTCAACCATGTACCGCAATGCAATGCATGGGTGGACAAGTTTTTCACCTATTACGTCGTCCAGTACGCGGAACGTGGCGAACTTGATTTATTCATTGACAAGAAACCGGTGATAAAATTGAATGGGCCAGTTGTCTGGTTGACTTTTCCCGGCCCCTATTTCCGCTTCGGACGCCGTGACGGCGGTACCTGGCACCACCGTTTCGTTTCATTTAATGGGAAGGTTCCGGATTCCTACGCCAAAAATGGCCTCTTCCCCTCCTCCACTCCCGTAATTGAAATCAGCGAACCTCTGAAATTCACCGAGTCCTTTGACAGTCTTCTGTCACGGCTGGCGATATCAACTGAGCCAAGCTTCAGGACAGTCCACATGCTTGAGGAGATCCTAGTCCAGCTTGGTGAACAGCCGGTTGGCGTCGTTGAGGAACCTGAACCGGTAAAGAACATCCGCAGGATCGCCAAGGATATTGAATCAGATCCTTTCAAGGATCGCGACTGGAGGAAGACGGCGAAGGATGCCGGAGTTTCATATCCGCATTTCCGAAGGCTTTTCCACGAAACATATAAAACTCCACCAACACGGTTCCTTCTCCTCAAAAGGCTTGAAAAGTCTGCCTCAATGCTGAGGACCGGAGGCAACAAAATCGAAGAGATAGCCGAAACCTGCAAGTTCTACGACCTCTACCATTTTTCCAAACTGTTCAAGAAATACTACGGCACCGCACCGGGAGAGTACAGAAGGAACCATATGGGGAGGTAATGAGCAGATGACAGACGACGGATAACAGCGGACAGATAATAAAGGACAGTGGTCAGTTGAAAGAATCTTTGGAGCGCTGGCGTCTCGCCGGCAATTATTTATTACCAACCACAATGCTGCGATGTTCCATCAGCAATTCCGAGGGGATTGTCTTCAGGGCGAGGAATACGAGCAATGGGACAATAATAATATCATCTATCTGGCCGAGAACAGGGATGAAATCCGGAATTATATCAAACGGCATCGCCAGATAAGCCAAGGCAGAGCCCAACAGGATTCTTGTAATAAGAGGACACCTTCGGTCAGCCAGGATATTCCTGTATATGGTCAGTTCCTGTTTGAATTTACTTATATGAGATTTAAATGACATATCTTTCATTGACATATCTTTCATGTTCTTTGTAGCATTCCTATTTCTTTTTGATTCGAAAATCTATCCGGTGCCCGCCAGACAGGTATTTGTAATACTTGGCCTGAAATCCCGGGATATCAGAATGCTTGAGTGAAGTCATGTCGATTATCCATTCGTCGTCATCAAGAATACTGGAAAGGGATGAAAGACAGACCTTCTCAGAAGTTCCTTCAACATAACCTGTTTGATCGCTGAAATCTCTGTGGATACAATACGACCCTGACCAATCAATTTCAGAACCATCGAATTTCTTGGCATGTTTTTCAAATGCGCCCGCTCCTTTTTCAGTAAGCCCAAACCAAAATTCTGTACCAGGATAATTTTCCGGTTCAGCAAGAAGCGTCTCTTTATCAAAATCAACATCATTGAGCAATTTGATCAAACCTTTTTGGATAAGTATTTCTATTCTATCTATTATGTCCCTCCGTTTTGCCTGCATGGCCTTTTCAAGAGGATATATCTGATTCATGCTCTCAAAGTCATCAGATAATTCGTTTAGTATCAACCAGTCAATTTTGTCCATGATTTCATTACCTCATCAACAACTATTATATTTGAATATCGCAATCAATCCTGAAAGGATTCAATAATATAGCCTAGGGTTTCAACCCTAGGTATACGTCCCAAAAACATTTCGTCCTGAAGGGACGGAATCAATCCCAGATATATTTGTCATCATATTTGACCTTGTGCTTTTCCAACAGAAGTAAAAATTCTTTTTCATATGAATATTTCTCATGATGACTCTTCTGATTCTTAATATATCTGTCTACCTGTTCTGCAAGAGACTCACTGACCGAAAAAACACCATATCCCCTCTGCCATTGAAACATTGAAGCGCCTTTCTCATGAATCCACTTTGATGATCCTCCCTTTATGTAGCGCATCATATCTGACATCGAAACTGAAGGATGAAATAGCGCTATTAAATGAACATGGTTCATAGTTCCACCTATTTCCAGAACTTCTCCCTTCTGCCCCCTGACAATACCACAGATATACGGGTAAAGTTCATTCTCGAATTCAGGCTGTATGAGATTGATTCTGTTCTTTGTTGAAAAAACCACGTGGTATAAGAGATTTGACAAAGACTGGGACATGAGGCTCCTTTTCCTTCCGCCCCTTCAGGGCGGATAATTTCGTTACTCAAGACCTAGGGTTGAAACCCTAGGCTGTATTATTTTACGCATAAATGCGTATAATCCATTCCATTTTTGCTGACTGATTTCTATCATCTGCTTGCCACGCCGTAGTCTAGCGAAGGCTGGTCGACTGTTTTCCAACCTTCTCCACGAATTCCATGAATGAGTCGACTACCATGTCGAAATCCTCGGAGCCGATATGGCCGAAGCCGTATCTGGCATAGCAGCGTTTTATTCCGGCACGGCGTCCGGCTTCGAGATCGGTATGGTTGTCGCCGATTATCCAGGTTTCATTAGGATTGGCTCCAGTCTCCTTCATCGCGATCATAATGCTCTCCGGCTCCGGTTTAAGCGGATACTTGTGGCTGCCACCGAGAACCAGATCAAAATACGTATCCATCTTGAAATGCCTGAGGATATCCTCGCATTTGTCAGAAGGCTTGTTGCTCGTCAGAGCGATTTTCCAGCCATGCCCGCGAAGGATTTTGAGCCCCTCGCCTACTGTCGGATAAAGGCTTGTCTTCACAAACATGTTATCCCTGTAATGCTTCTTGAACTTCTCCAGCGCTTCATCGTGGCTGACCTCGAAATCCTTCAAAGCCCTTTCAACAAGCTTTTTCGCCCCGTTGCCGACATACGCAGTCACTGTCTCGACTGGAAGAGGCTTAAGACCATAGTCAGCCCTCATGAGGTTTACCCCGGCCGCCAGATCCTCCCTTGAGTCGATCAGGGTGCCGTCGAGATCGCAGAGCAGCAGATGATGTTCATGTCTGTGTTGCATTGGATTTCTACTTTTTAGGAAATTCTCTTTATTTTCCATTGTCTAATATTACATTAATCCAACAATCCAATTCTCCAAGGGGTTTCCATGCCGCGTCTTTTCATAGCGATTGACATGCCGGACGAACTGCGCGGGAAAATCTGCGAAGTTCGCAGGAATCTCCCGGGTGTCAGATGGGTGGACAAGGAGCAGATCCATCTCACTCTGAGGTTCATCGGAGATTCCGACGATGAAAACTCCCAGAGGATCAAATCTGCACTTGCCGAAGTGAAATTCAAATCTTTCCGTCTTGAGATGGACGGCGCCGGATTTTTCCCCAACGAACGAAGACCTACGGTGTTCTGGATCGGATGCAAAAAAAACTCCGTCCTGACAGAACTGAAAAAAGGCATTGACGACATTCTGGAAATGAACGGACTTCCTCCGGAGGGGCGCAGGTTCGTGCCTCACATCACGATAGCAAGGCTGAAAAACATACAGCCCGGTGAAATCAGGAAGCTTTCAGGAATGTGTAGCGGTGTCATCCCATTGGAATTCACGGTCCCTGAATTCATGCTGTATTCAAGCGTCCTGACATCCGGTGGGGCAATTCACACGAAGGAGCAGGTATATTCCTCCCTCGGGTAATCCCTCCTCACTAATTTATTAAACATATATAGGTCAATCCTTGAAAATGCTTCAATCGCCAATAATCTTATTGGTTTGAATTATCCAAGGAGGAGGCCTTTTATATGCTTCGTATAAATTTGAAGTCTGCTTCCCACGTTGGAACCTTGCTGTCATTCATATTTCTTTCCATTGCGGCACAATGCGCGGATTTCGCGTCTCCTGAAAAACTCGCCGCCATCAAGTCCGAAAAATCTGTTACATGCGGCTTTTTCGCCAAACAGGGGGACAAAACATACATTTTCACAAGCATCTTCGCACTCGCCAAAGGGGGATTGACATTCGGCACCGGCGACGGCAAACCGGTAAAGACCGGGATCTTTGAGATGGCAACCGACAGGGATCTTGTGAGGATCGCAGTTGACAGCCAGATAAGCAGCTTCTTTGAGATCGAGAGCGAAAATGTCATGGGCGAGGCCGCTACAATCCCATCGGTAGTTCTGAAGGAAAATGGTTCAAAGGACAAACCAGACATCCAGACTTTCTCCGGCACCGTCAAAGGAGTCGGTCCTGAATTTTTCAGGATCACCAATCCCGCCACTGACGCTGAAACGGACATAGTCGGGGCCCCGGTCTTATGCAAGAACGGCAAGGTCATCGGCGTAATGTCATATGAAATACCCGTCCTTTCAGTATCAAAAGTGGATAAAAATGAAGCCCCTCCCGCCAATCAAAAGGGTAAGAAGGCAAAGAAACCTGCGGTTAAAAAGCTTTCAAAATATGACTTGCGATGGGAGAACAACACATGTTCCAGGCTCAACGGAGACATAAAATGGATAGCTATCAAACCACAGGATCTGGCTGCGCAGGCCAGGCTTATAACCGAGACGAGGAATTTCATCGACGGATACATGGAAGTCGTGCAGTCCTGGTATGGCAATCCTTTTGCGCTGATTGACATGAACGCTTCGCCACCGCCCCTTGAATTGAAATCCTGGGCCGAGGAGCACAACAAGAAAATGACCTTCACCCCCAAATACATTGCTAACATAGAAAAGGATTTTGGGCACAACCAGGAGGTGGCGAGACAACTTCAGGACACCGCGAAGGCCGACGGCATGAGGCTGAGTTCTTTTGCATCGACACGTGCAACTGCGATCAAAAATGCCGATGGCAGCCCCTATATAAAGCTCTATTGTTCTGAAACGGCAAAGGTCTTTGATGGAATTACACAGATAGTCGTCGCGAAAAGCAACAATCTGCTCTATATCCTTCCACATGTAATCATAAAAAGTGAAAATTGATCAAAATGAGAATATTGCTATCTTCAATAATCCTGATGTTCCTGTCATCCTTCACCGGGCTTTACGCGGAAAGTTTCGAGGATGTCAAGGACTCAATTGTCATAATTGACACGGAAACCGGCAGGAGGTGTGCGATACTTGTAAAAATGGACGGTATCCTATATATACTCACTTCCCAGGACGCCCTAACAGGAGGCATTGTTTCCATAAAAACTCTTTCTGGAAAGATACTGCAGGCCCAGTCCTGCGAGGTTCCGGAGGAGCAGATCGGCCTTCTGAGGATGAAGACGGATTTTCCTGAGGCAAAAGACGTCACGATCAATGGCTCATCCAAGAACAGCGGGGTTGAAGTCTTCAAGACCGATCTTAAAATGGGAATAATTATTGAGCAGCAGACAGGCATTGAAAAAAACAACGCCCTGAAGTTCCCCGACGAGAACGGTGCGCCTGTCACATTCATCGAGGAAGCTGTCGGAAGTCCGGTAGTGAACAAGAAGGACAACAAAGTCCTAGGAGTGGTCGGGGCCAGGGGTTTTGCAGTACAGAACTGCGGCTTTGCCTGGACGGAAATGAACAAGGATCTTGTTGGCAGGAAAAACGAACTTCAGATTCTCAAGCAGGACATGAAATGGTCCAAGGCGGATCTGACACAGCTTATCAAGCAGGGTTCTCTTATTGATGAAGCGGAAGCTTTCCTTTATCCTTTCACCGTACTTGCAGATTTCTGGTGCAATAATCCATACGCCTCCATTGTAATCAAGCCCGAACAGCCGGAAAGGATGAAACCCTGGATTGAAACCCAGAACCTGATGGTCAAGGAAATCCCGACAATACGCTTTAAAATACAGGAGGGCTCGAAACTCATGGGGGACACCATGAAGAATGTCTCGTCGGGCCAGTTGAAGGACAAATCCAAGATTATTGGGAAAAGGCTTACCGACTTCGCGCCCGTCTACCAGAAAACACTCGCAAGCCCGAACATCAAGTGGGAATCCTCCTATTTTAAAAAGAAAGCCGAAGACCTTTCAACCGTCTTCAAAAATCTCGCCGAGGGACTCCGCAAGGAGGCTGAGGACAACACAAAGGTAAATCCGCCGCTTTAAGATTGCGTGATTGGATTGATGGATGACTGGATGATTGGGTTGCGTAAAAGATTTATTCGTTGGAGTTCACAGCTTTCTGTGTCCGCCATAGCTTCCTAGCGACGGCAGAAGCGCGTCTTGTATATTGTTTTTCTAATTACCAGTTCCAGGTATCAAGTTACGAGATACAACTCCCCATCCATCCAACAATCCAGTCATCCATTCATCCGGTTCTTATGGTATTTTCGAAATCCTCACTTTCCTTCTGTTTTCTCCGGCATGAAAGATCTCCACACGGAGAGTTCCGGAGGGAAGAATGTCCTCGATCCTTTCCGCCCATTCCACCAGAAGCACTGCATCAGGATTCGAGAGATATTCGTCCACCCCGAAAACCATGGCGGCCTTTGAATCCTCTATCCTGTACAGGTCGAGATGATAGAACCACCTGAGCCTTTCCCTGCCCGGCACCTTGTATTCCTGCATCAGAGTGAAGGTCGGACTCGAGACCGTCTCGGTTATTCCGAGCCCGCGCGCAAAGCCGCGCGCGAAGACAGTTTTCCCGGCACCAAGTTCGCCGCAGAGCGCAACCACTGAGCCAGGGATGACGCCTTTTGCGAGATCCGCAGCAATCTCCTCGGTCATGGCCTCTGAAAAGCTTTCAAATTCCTTATGGTCCGAAGTGTTCATATCCTGTCTTGTGATGCGATGTCAGCAGTTTCCCGCTTCCATCATATATCCCTTTTTTCCTGCCGGAGACGAATTTTCCTATGCGCGTGAGCTTAATTTTTTTGAAAGGCCATTCCTTTTCAAGTTTTGCGGATTTCGCAGGGTTCACGGAGAAGATGAGCTCATAGTCCTCGCCTTCAGCCAATGCCATTCCGACGTCCGCGCCTTTCCTGAGAGGGATTGAATTCGTATCGATGACGAGTGAAACTCCCGAAGCCTCGCAGATCCTCTGCGCATCGGAAATGAGCCCGTCGCTCACATCGATCATGCACTTGGTAAACCTGCCTGAGAGAAATCTTCCGGCCTCAATGCGGGGCGCAAATCCCAGATGGTGTCCGGACCTGAAAGAATTTCCAAAGCAGCCTGTCGCATACAGCAGATCTCCAGGTTTCGCCCCAGATCTCAGGCAGATCCTGTCCTTTTCCACCCATCCTGCGATTGTAAGTGTACATACGGAAACATCCTTCCTGGCCGATGAAACATCTCCGCCGCAGATGCTGATCTTCCATTTGGTAGCCTCCTTCTGGAGCGCCTTCAAAAATCCAGTGATCCATTTTTCACCGGCGGACTTGGAGGCAATTGTCAGGAGCGCAAAAGAGGGTTCGCCTCCCATGGCCGCAATATCGCTGAGATTGCGGTTGAGAAGCTTGACGGCGACAGCAGAGGAAGGAGTCCTGTCCTTCAGGTAATGGACATCCGAAACGACCTGGTCTGCGGCAAACAGCAGGAGTTTTCCCGTCCCGACATCAAGTGCGGCACAGTCGTCACCGGGACCGACAACCACATTTTTTCCCTGCCGGAAAATCCTGATTATCAGGCTGTGTATCTCTTTTTCCCTCATTTACTTTTGCGCACCATTTGCTAAATGACCAAAATCCCGATAATATGTACTTCATGTGGAAAATTAGCACATACCGCGCAAAAGTAAATTTTCACAAAGGGAAAAAATAATGTTCGAAACTGTACAGTTTGACATTTTTACAGATATATTCCTCGTTGCTGTCCACATAATAATCTGCTCTGTCGTCGCCATCCACATCCTTCTCAACAAGCACGAAGAACCCGTATCGGCGATCGCCTGGCTGATCATCGTCTTCTCCTTCCCGCTGGCTGGAACTTTTTTCTATCTTATTTTCGGAATAAACAGGATCTACACCAAGGGCGTCGACATCCAGAACGCAAATGATTTTGTGAGTTCACACAAGAACAAGCCTGAACTTGTCTCCGCGGCCAAATATTTTGAAACCATAAACAAGTATATCTTCAGGACGGAAAAGACGGAGGATTATCCGTTGTTCGGGACAAGCCTCGACAAACTGCTTCCGGACACCCTCCCCCTCAAAGGCAACAAGATAGAACTTCTTCTCGACGGGACCAAGGCGTACCCGAAGATGATCGAGGCCATCGAAAAGGCGACAAGCAGCATCCATCTGCAGTCATTCATCATCATGGACGACGCCGTCGGGAGCACGATCCTCAACCATCTCGAACGCAAGGCGAAGAACGGAGTCAAGGTCAAAGTCATCTACGACAAGTTCGGAAGCGCCAAGGCCCTCTTTTCATTCCTGATGAGAAAATACGGGAGGAACATACCAAATTTCGAAATGCGCCCGTTCTCGCAGTTCACCATCAAATCCCCATGGGGCTTCCAGCTCAGGAACCACCGCAAACTGCTCGTGATCGACGGCAGGACCGCCTTTGTCGGTGGAATCAACATCAGCAGCGACAATATCAGCGGACTTAGCAGTCCTGACCACTACATCCACGACCTCCACTGCATGTTGACGGGACCGGCCGTCGGCGCGCTACAGCTCTCATTCCTGAGGGACTGGCATTATGTTTCAACAGCCCACCCGGTCGAACTTCTCATCGAGGAAAACCTGCCAGTTCCGGAGGCCTGCGGCGATTCGATAGTCAGGATCGTCGACTCCGGCCCCGGACAGAACTATCAGGCTTCTGAGAAGCTTTTCATGACCGCCGCCTCGACCGCACAGAAATATGTCTGGATCATGACCCCGTATTTCGTTCCCGACAAACCGTTCTGGAAACTCCTCTGCATGGCCGTAGCCCGCGGAGTCGAGGTAAGGATAATTGTCCCGAAGAAGAACAACCATTGGTACGTCCAGTATGCCGCACAGAGCCTCTACGCCACCCTTCTCGAGGGAGGCATCAAGATCTACGAGAAGGAGGGCTCATTTTCGCACGCCAAGGCGGTCCTTGTCGATGGTCTCTGGGTGATCATGGGCTCCAGCAACTGCGATGTCCGCAGCTTCAGGCTCAACTACGAACTTGACTTCACCGTAATGAATGGCGATTTCCTGGCCGTCCTGCACTCGCAGTTCCTGAAGGAGATGTCCGAATCGAAGGAAGTCCTGCTAGAGAATGTCCTGCAGAAGAAAGTGCCCCAGCAGCTCTTGGAAAACGCCTGCTCGCTCCTGACGCCGATCCTGTGAAGAATGGATGAATGGATTGCTGGATGATTGGATGACTGGGGAAGAAGAAGCAAAATGAACTTCAGCTCCCGGAAAGACATGTATTCGTTGGAGTTCACAGCTTTAGCGTGTCCGATGATTAATTAAACGCCTTGCTTATTATTATTTCAATCAAATGCACACGCTAAAGCTGTGAACTCCAACGAATTTCAAGTCATAAGTTTCCAATCACTTCTTATTCTCCTCAAGCCATTTCGTCCCAGCGAATCGCTGGACCTGACCGTCCGCAAAGAGGATGTTTCCGAATTTTATATGGTTGTCTGGCTTATCCCAGACAATCGCCAGCTCAGTATTTTTAAGTGCTTTTTCATCAAGCCCCTCACGGATGATATAGGAGCAGTTCTGGTCTGTGATGTCTTCAACGGATTTTATGGAATTTGCCGTTGACGGACAAACCAACAACTTGAGATCTTTGAGATATCCTTGAGAATAGAGTGTTTTAAAACCGAGGGCACCTTGATAAGGTGGATATAATTTATAATCCTGCGCATACATGTTTA
Organism: Lentisphaerae bacterium GWF2_49_21; assembly: GCA_001804805.1. Lineage (GTDB taxonomy): Bacteria > Verrucomicrobiota > Lentisphaeria > Victivallales > GWF2-50-93 > GWF2-50-93. Next base: position 41,429 of record MHBH01000061.1, read on the forward strand.
AAGCTTGTCCTATTTGTTGAAGGTTTTTCTTGCAATTAGCCCGTGCTCGTAATTCTGGTTCCCGATGCCCCGTGTGTATATACAATGGGGTAGAGAATATAAAAATTACAATGCATATATAAATCCAACATCTTATTGCCAAGTATTTATCTTTCTTTTGTCCCTTATTGTCTTCTTTCTCACTCATTTTATCATCCCCCACTTAAGAAATCTCTAATTTAATGCTCAAGAACAATTACACGCTGAAGCTGTGAACTCCAACTAATTTCAAATTTCGAATTTCCAGTTACTTTATATTCTCCATCCAATTTGCGCCGGCGAAACCACCGGAACGATCCCAGTCGATAAAAATTATATTCCCATATTTTGAATGATTGATCGGCTTGTCCCAGGCTATTGCACTGTCAACAGAATTTGCTTCATTCAATCCGGCACGGTATACATATGAGCAATAATCCTCTTTGACCTCATTATTTTTACGAGCCTTATCCCAGTCTTTAGTAGATGGGCACGTATACATCCACATGTTTTCGAGATAATCACCGGAGCGGAGCATCTCAAGCCCCCTTGCCCCATTATAAGGCGGATACTCTCCCTTGTACTCCTGTGAATACATCCTCAAGGCCAGGCCAACCTGCTTGAGATTACCAAGGCAGCTAATCCTCAGGGATTTTTCGGATGCTTTATGGCCAGTACCGGGAAGCAAGCTGAAAAATATCACAAGGATTGCAAGAACAATTATCAGTTCAAAAAGAGAGAAATTGCTGTATCTTTTGCTCTTTACCAACCTTTTATTTCCATTCATTTTAACTCCCCCCTCTTTTAGTATTCATTAAGAACAGCTCTTACGAGCTTAATCCGCCTTCTCCTTTTGACTGGCTACGGTGGAGAGGTTACAAAAATGCACACGCTAAAGCTGTGAACTCCAACAAATTCCTAGTTTCAAGTATCAAGTTTCGAGTTACCAGTCACTTCGTATTCTTCATCCAGTCCGTACCGGCGAAACCGGCTGCATGTCCGTCTGTGAACAGGGCATTTCCGTATTTCACATGGTTCTTCGGCTTGTCCCAGACCACGGCGATGTCAACCGAGGAGGATTCCGTAAGCCCGCCACGGTAGTCGTACGAACAGTTCTTGTCCGTGATTTCATTGTTGTCCGGTATCGTGTCGGTGGTCGAGGGGCACGTATACATCCTGACATTTTCAAGGTATCCTCCTGAGCGGAGCATCTCGAGCCCCTTTGCACCGTCATAAGGCGGGAAGCATTCCTTGTTTTCCTGCGAATACATCCTGATTGCAAGACCGATCTGCTTCAGGTTGCTTGTGCATGAGATCGTCCTCGACTTCTCCCTGCCGCATTTCAAGGAAGGGGCAAGTCCGAATGCAACCAGCGACATTATAAAAATAAGCACGGCAATTTCTACGGTGCTGGGATTCTTGAAGCCTGATTTAGGGTGTTCAGCAGGACCGTTTTCGTGTTCTTCCTCCTTTCCCCCTCTGCTGAAGACACTGATCATCGCACCTATGCCTAGAAGGACAAATGAAAGCATCACAAAATCCCAGTATTCCAACTTATAGAGAAGGTTGAACGCCCCGCGCATCAACGGGATCGAAAGAAGCAGTACCACCGACTTGTCACCGCAGCGTATCCAGTATGCCACGGCAAGACCGGTGAAGATCAGCGATGAAGCAAGTATGTAGTATCCTGAATCCGAGACATGGAAGCTCGCGGCCATCGCGATGAACGCGGCTATCACAGATATCAGCAGCGGGAATTTTTTAGCGAAATAAAGCGCAAACACCACGACTCCGACGCCCCATATGAGAAAAAGGGCCGATGGAAGGCTCAATCCCCAGCCGGCCAGTTCACCGGTTATCTGCGGGCATGAAGACATGCCGATGACTCCGAGCGTATATCCGCCCAGGACAAGCAGCGCCTGCCTGAAGTAGAGTCCTGCGGACAAAACGACCAGCGCCAGGACGCCGAAGAACAGGTTCGTATTGGTAATTCCGGGTACTCGGATGCTGCTGGCAATTGAAATGAGGAAGCACAGGAAATATGGCACGGCGACCCATGCGAATCTCCCCTTTCTACTTATGAGGAAAACCGCAACCAGCGACAGTCCGCCTATGAGCATGAGAGCCGGCGGATTCCAGAGGAAGCCAGGGCTGAAGCTGTAATCTATGATGAACAGCCTGTTTGCGGAGGATATGCCGATAATGGCAAGAGGGATCAGCGATACAATCATTTCCAGAACGCCTGTCTTCTTCCCGTAGATCCTGAGCATCTCTATCTGGAGGAGGCTGAAGAGGATTATCAGCGGGATGAAATCCCCGAATGAATATTTGAACTCGAAGACATAGCCTATCGCGATCTGATGACCGATCCCGGAAAGAATAAGGAACAAGGAGAATACCCATGCCATTCCGCGGGATAGGACAAACTGCCTGCCCTTGCCACGTTCGAGTTCAGCGCCATCAGGCGTCCTGAGCGCGCCTATCAGCATTGCCACCCCTGCTCCGAGCATGATCAGCCAGCCACCGAGCCAGACGTTTCTTAACGTATCCTTGATTGCCGGATCATCCGATATCACATACGCCATGATGGGCGATGTAAAGAAGTTCCAGACGAAGAAAAGCATCATTCCCCAAAGCATGTATCTGCTAAAATCAATTTTCATCTTTTTACCCATGAGCAGGATCTTCGCGGCGGCTATGATCGAGGCTATCAGTCCAACTATGAGCGCCACTTGGCGGTTGTCGTTGGACAGGCTGTCGATCCCGATCGCAGTTCCGACGATGAAGAGAGCGACATAGAGCATGATTGAGACAGCGTCATCAAGTGATTTCTTCAGCAGCATGAGCAGGCCCAGGACACAGAAAAGTGCAATTTCATATAGGGAGAGGGTGGAAACACATGACAGTTTCGCCCAGAGCGTGTCATGTTTTTCGAATATGGGGCCGAATACGCCCGAAATTCCATAGATGAGTGTCATTACGCTGAGACAGTAGAGTATGTTTGCGCCAGTTCCGATCACATATTTTTTCATGATAGCCGAAAAATTCCGCTGCATCCTGAAAATGAATTCATTGATCTGGATTGTCGGGTCGGGATGTCCGGGCGGGGCTTTTGCAGAGTCGGAATCTTCTTTCAATTCGTTGAATTTCTTTTTTACCGCCTCCTTTTGCTCGTCTGTGAGGTTCTGGACTCCTGGAATGCCATCCGTGAGGAAATTCGTGTCCGAGTTCATAGACCGGCCCTCCTTTTTTGACGCCATTAAATAGCATTAGCTATCTTTTACTATCTATTGCTATCATACAATCTTTTAATTATTTGTCAAGTCCTATTTGACATTATTTAATATCTATTTATAGTATTTGATAGTAAATGGAGGTCTCGACGTTGCGCCGATCCCTCCAATGATGCTACGCATCAAATTCAAAGAAAGGACAAATAATATGGAAAACCAAGTCAATCAGGGGCCGAAATGGTACACGATCAGGGAGGCGGCGGAATATCTGTCTATCGGGGAGCCCACCCTCTACAGATGGATGCGCGATGGAAAACTGACTTTCAGGAAAATAGGTGACTCAACCCGCTTCCTCAAGGAGGATCTCGACGCCTTCGTCCAGGTCTTCCCCAGCTCAAAGGATGTCGACCAGGTAAAGGAGATCTGCCAGGTCTGCCACCACGACAAGCTTATCGACGGTCATTTCAGGACGACCGGACTCAACTACTTCAGACCGTCAAAGACCAAGTTCTGGAGCCTCAAGGGAAGCGATATCAGCTCAACAGCCAAGATGTGCGCAAGATGCGGCGCCATCATGCTCTTCGGCGACCTGAAAAAGCTCCAGGCGCTGACGGACGCAAAGGAAAAAGAGGAGATGGCGATAGAGCCTTCAAAAGAAAACTGAACATCCAACATTGGAAAAACTTGAAAATTAGCATCCTTATTCGTTCCTGCCAGCTTCCAGATTGGCTAGAAGCTACGAATGCATTGCTTGTAGTCAACGCATTTTTGCGTGTCTCTTCGCTTTTCAAAATTACAGCCAATAATGGCTTAACTACGAACTATGAAAAACTAGGACGTACAAGAAAGCCGCGAAATAAATTTCACGAAACAAAGCGGTAATCAGTCTTCGCCTGGAGGCTACGCCCGACACGGCAAATCACCGCAGTCCAAGGTCAGGCCAAAGCGCCTGACGAAAACAATTCTGCTTGGTTTTACTTAAAACTTACCACCTGAAACTTAAAACCAATTTTGCCGGCGAGATGCCGGCGCTCCATTAATATCCCAGTTACAAATTACCAGTTACGAGTTTCGGGTATTTCTACTCAATCTTTGGAATTTCCGTCGGCTTGTATGTCGGAGGAGTGGACTTGCTTATGGATATCATCATCTGGGGATATTTCTTGCCCTTGTCCTCGTCATGCCAGCGCTTCTGGAACTCGTCACACGGAATAAAGGTATAGTTTCCGAGTGTTGACGGATCCATGAAATAAAAGTTTTTGCTGTCATACCCGATTGCAACCACATAATGGCCATCCGCCCAGTCAGTTGAATAATCAGTCTTGGGATCGTCCTTCCATGCCTGAATTGCAACTATCGACGGAATTCCCTTGTCAATGGCACGTTTAAGGTCGCTGATGTCCGCACCCGTCTTCATATCCACCTGATATCCTTTTCCCTTTGCAAGCTGTGCGATTTTCTGGCATTCTGTCCCGTCTTCGGGGGTTGTCCCAAGTTCTCTTGCCAGCTTGTCCTCGCGTATTTCCTCGCCGTAGTAGCGCAAAATGGACTGCAGGGATGCGACACCGCAGGTGTAGTCAAAACCCTGTCTGCAGGTTGGAACGCGGATGATATTCGAGTTAAGCCTGTTATATTTCGCCAGAACTTCCTTGAGACGGTCATGGGATATTCCATAAGCCGTGTTTCCATTTATTCCTGTCATGGTCCTGCCGGCTATGATCGCGTTTACAACCGCCTCTTCAGTGGCCTGCACGACGGCTTCAAAGATGCGGTTCATGCTGTCATTTTCAATGGTGTCTATCTTGACTTCCTTTTGGGCAAAAGCTCCCGGATTTGCGGTGGAGAAGGCAATGAATATCTCTCCGGAACCGTTCAAGGCGACCGTACCGACGCGTGCGAGTCCGAGAGGGACGCGGCGCACAAGTCTCTTGAGCTGGTGCGGCATCAGAGGAGCATCCGTGGCCACGACAACGATTATCGAGCTCTCCTTGCCTCCAGTACCGCCGGGAACCATGGAATTGATCAGCGGCATGTTCTCGGTCATTTCCTTCCCGACCGGAGCTCCGGCGATGGTGAGAGTCGGACGCCGGCCATGATTTGCCTGGACAAGAACTCCCACGGTATATCCACCGTCCTTCTTATCGAGGACGCGGGACGATGTCCCTATTCCAGCCTTGAACTGGTGGCATATCATTCCTGTTCCACCACCAACGCTTCCTTCCGCCACCGGTCCGGACTTTGCGCCGTCAAGGGCTGCATACACATGCTCCTTCTTCACATGGAAGCCGTTCAAATCGTTCAGATATCCGTCATATGTCTCAGCTACAACCGAAAGGCTGGCATCTTCCTCGTCACCCAGTTTCTTCTCAATCTGCCACAAGGCCAGCGCATCACGGACAGTTCCAACGCTATTGGTGTTGGTGATACAGATCGGACTTTCAATGAACCCGGACTCCTCCACCCACCAATAACCGGTCATTTCGCCGTTCCCGTTCAGGGCATAGCAGCCACCGAAGACCGGGTCATACTTCTTGCCTCTCGGAAGAATGGCCGTCACTCCGGTCCGTACAGGGCCTTTTCCGCGGACAAGGGTTCCTTCTCCGGAAATGATCGTGGAATGTCCTACTTCGATGCCTGCGACATCGGTGATGGCGTTGAATTTACCAGGAACACCATCGAATGGGATTCCAAGGTCACGGGCGCGTATTACATCCGACTTTACATCCGCTGGAACCGGGTCTGCAGGCTTGTCGGCCCGGCAGGAAACAAATGCAAACATCACGATCAATGAAAATCCTGCTACGAGTAAGAACTTAGATGCCGTCTTCATAATAACTCTCCTATGTATAATTAAATATTTATTTTACAATTGAATGGCTCTCATCCGAACGCGGTCATGGGATGATAGTCACCGTGCCATCATCCAGATCATAATAGGCGCCGACAATGGACAGGCCGCCTTCCTTGGCTTTTTTCTCCAAGATCGGCTGGGATGATTTCAATAGACGGACCATCGAGGACACATTGGCCCTGATGGCATTGTCCAACAGATCGCCAGGCTGGTTCTTGGCTTTGTCCACAGACGGTTGAATGGCTTTGACAATACTCTCGACGTGTCCATAAGCTTCATCTCCCTTGATCGTGGCATCGACCGCACCGCAGCGCTTGTGCCCAAGCACCATTATATATTTGACGTTTAAATGCTCCACGGCATATTCAAGGCTCCCCAATGCCGTATCATCAATGATATTGCCGGCCAGGCGGATGACAAACAGATCCCCCAACCCCTGATCGAAAATTATTTCAGGAGGGACTCTGGAATCCGAGCAGGTCACAATTGTCGCAAATGGATGCTGCCCTTTGGCGACTTCCATGCGGCGCAAGGCTGACTGATTCGGATGGGACAGAATTGAAAAAGCGTACCGTCTGTTTCCTTCGAGCAATTTCTGCTGTGGCGTTTTGCCTGCGGTATCAAGACCTTCCGGAGCAAGCTGGCTGCAGCCGGCACAGAATGCCAGCATTATGCCGATCAACATAGCGTTTGTTCTCTTCATTTTCCCTCTTGCTTGGTCCCCGGACAAATAATAGTGGTCGACGGATATTATGTCAAACCACATTTCATTTTCATGCCTGATAAAGACGTATTCATGTTTCTCAACAACTTGATTATCTGTGTTTATCGACCTATTTTCTATGGCGATTGAAAACCTAGGATTTTTAACCAGAGGGCATATATGAACATTGCAAAAAGAATGCAAGTTGTTTTTCTTTTCGCAATATCTTTGATTTTATCCTCTTGTATTTCAGACAGGCCTGCCATCGTCTCAACCACAGATAAAAATGCCGGATCCGGCGTCTATATTGAAAAGAACGTGCTTGTCCCCATGCGTGACGGCGTCAAACTGATGGCAAACATATATCGCCCGGCTGAAAAAGGGAGTTTTCCTGTCCTGATATTCCGCACTCCCTACAGCAAGGATGAAGGCGATCCAAACAATGAAAGCACATTCCTCAATGCGGTAAAACGCGGATATGCGATGGTGATTCAGGACATACGGGGCCGTTACAGATCAGAAGGCGAGTTTGCCCCATACAAGAATGAAGGCAAAGACGGCTACGATACCATTGAATGGGCGGCCGCCCAGCCCTGGTCGGACGGAAATATCGGAACCTTCGGTCTTTCATATCCGGGCGCCGTCCAGTGGCTTGCCGCTGTTGAAAATCCGCCCCACCTCAAGGCGATGGTTCCGGCAATGTGCTTTTCCACCATCAGGCAGTTCATTTATTTCGGCGGGGTCTTTGAACTCGACTGGACTCAGTGGTGCTACTGGTATATGTCCCCTGACGCCAGGATCAAGAAAAATTTGCCAGGACCGAAGACCTGGGAGGATGCTGAGGCTGAATATAAAAGGATAGGAATTGATGCAATAGAAGGATATCTGCCCACCTTGGACATGCCTTATCTCAAGGATACCGCCCCTTATTATTATGAATGGATAAGGCATCAGCCATATGATCCGTATTGGGATTTCGGTGATTTGCATGATAAATACGGAAAGGTCAAGGTGGCGGTCCTGAATCTTTCAGGATGGCATGACGAGGCTTATGGGGCGGAAGGCGCGACAACAAATTTCCTGGGCCTCTTGAAGGAGAGGAAAGGAGAAAAGGACCCGAAGACAAAACTCATCATCGGCCCATGGAGACATGGAGTTGGAAATACAAAAAGGACAAATGCAGGCGACAGGGATTTCGGCCATTTGGCGAAACTTGATTATGACAAGGTTGTACTCGACTGGCTTGATTGCCATGTGAGAGGGATCAAGAACGAGGCCGCCACTTGGAAACCTGTGAAGGTTTTTGTCATGGGGGACAATAAATGGATTGAAACGGATGACTGGCCTTTGAAGAATACAAAATATACTCCGATGTATCTTTGCAGGGGCAAGGACGGCAGGGGCTCCTTGAAAGCAGAACAGACAACAGGGCTCGATAAAAGTTCATTCGTTTCCGATCCTGGAAATCCTGTCAAAGACAAATACGGGACCAGCATGGGTGCTTTTGATTTAAGCTACATAAGCACAAGGCCGGATGTCCTGACTTTTGATACGGAAGCATTGGACATGGATATCGAAGTTGTTGGAAATATCGGAGCTGAAATCTATCTTTCTGCAGATGCGCCTGACTGCGATCTGTTTGTCAAGGTCCTGGATGTCCATCCCGACGGCAAGGCATATAATGTCATGCCCCCGGGGAAGGAAGTCATGCGGGTGAGCTACAGGGACAGGACTCCTGAGAGGAAGCTTCTTCAGCCGGGACAGCAGGTCAAGTTGAACTTTGAAAACATGCGGACAGGAAATACATTCAAAAAAGGTCATGTGGTGAGGGTGTGCATTACAGCAAGCTGGTATCCTATCTACTCAAGAAACCTGCAGACAGGCGAGCTTGAAAGTCTTAGTGCAAAAATGCAGAAGGCGGTTATCAACATCCATCATGACGCAGAACATCCTTCAAGGATAATATTGCCAGTAATTCCTTCGGAATGAAAGTCCGGGAATGGAAATATGGTTAAACTGGAAAATGTAAAAGACAATACATGGAGGGACATATGAGAAAGCTACTTGCATTGCTAATTATTTCACTTTTTTATTTTACTGCCGCCGCGGAAGAGTTCATCGGGACTGTCGATCATTTCAAGACCGGCGACCTCGGATTTGAAAACCAGGGAAGGATTGTAGACATACAGAGAATAGGGCTGAGGGTGTCTTCAATAATATATGATGAGGAAAACAAGGTTGTCAGCAGTGGGGACGTCGTAGCGTCCCAGGACACTTCCCTATGCGAGGCGGCGGTGGCTGTAAGCGAGGCCGAACTTAAACAGTCTGTTGCCGAACTCAAGGAGAAACAACTCGACCTTGAGAGGAGCAAGCAGCTAAAGGAAAAGAATGCCCTCAGCCAGAAACAAATGGACACTTCCGAGAAGGAATACGACATGGCGGTTGCCGCCCAGAAAAGGGCCGAGGCATCTCTCCGAACCGCAAAATATAATCTTGATGCCTGTTTCCTGAGGGCTCCGTTTGACGGCGAGATAGCGGCGCAGCTGGCTTCCGAAGGAACCTGGGTTGACCAGGGGGATTCTGTTGTCACCCTTACTGTCTTTTCAATAATGAAGGTGGTGGTGGAAGTTCCAGATAATTTAACAAGGAAGATTTCCCTGACCAACAAGATAAGTGTCGTTTCCCCTGTCGACGGTGAACACATCAGGCCAACCTGGTTCAATGACAACACTTCCGAATCAAAAAATATCACGCTGCTGGTTGCTAACAGGAAAACACCTGTATATCAGCTGACTGAGGAGGAGAAAAAGCTTCCTCTCGTGAGCAATGTGTCATTTGTCATCGGCAAGCATGGTGAGGATTTCAGGAAAACCATCTGGATTCCGGAAAACTCCATCATCAAGGATGAGAAAGGCCCTTTCGTCTGGTTTGCAAAAGGACAGAACATGAATGAGAAGACAAATGTAGTCGACAGGCAGTTCATCGCCGGGAAGAAGTATGTGAAATTACTCGACAAGTTCAACAATCTCGGTATAAACACCTTCAGGTGCATCGAAAATCCCGGGGACATAAAACTCTACGACATAATAATTGTCAATCCTCCGAAAGATCTCGAGGACGGAAGCAAAGCCGTCTATCAGCCAAACCGATGGCTCTTGCGCAAAGGGGACCAGGTCAAGGTGATTGTTGAATAGGATTGATGGATAAGAAGAATGCACACGCTAAAGCTGTGAACTCCAACAAATTTCAAATTTCGAGTTACATCCCCTGCTCCGACACTCCCATACTCCGTTACGCCGACACATCTTTCATCTCTTATGCAGGAAGATCATGCTTGCGGCGTGTCTGGCTTTTGATCTGTCTGCCCCTGCGTCACGGTCACGAGAATCCCTGTTGAGGCCGTCAAGGATACGATGCCCCGGTCCACCCTCTCCATCGCGCTTGCTGTTTTCCCAGCGATCCTTCCAGTCATTGCCTTTCCAGTTGTCACCCTTTTCACCATCCCTGTCGGATTTCCAATTGGCATCACCCCAGTTGCCATTGCCATCGTATTTCTGCCATTGTCCGTCCTCTTTCCTGTATAGGTTTCCGTCATGTCCGGCATAAATGTCACCATTGCTCGCTTTGGCGAGAGTTGAATCGCCCTTGTGTTCTCCGGCGATCCATTTGCCTGATGAATTTTCGGCCCAGCCCCTTGTTACTCCGTTCGGTCCTGTGAAATGTCCAGCTTCGGCCCAGTTGCCGTCATGTGTGACAACACTTCTGCCCCATGAATCATAACCGTTCTTGCCGCCGGCATGGGCATAATATCTGTCTGTGAAAGGATTGTAGGCCTGCGTACCCCAGCGCGCCCAGTCGGATCCGTAAACATATCCCGAACGTCCCCAGGCGCCTGTGGATGGATTGTAGAATCCGCACCAGCCTGCTCCGCCATAAGGACCATAGTGAGGATAACATGGACGGTAATAATTCCCCCACGCATAACTGTAATGAGCTCCGCATCCGTATGAGCAGAAACAGAATGAGCTGTCGCTGTTGTTTGCACTGACGGCCGCCATGGTGATCATCGCCGCCCCGAACATCAAAGTCTTCGTTGACGAGGAATTGAAACTCCCGCTGTAACCGCTGGTATAGCCGACCACGGCCGTCTCAGGAGTCGAATCATAGACATATACATAAGTGGTGTTGTAGAGCGGACACTCCGGCGGAATCGTATAGATCATCGGATCAACCTTCCTGCAGACTGTCCAGGGTCCTGTCGAATTCAGCGACTGGAACCAGATCCCCTGGTAACAACAGTAATAGAGCCCGTTCGCCTTCACGACCTGGAACTGCGTATTCACCGCATAGGTCATCGTCGTCCCTGGAATCTCAATGAACTTCGGCTCTCCGTCATAAATGACCTTCACGGTCGTTTCACTGATCTTCACAGTCGCCTTGTGGGGAACTGATGCGAGCAGGACGGCATCCTTCGCCTCCTGCGTCCCGGGCACTGATGCGAGGACGAATCCGACCGGGCTGTCCGACTTGATCTTTGCGAATTCCGCAGGCAGGCTGGTCGAAGCCGCCTTCCAGGGTCCGTTCAAATCCGCCGCGCGGAACCAGCGTCCGGCAACCAGGAAATAATAATTCTTGTCGTTCATGTCGAGGAAAAGCGGCGTCAGCGGATTGGTCGCATACATGAGCTTCGTTCCCGGAACCGAGGTGAATTCGGCCGGGCCTTTCATGACAATCAGCTCGGAAGGTACGGTGCCTGTGAAGACTTTCGGCAGTTTCTCATTAGAATTTCCAGGAATCATTTTGCGTACATCATCCCAGGCAGAGTCTTTAGGAAGGCTGGAAAATTCCGCAGGAAGCGAACCTGAAAAAGTCCAGGGACCTTTCAAGGGATCCGGAGAAACTAGCCAGAAGCTGTCGTTGAGCAGGTAATATTTGCTGTCGACGGTGTCATTCAGCACGGTCCAGTTGGTGTTCACCGCGAACTTCAGCTTTGTCCCGGCAACATCCTTGAAGATCGGCTGTCCGATGAAGGTCACCAGTATCGCAGGTTCCTCGCTGTAGAAGATCGGCGGGGGCTCGAGATTGAGCTTGACCTCGGGAACTTTGGAGTTTTCCGGCATTTTCGAGAGGAGGTTTTCCAGGGGCACGTCCAGGCATTTCATCTTCGGGACAAGATCCTTCACGAGTTTCTTGAAGACATCAGCCTTTGCATCCGCCATTCCCGGGAACCTGACCGCAAATTCCATGTTGCTTATCAGGACTGTCCGGGCCTCGCGGTCGACAAACGTGTCCGCCTGCACGGCCATGACGCCGTAATTCAGGATTTCGCTCCCCTTCTGGCTGACAGCCAGGGCCACGCGGAACTGGATCTTCAAATTATCCTTCCACGAATCGATCTGCGGCTGGAAGAGGACGACTGTGTTTCCGCCTTCCTCAAACGCACGCGGCCAGATGAGATTCGACTTCCCCTCCTGGATTTTCTGGATATTTGTCACGCCGGCAGGATTGTCTTCGGCAAAGATGTCTGGCAGGAAAACAGCTGCAGAGAGAAACACTGTTGCGAAGATCGCAGATTTCAGGGACATGGGAACTCCTTCGAAGATTTAAAGATGTGGATGAATAATAATTCTTATGCCGGCTAGATCCCTGTCATCCGACGGGACAAGTGCCAGCGCTCCATAATAATCCTGAATTTCTATCAAGAATGTGGCACAGGCGTCTCGCCTGTTTATAAGGTTAAAAAATAATTACAGGCGGGACGCCTGTACCACATTGTTAAAAAATCCAGTTTCAAGTTTTCAGTATCGAGTTACAGTTTTTTTCAGAAATTCTCCAGGGCCTTCTTGACCTTTTCAGATTTTGCCTTCATCGGGTTCTGCCTGTTCTTCTGGACGAGTGACATGTATTCCTGATTTGCGATCAGGAGGGAGCCGGATATCCTCGAATTCACCGCTATGAGACCGCCCTTTTCCGGTCCACCACCGCAGATCCACCTGTCCTTGGCAACACCAGGTTCGATCTTGTCGCTGGCGATCACGCCTTCATCATCGTTTATCTCAAGGAGCCAGTCGCGGTCGTTCATGGTGCTGTCCGGCTTCCAATCCTTGCCGTTTGCCTCTAGGAGCTTCTTTATGATCTCCGACGACTTCTCCCCGGTCTCCAGCTTGAGCATGTCGTAGTCGTATTCCATATAAACGGCCTTGCCGCCGCTGAAGACGACGGTGACGTTCACATTCTCCTTCTTGAACTGCCTCATCTCAAGTCCCGTCCTCTGGTCGAACAGCTTCAGGCCGCTGGAATTGTCCACAGGCTGTCCATAGCGCTTCACATGCTCCTCCATCGTCTCCCCTATTCTCGCCTGCACGTCCAAACAAAGGAAAAAAGCCGTGATGGCTGCCACGATTGAGATTCTCATTTGACGCTCCTTTTTATATTATTGACATATTAAAGCCGGATAATATATCCCGCAGTAAACATTTTCGCCATTTTCATGAGTTTTTTTCCGATTCCGCGCTGTTAAATTCCAAGTGTCATGCTATTTTACATATTCCTAAAATTTTTTCCGTTTAGGTTCCCTTTAGAACATCAACCAATGAACGAGGTAATTTGTGAGTCACACTATCATTGTGTTTGTCAAACAGGTGCCGGACACCAAGAATGTGACCGGCGAGGCTATGAAGCCGGACGGCACGGTCAACCGCGCCGCACTTCCGGCCATCTTCAATCCTGAAGACCTTAATGCGCTTGAACTAGCCCTTCAGCTCAAGGACAGGTACGGCGCCAAGGTTGTCGTAGGAACAATGGGCCCGCCAAACGCGGCGGAAGTCCTCCGCCAAGCCCTCTACAGGGGCGCGGACGAGACAATCCTGCTGACCGACAGGGCGTTCGCCGGCGCCGACACGCTTGCAACCAGCTATGCTCTTGCCTGCTGTGCGAAGAAATACGGCAAATTCGATCTCATCCTCTGCGGAAGACAGGCCATCGACGGCGACACCGCCCAGGTAGGGCCGCAGCTTGCTGAAAAAGCCAGCCTGCCCCAGATATCATACGTCGAGGAAGTCATCTCCCTGGAAAAGAACAAGGTTCGCGCGAAACGGGCGATTGAAGGCGGATACGAAATACTCGAGTCACCTCTTCCGGTGCTCATGACCGTTGTCGATGCGAACGATCCGCGTCCTCCGGCCGCAAGCAAGCTGATGAAATACAAGAAGGCCAAGACGAGGACCGAACTTCTCGCGGTACATGCCGGTGATAACTACACTGACGCCGAAGTCATAGAATCGGAAGAGCAGGAACTCAGGAAGAATGGCCTCTGGATAAATGAAATGAACGCTTCCGAAGTCGGAGCGGATCTCGAACGTACCGGACTCAAGGGTTCGCCTACGAAGGTGAAACAGATCATGAGCGTGGTCCTCAAGGGAGGAACCTTCAAGAAGATCGAACCGACCGAGGCCGGTGCAATGTCTCTCATGCATGAATTAATCGAAGATCATACTTTAGGGTGATAAAAATGTCAGAAAAAATTGGAAATGTCTGGATATTCATCGAACAGGAAGGCGGAAAGATCGCCAACGTGAGCCTTGAACTTGTCTCAAAGGGCAGGGATCTCGCGGCGAAACTCGGAGTGAAGACCGAGGCCGTCTATATCGGAAACAACATCGAAAGCTCAGCAAGCACACTGTATCATTATGGCTGCGACACTGTCTATCTGTCGGAGGACCCGAGATTCGAGCCATTCACAGTCCTTCCATACGCAAGGACAGTCGTCAGCCTCGTCAAGGCACACCGTCCGAACATCCTCCTCTTCGGTGCAACTCCGAAGGGCCGCGAACTCGGACCGCGCGTGGCCTCAGAGCTGATGGCTGGCCTCACAGCCGACTGCACAGACCTGCAGATCGATGATTTCGAAGACAAGATCGGACAGAAGACCTACAAGAACAAACTGATGCAGATCCGTCCCGCATTCGGCGGAAACATCATCGCGACAATCGTGAACACCTGGCAGGATCCGCAGATGGTTACCGTCAGACCCGGTGTCATGAAGATGAATGAGCCGGACAAGTCCCGCAAGGGCAAACTTGTCAAGGTAAAGGCCGAGATCGCCCCTGAAGACACCATTGTGAAGGTAATCGAGCGCGTCCAGAAGGAGAAGGACATCGACCTCCAGGCCGCTCCTATCATCGTCTCCGGCGGCTATGGAATCGGAAGCAAGGAAAATTTCAAGCTCATATATGATTTCGCCAAGGCTATCGGTGGTGAAGTCGGAGCTTCCCGCGCCGCAGTCGACGCAGGCTGGATCAACCACGACCACCAGGTCGGCCAGACAGGTGTCACAGTCCGTCCGAAACTCTATATCGCATGCGGCATAAGCGGTTCCGTTCAACACCGCGCCGGCATGGCCGAAAGCAGCAAGATAATCGCCATCAACACCGATCCCGACGCTCCGATCTTCTCGGTTGCCCACTATGGAATCGTCGGAGACGTGAATGCTGTGATCCCGAAATTAATCAAAGCCTTCAAGGCCAAAGTTTAAGGAGATATATACATGGCTAATTTTTTTACTGAGAACAAGGATCTCCAGTTCACTCTTGCGAACCTCGACCTCGAGGAAGTCGTCAAGATGCGCGAGGAAAACTATATTGAATCCGAAAAATTCCAGCATGCGCCGGTCGACTACAAGGATGCGCTGGACAACTACCGCAGGGTGCTCGAGGTCATAGGGGAGATAACAGGCGACAGGATTGATCCTAGATCACGCCAGGTCGACGAGGAAGGTCCTCATTTCGAGAACGGCAAGGTGACATACCATCCTCTCACCCAGAAGAACATCCAGGACCTCAAGAACGCACAGGTCATGGGCGTCATGCTCCCGTACAAGTACGGCGGGCTCAACTTCCCGAACACTGTCTATACAATGATGACTGAAATGGTATCGAGGGCCGATGCAAGCCTCCAGAACCTTTTCGGGCTCCAGGATATTTCAGAAACGATCCTCGACTTCGGTACCGAGGAGCAGAAGAACAAGTACCTCCCGCAGTTCGCGACAGGCGAAGCCGACGGCTCGATGGACCTGACAGAACCTGATTCGGGTTCAGACCTCCAGTCAGTCCGTCTCAAGGCCACCTTGGATCCGAAGACCGGCAAATGGTATCTCGACGGGATGAAGCGCTTTATCACGAACGGATGCGCGAAGATCCATCTCGTTCTCGCACGTTCCGAGGAAGGCACTACCGACGGACGCGGCCTTTCGATGTTCATCTGCGAGAAATGCCCGGAACTGGTGGTCAGGCGTATCGAGCACAAGCTTGGCATCCACGGAGTCGCCACATGCGAGCTCCAGTACAACCATGTACCCGCCGAACTCTGCGGACAGCGCAGGAGAGGCCTTACGAAATATGTAATGTCGCTCATGAACGGCGCACGCGTCGCGATCAGCGGACAAGGCCTTGGAATTGCGGAAGCCGCATACTACGAGGCGAAGAAATACGCCGCCGAACGCGAGCAGTTCAAGTCGCCTATCGACAAGTTCCCGGCCATCTACGACATGCTCACCAGGATGAAGATCAAGATTCTCGCGAGCCGCACCCTTCTCTATGAGACGACAAAACATGTCGACCTCAGGGCGTGCTATACGAAAAAGTTCGAGGAGATTCCGGCAGGACAGGTCAACGAGGAGATCAGGGAGAGGCAGAAATACTATTCGAAGGTCGCTGCGATCCTCACTCCGATGAGCAAGGCCATGTGCACGGAAGTCGCAAACCAGGTTTCATACGACACCATCCAGATCCACGGTGGAACAGGTTTCATGCATGACTTCAACGCCGAACGCTACTACCGTGACGCCAGGATCACGAACATCTATGAGGGAACGACCCAGCTGCAGGTTGTCGCCGCCATCGGCGGAGTCATCCAGAGGACTCTTGATCCTCTCATCAAGAAGCTCGCCTCCCTGCCATATGATGGCGCCCTTGAACGCATGGCGAAGGAACTGGACAAGATGCACAGGAAGCATCTCGAGGCCGTCAAATTCGTGGCCGAGAAGAAGGACTCGAACTACCATGATCTCATGGCGCGTCCTCTCGTTGACAATGAGACTTACATATTCGTCGGATATCTCATGCTCCGCGACGCCCTCAAGAGCCGCGAAAGGGAGATCCTCGCCGAGAAGTTCGTGCTGTATTCGATCCCGGAATTCAATTCCAGGTTCGATCTCGTCATGAGCAACGACTTCACGACGATCGACAAGCACCGTGAAATAGTGGATTACTGATAAATCAGGAGGATTTGATATATGAACGCTAAGTTTCTAGAAAAAGCAAGAAAAGTAATTCCGGATCCCCGGAAGCTTGTCATCATCGCCTCTCGCAGGGCCAAGCACCTCACAAGAGGCGCGCGCCCGATGGTCAGGACGACCGATGACAATCCGCTCAACGTAGCTCTGCTGGAGATTGGAGAAGGCCTGATAACCTTCGAAGAGCCAAAGGAGACCAAGGAAAGCAAAGAGAGCAAGAAGTAATAATTTCCTTTTTGCAGGGCACTGCATCGCAGCGCCCTGTCAAAAGAAAATTATCCTTTCTCCACCGCCAGCGGTCTCAGCTTGTGTACAATCTCCACCAGATCCTTCTGTTCGTCCATGACCGTGTTGATATCCTTGTATGCCATAGGTGATTCATCGAGGTGTTTTTCAGAGCAATGGAAGACGATTCCCTCCATTGATTCCCGGAATTTCTCCATGCTGAAAGTCTTTGTCGCCGCATGCCTGCCCATCACGCGTCCGGCGCCGTGGCTGCAGCTCTGGAAGGATTCCTCGTTGCCCCTGCCCTTCACGACATAGCTGGCCGTGCCCATGCTTCCGGGTATGATTCCCGTGTTCCCGAGGCTTGCGAATGTCGCACCTTTCCTGTGCACCCAGACCTTTTCACCGGAATGCTCTTCAAGCGCCGCATAATTGTGATGGATGTTTATTTTTTCAAGGCGGACAGGCACGTTGCCAATGACTCTTTTCATGGATTCCGTAATCTTCTTGAGCATGCAATCGCGGTTCATGAATGAAAAGTCTATGCAAAAATCCAGTAGCGTCAGATATTCCTGTCCTTCATTGGAGTCGACTGGCAGAAACGCAAGATCCGGCGCTGGCAGGCTTATCCCTTGCTTCGCATTGAGTTCCTTGGCGATCCGGTTGAACCTGTCACAGACGCATTTCCCGATGTTGCGGCTCCCACTGTGAAGCATGAACCACATGAAACCTTCCTCGTCGACCTGCATCTCGATGAAATGGTTTCCACCGCCGAGAGTTCCGAGCTGTTCGGCAACCGCATCAAAAGTGACAAGTCCGTTGCCCTTGCCAAGTCCACGTAGCGACTGCTTATGCTTTTCCAGCAAATCCTTGGCCTCATTCTTAAACACCGAATGGTCGCGCTGGTGTCTCATGCCCATCGGAATGAGGCTGCGGATCTCGCGCATGATCTCGATTTTGTCTTCACGCGAAAGAGATTCCGCCTTGAAATCAAACTTGTTAGCCATCACGCCGCAGGCTATGTCGACACCCACCATGTTAGGCGAAACGGCATCCTTAAGGGCGGACACGCCTCCTATCGGCATCCCATAGCCGGGATGGAGGTCCGGCATGAGCGCAACGTGGTCGAATATTTTGGGATGGTTGCTCACGTTTATGGCCTGATCGAGCGCTCCCGGCTCCGGATTGGCGCACCAGGACTTGATAGGCACCCTTTGACGGTCTTTATTGAAGATTATATTCATGTTTAACCACAGAACACACTGAATACACAGAAAAAATATATACCACGAAACACACGAATGACACGAAAAAAGCCATTGGCAAGGTTTTGCTTCACAAAATCTTGCCAATATTACTTCTAATAATCATGCAAAAAGAATACGAAATTACAGATAGTATTACTATATTTATAACGTCATTTCAGGCAAATTATAAGAGCGCTCCTACAAAGCCACTGATTCTCAAATTATTATTTGCTTTTGAATCTGGAAGCTCGTTCGTAGTTAATCTCGCAAGAGATGTTATATTTCCTAAAAATATATAATTGTAATCATGAACAATTCCCTCCCGAAATCCGTGCAGTTGCAGTTCATGCGGCCGGCGCAGCTGGAAGCCGCAATGAGGAAATTCCCTGCCGTATATGTACCTTTCGGCCTCATCGAGTGGCATGGCCGGCATCTTCCACTCGGAAATGACGCCCTGAAATCCCACGCTATCCTTGTGAAGTGCGCCGAAAAGTTCGGAGGCGTCGCCTATCCCCCAATATATTTCCCTTCCGCGTCCTGGGGAAACGGAGTCCTGCTTGAGGAGGACATCAAATCCAAGGTTCCGATGATCAGTTCGCTTTTCGAACTCCTGAAAAAGACAGGATTCCGGGTGATCATCGGGGTTTCCGGACACAATATCAAGGAACAGATAGAAATGATCAACAAGGCGCTTGAGCCTGTCATCGCCGACCATACTGTCGCCGGTGTGGGCCTCTGGGAGATGTCCCTTAGCCGCTGCGCCGAATCAGACTCCGACCACGCCGCGAAATGGGAGACATCCAACATGATGTATTTCTATCCCGAACTTGTCGACCTGAAAGAACTCGGGACAAAGCCTCTTGCACCTAGAATGAAGCCTCCGGACGGCATAGGCGGACTCGATCCACGCAAACACGCCTCGGCCAAGGTCGGAGAACGCAATGTCGAACTCGCCATCGATGCCATCGGAAAAAAGGCCCAGGAGCTTCTTGAGTCATTGCCTCCGGACCAGCGTTCATTCAGGCTCAAGGCCATCAGCCCCGAATACTGGTGGCAGATCTGATTAATCGGAATTGCCCTGTTTCTGACCATATTCCTTGTTTGTAGTTAATCTCGCAAGAGATGCGAATATCTTGATTTAATCGGGCAGAACTCTTCATTCCGGCAAAGGAGTCCATTTCATCCTTCTAAAAATATGACAACGTATAAAGCTTCACGAATTGTAGATATATACCTTCTCCAAAATTCTTCAAGTTTTTGCTCGTAGCGTGCCGAAGCAGTCCTCCCGCGAAGCCTGCCGGACTTGGAAATGAGTTCAAGCAAGGGCTTTTTTGCTTGTAGTAGCGCATGTTTGCGCGTTCTTCATTTTTAAGGATCGCCGACCTCCAGGTCGGCATCAAGAGCCGGTCTGGAGACCGGCGCTCCATTAGAGAACTAAAGAATGCTCGAACACGAGCTATCCGCCTTCACAAAAGCGCTACGGCGCGACACGCTACAAACGAACACCTTAAGTCCGAGTTCCTCCTTCATCTACTGAGTTTTGAAATTGGCTCATCTGCTTATTTGAAATAAGACTATCACAGGATAGCTTTTCAACTACAGGAAAAAGAGGTTTCCGATGTTTCTGCGGGCACTAATAGCATTTTTAATTCTTCCGTGCGTTTTCGGAGGGATTGCTCCTCTGCTTCTGTCGCATGCCGATCCCTGGCGTGGGCATGGAATCATAATTCCCGGTGCAATCGTGATGGGATCGGGTCTTTTCCTGCTGTTATGGTGCGTCCGTGACTTCTACGTGGCAGGCAAAGGGACGCTTGCCCCGTGGGATCCGCCGAAACATCTGGTAGTCGTCGGACTTTACCGCTATTCGCGGAATCCGATGTATATTTCTCTCTTGACACTGATCGGCGGATGGGCGCTCCTGGCGGCTTCACCCCTGATTGCAGGATATCTGCTTTTTTTTGCCGTAGCTTTCCACCTGCGCGTGGTCTTCTACGAGGAACCATGCCTGTCAAAGTTGTTCGGACAGGAATGGACTGATTATAAGGCAAAAGTTTCAAGATGGATTAATTTACATTTTTAAATCCGAAGCACGAATATCGGGTTAAGCACAAACTGCTCCGGATATCCTTTAGTAGGTAAATTATGGATCAGAATTTAGAAAAAGATAATTTCGTGACATGCGGCAGATGCAACGCCCGGAACAGCTTCGGGAACTATGAATGCATAAGCTGCAGGGAGGTATTGGAATACGGCGACACGGACGAACCCTACATCGATGCGGAATCCACACCGAAAAGCGAGCCAGCCCTCAGGATAAACTGGTATAGGAAGAGCCTTTTCTACATTCCGCCTTTCATACTCCTGCTCATAATGCTCACGTTCTATCTCTACTATGCCGCGGATCTGCTTCTCATATTGACAATAATATTATTCTTCCCCTGGGCGACCTACTGCACAGTCGACATATACACCGACTCGAAACGCATGGAGGAAACACGGAAGTTGGACGTACCGAAGAGGGAGTGATGCTCAGCGTCATCCATCCTTGACCTTCTCCTTGAGATACTGGATGACCAGCCCATAGGTCTTCATCTTGTCGACCTCCTCATCCGGGATATCGAATCCGAATTCCTCCTCCAGGGCCATTACAATTTCGACAATGCTCAGGGAATCCGCCCCGAGATCCTCGATAAATCTGGATTCCGGCCTTATTTGTTCTTCTGGAATACAAAGATTGGCAATGATCACCTTTTTCACTTTTTCCTCTATTGAAGCCATTTTATTCCTCCTTTGTTTTTAAGAACACCTTTAGAAAATTGCATAGACAGGATAACAGGATTTACAGGATGGTAACAACGAAAAGATTCATCCATATCCCAAGTCATCAACATATTTAGTTTCTCTTGTAACTTCAGGACCGCTTGTGCAACCTGTGACTTCCTTGCTTGTCTTGACAAGTATCTTCCACACATCGTCTTCAAAATCCTTGCATTTATCCACATATCCGGGATTCTGCTCCCGTATCAGCCTTATGAGCAGATTATACATGTCGCCAACCGTCCTTACAGATCCGGAATCGGCGTCAGATATGCTGACCTTGAATTCTTTCTCCAGCGTAATCACAAGCTCCACCGCTTCAAGTCCCATTTTAGAACCTTTCACTTTGAATTCCCGCGATTCAAATCGTATTCCCAAGTTCGAGCTGTGTTTCGACATTATGGGTTCTCCGCGGATCATGAAGATTCCCGTTTATCCGATCAAGAAGGATTTCCACGGCCTTTGCCGCAAGCTTCAACGGATCCATCCGGACAGTCGTCAAAGCCCTTCCATTGACAACAGCTCCGGCAAAACCTCCAAACCCCATGACACCCACGTCACTGCCGATCACATATCCGCGGCGTTCGAGACGTTCACAGAGGAAAATGGCAAGCGCATCATCACCTGCAAAGACCATGACCTTCCTGTCCTTGTTGGATTTCATGATCTCAAAGATCTTCTGAAGGAGCTCTCCGGCATTTGATTCCATCCATCCTTCCACGACATTTATCTTATCCTTGGGCACCTTTCTGGAAAGCAACACCTTATTCAGCTCCTGGAAACGGAGGCGGTCGTTCTGGAAGCGATCTATCCTGCAGACCAGGAAATTCCCGTATCCCGCTTTCAAAGCCAGTTCGACCTGCATTTTCACAGCCTGTCCATGATCGGATGTCACTGAATCAATCTTCAAATCAGTGTTCCTGTCGAGGATCACCATCGGCCTGGACGTTTCAGCAAAACGTTCCAGAGCTGAATCTGGAATCCTCTGCTCGACAATTATACCATCCACAAAACCCTGGAGTCCGCCAATCGCGCATGCAATTTCAGCGCAGGCGTCGCTGCTTGGATGATGCGCAGACAATGATGTCACACATGGGGGGACGACCAGCTGGAAACCATTCTTCAGGATTTCATGCGACAGGCTGGCGTTGAGCGCATCCAGAAAATTGTTCTCGGCCTGTCCAGGGATTATAGGACGCATTATGCATGCGATCCTGCCATGGAGCTTCTGCCTTCTGTCGACATTCAATGTCACAAACGTCCCCTGCGAACGCACCCGGTCCAGCATCCCTTCCTTTTCAAGCCGGTCCAGCGAGGATCTAAGGGTGCTCATGCTTACGTCAAGATTCTTCGCCAGTTCCCTCTCGGGCGGGAGACGGTGTCCGTTGGGATATTCCCCGTTGTCAATCTTGCCCTTCAAAAGCCCGTATACTTTGTTTTTCTTAAGCTGGTCCTTGTTCATGCCGTTCTCCATTGATTATATTAGTTATGATATCATTAAGCATATCATTAGTATCATTAAGGTCAAGCCGCTGATCTGATATTTTCCGTTTTTTTAGTAATGCGTCAGTCTTTGCCGGAACATAACCAAATGGCAATAGCAGTTGCCTTAATAAATGCGCACGCTGAAGCTGTGAACTCCAACTTTTGAAATAATCAGCTTGTAGGAGTTCACAACTTCAGTTGTGTCTTATCTTTGTGCCATCCTCTACTGACCCGAGATGCAAGCCAGACGCATTACAGCCCATCCCCGCTTGTCCGGAATTATTTTTTATTCCGCTTGATTTTAACTCAGGGATAGTTAAAGTATGGTTCTTTTTTAATGCGAGCGTAGCTCAGCGGTAGAGCGTCACGTTGCCAACGTGAATGTCGTGGGTTCAATTCCCATCGCTCGCTCCAATTTTTACTCATTCCCTCAAAAATCAATCCCGCACTTTCAAGCAGTCATCTGCGATGACCTGTCGCCATTTGCTTTTCATTATGGGAATACGGATAACGGGCATTATGAGGCCATGGTCTTGACGTTGGAATCCTGAATGGTCTATTTTAAACTGCATAGGATGACAGTCTTGAGGCTAAATCCTAGGAGGGGCTTACAAATTTTTAATTCCGACCCCCTGCTTAGGGGAATCACATAATTAAGAAGTTAGGAATATAAATAGCCATATATTTATCTTGCCTTAATGTTAATAGAATGTATATTCTCAGATGAAACCAATTCAATTTGACTGGGATGATGGAAAAGATGCTTTGAACCGTGAAAAGCACGGTGTAAGCTTTTATCTTGCACAAAGGGCCTTTGCAGATCCAATGCGTGTGATTGCGGAGGACATAAAGCACAGCTCGGACGAGAATCGTTTTTACTGTATAGGGAAAGTTGACGACGGAATAATCACCGTCAGATTCACCTTCAGGAACAATATAATCAGAATATTCGGAGCCGGATATTGGAGAAAGGGGAAAAGGACATATGAAGAAAAAAATAAACTACAAAAATGAACCGATGGGAAAAATCCGCATCGTAAAGGATTTCCTGCCAAACCCGGAACAGCTTGCATTCAAGGAGGAAAAGATCAAGACAACTATTTCCTTGAGCAGGACTAGCCTGGATTTTTTCAAGCATGAGGCGGACCATTATCACACATCCTACCAGAAAATGATAAGGAATCTTCTTGACTCCTATGTCTTGCAGCATATGGGGAAATCTCTCTAACCATTCTTGCGCTCCCAACCGCGCCTCCGCGCGGTTGGAGACAAGATAGCGTTGGGCACAGGATCATGATATTTAGGAAAATCTATGAGATTTTTTCGATATGATGTACTAAACCCGCCCTCCATCCGCTTTTACTAGTGTAAACGAGCATACTATTCCTATTAAAAGCAAAGGAAAACCTATGAGATTTGCCCTATGGTCCGCGGCGGCTCTGACTGCCTTTTGTCTTTTCCTCCTGATCTCTCCAGTAACCGCCCAGGATAAAGCACCTGCGTCCTTAGGGACGCCTCCGCCTGCAAGCACGGCAGATCAGCCGAAGGACGCCCGTGCAGCCATGCTTGAAGGGGCCGGAAAACAGAAAACCACCGAGAACGAACTTGTAGCCCGTTTCAAGGAAGGTGGAAACGTGATGTGGGTACTCCTGTTCATATCAATCATGTTCATTACCTACTCAATTGAACGACTCATTAACCTGCGCCTGAAAAAGATCGCCCCCGAGGATCTTGCTGAAAAGGCCGATGAACTCTGGAAGCAGGGCAAGTTCCAGGAAATACAGGACCTCTGTGAAAAATCCGATTCAGTGCTCGCAAGGATCATAAAGCAGATCGTCAAACGCCGCGGCGAAGGCTCTGAAAGGCTTCACACGATAGCCGGCGATGTAGGAGCCAGGGAAATGCGCCTGCAGCTGCAGAAGGCATATCCCCTTGCGGTAGCCGCCACCCTCGGGCCCCTTCTCGGTCTTCTCGGAACGGTTTCAGGAATGATCGATGCATTCAACACGGTGGCCCTCGCCGGCTCCCTCGGAAATCCAGCGCTTCTCGCGGACAGCATATCCAAGGCGATGGTGGCGACCGGAGCAGGACTTATCGTAGCAATCCCCGCGCTTGCAGCCTATCATTATTTCAAGGGGCGCACTTTGATATATTCCGTGCAGCTCGAGGAGATTGTCACAGACCTCCTCTGCGACTGGTTCCCCCACGTGGATGATAAAAAAGAGGTGAAGCCATGAGGATTGATCTCGGAGATGATGATCATATAGAGATCATGCTCGTGCCGCTGATCGATTGCCTCTGCTTCCTCGTTTTTTTCTTTCTCGCCGCCTCCACCCTGAAAAAAGTCGAGAAGGAGCTTCCAATCCAGCTGCCCAAATCGTCCGCCGCCGTTTCCGTAAGCGGCTCTGTCAAGGCGTTCGCGATAGCCATCGACAGGGAGGGGCGCGTCTATCTTGGAAGCCAGCCGGTGTCGGCCGATCTCCTGCACCAGCGCATCCGTGAAGTGTCGCGCTTGAATCCGTCCCAGAAAATCCGCCTTGACGTGGATGCTTCCACGCGGGGCCAGGACATAATACGTATTTTGGATCTCTGTCAATTCGAGGGCCTTAAAAATGTCAGTTTCCACATCGCAGACGCCAAGTCGTTTTCGAAGTAGCAGGCGCCGTACATCGCCGTTATGGTGGCTGATATCGCTGCTGCTGCATCTTGCCGCATTTGCGGCCCTGGTCACATTGACACCGCTCAAGAATGTCATCATCCCTCCGCCGCCGACCCTTGAAGAGGCGGAACAGAACCGCATTGAGCGGATGGAAGGCGAAAAGGTCGAGACCGCCGCCGAACAGATTCGCGAAATCCGCACTGAGGATGTGCGTCTCAATGTCGAAGATCTCAAGAGCATCCGTGATGAGATGGCTGCAATAGAAAAGATCAAGCAGGAGGAATTCGAGAAGGCCACTGGAAAGAAAATGGAGCCTCCTCCGCCGATGGATGAAAAGGCCCTTGCAAAACTCAAGACTGAAGCCGATGCAAAACACAAGGAGCTGGAAAAGCTCGATGAAAAGGCCAGCAAGGCTGAAGAAGAGGCTGCCCGCCTTACAAAGGAAGCCGAAAAAAAGATGGAGGAGTCGAAGGACGCCGTAAGCCGCGAGAAACAGCTTGTCGATGAGATAAAAAAACTCCGCAAGGAGGCGCAGGAGAAACGCAAGGAGGCAAATATCTGGGAAGGGAAGAGGCAGGTCGCCGAAAGGGAGGCCCAGCAGAATGAAAATGACAAGAACCAGAAGCAGAACCAGGCGAACCAGCTGAAGGATCAGGCACAAAGGGCGGCCGACGAAGCAAAACGTCTTGAAGACGAGGCCAGCAAACAGCAGGAAGTGGTGAACAACCTCCGTTCAAAGGAAAAGACTGCACGTGATGAAGGCGCTGAGAAGATGAAGGATCCCGCGACCAAGCAGCAGGCCGAACAGAAGGCTCAGGAGGCAAAACAGCTCAATGACCAGGCCGTTCAGTCGGAGAACAGGGTGAAGCAGACGGCAGAACAGGCGAAAAATAGCCGCAAGAAGGAGACCGAGGCCAAGACCGGATTTGAGAAACTGCAGAAGGAGGCGGCTGAAAAGGAGAAGACCGCTGGCGAAAAACGCGAATCCCAGAAAGTCGCCGGGACCAGGAAGGCTGATGCCGAAAAGGAAGCTGTTCGTCTGGACACTGAGGCCAACAAGCTTGAACAGGAGCTCCAGGCGCTGCGCAACAGGAAGAATGAGCTTGACAGGCAGACGGGCGAAATTTCTCAGCTTGCTCAAAATAAAAATACAGAAGCCGAAGAAGCGGCTGAAAGCGCCCGTGGCACCGAGATCCAGGCCAATAACATGGCTTCAAGAGTCAAACGCGAGGAAAAACTTCGTTCCGGATCCAAGGCCGGAGCCGAGGATCTTTCTTCAAAGGACATATCTGACCTATATGATTCCGCACGGAATATGGAAGATGAGATAACTGAATCCTATAGGAATATCCGCGCAGCCGAACTCGCCATGATCAGGAACATGCCCTACAAGGATGCAGTGAATATGACCGACGTTGCAAAGCCGCCACGTCCTAATCTGGACAGGAAAGCATTGGATAAGAAAATAGAGAACGGCCAGGATTTCGTCAAATATGAAAAGGAACTTACAAAAGTTTCACAGGAGCTCAGCGACATGCTTGGACTGGCGACCAACATGCGAGGCGCCGCGCAGGGGCTTACCGAGGACGGCAAGGATGGCATGAATATTTCCGGCGAACTGGCCAAGGAAATGGCCGGCGCTCTAGGAAAACTTGAAGGACAGGCTGGCGCGAGCAAAGAACGCGGCGATATCAAGGACATGTCAGGACTGATGGAAAACGCCTATGAGACCGCCAGCGCCCTGGGCAAGAAAGGCAGCGGAAGCCAACAGGGAGAAGGAGAAAGTCACGATTCCAATGGCAATGCCGCCGGCAAGGCTGGATCACAGTCGGGAGGACAATCCGGAGACGGATCTGCCGGGAAAGACGGAAAAGCAGGAGCTCCTCCTGGAAAACCAGGTGAACAGATTGCTGCCGATGTATCAAAAGGTGGAGATGCCAATGGACAATCCGGTTCGATAACGAAAGAGCCTTGGAAGCTCACACACAAGGAAGGCGGCGGCGGTTCTCCACGAATGTACAAGCAGGGCGACGACTATCAGCTTACACGTTCAATCACAAAGGATGGAGAGCCGACGGACTGGCTATTCCTTGACAGCTGGTATGTGATTGGGCCGTTTCCCAATCCAGAACGCAAGAACATAAACAAGCTGTTCCCTCCAGAAACCGTGGTTGATCTTGACGGATCATATGAAGGAATGAACGGCCAGATGGTGCGATGGGCCTTCATGCAGACCGGTTCTCCGCTGCTCAGCCCTCCCCGTCAGAAGGAATATGCGATCTACTATTTCTATACTGAGATGAATTCGGACGAGGCCCGCGACATCTGGCTTCTGATAGGCAGCGACGACCAGACGAAGCTATGGATAAACGGCCAGCTTGTCTGGAAGAGCGCCGACATCCTGAAGAGTTGGAACATAGATGAAGGCTACCGCAAGGTGCGGCTGTCAAAAGGTGTCAACAAGGTGCTTGTGCGTCTTGAGAACGGCTGGCATTCCTGCGGCGCCTCGCTGGGATTCTCAACCCGTCCATTGCAGTAAATCCTCTAAGGATTCTTCGTGTTGTTCATCCTGTTTTTCATGAAATTTTCCTGCGAAGGCAGTATCCTGTCACCGAACACAAACGCCAGGAATATTATCAGGAACAGTATGGCTGTGCAGAACTTGACCAGCGCCGCATGCCTCTGCATGAATAATGCCAGCGACTCGCTCTTCATCCCGGAATATGATGAAATGAAGATGATCACAAGAGGAATTATGAACGCCACATTGTAGATCGCCATGAAAACCACCGTCTTGCCGGAGTATCCGCTTTCCTGTATCATGTACAGGATGGTTGGAGCATAGACCTGCCCGGTGCATGCCAGCTCGAGGAAGGATATGACAACCCCGACGACAAACGCAGCTACCACGAAATGGCTGTGCCTTGCGCCTTTTCTTATGACGGCATGTATCCCCGCCTTGAGGAAACCGGGAAGCTGGAGGGAGATGTCCTTCAATCTTCCCTGCAGGCAGAGGATCCCGTCGCGGATGCTCAACACCATTATCACGAGCGCAAATGCAGCAAGCGACCAGTTCAGGAATTTTCCCAGGCTTCTCAGCACCTCGAGGTTCC
The DNA here is from genome assembly GCA_001804805.1 of Lentisphaerae bacterium GWF2_49_21. Classification (GTDB taxonomy): domain Bacteria; phylum Verrucomicrobiota; class Lentisphaeria; order Victivallales; family GWF2-50-93; genus GWF2-50-93. Next base: position 70,071 of record MHBH01000061.1, read on the forward strand.
TCACGATCTCGACAAGCCCCAGCCCAAGGCAGAAATACGCGATGAACACGCCTATAATGAAGGAGATGCCGACCTGTGCTATCTGTGAAGGGCTCCTCTTCGTGAGCTGCAGATATGCAAGAAGGAAGATGATTGTCGCAAACGCGCATGGATTGATCCCGTCAAGAAGACCCGCAATTGATACCAGGCCGATGTTCATCTTTGAGAAACGTCCCCTTATCTTCTCTCCTGCCTTCTCAAGATCCGCAGGTTTCACCTCATACCATTCGCCCAGAGGAACTATTTCAGACTTGGCGATTATTCCGCAAAGCCTGTCGAACACGATGTCCTTCTTGATCAGATATCCGCCGCCGCAGAATATCGCAGGGCTTACGAGACGGCTTTCAGAGGGTACTCCGAAACGTTCACAGAGCGCCTCGTTGAAACGCATCGCCTCCTGTTTCCTTATGTTAAGTGTCTCAATCCGTACTGTCGGGAATATTACCGGGATCTCCCGGAGGATATTGTCCACCTTTGCACAATCCTGGCATCCGGGATTGGTAAAATAGACGACCTTTATCTCGGCGCTGGCAGCAGGCTGTGAAGAATCCTCCTTGGCGGTGACGAAGGTCGCCTGGATCTCCTTCTGCGGATTCTCGGCCGCGGCAACTGAAAGCTCTTCGTCGGGAATGCTGTCGGGATTTATGTTGAAATGCTTGTAGATCTTGTCCTTCTGCTGGTCGTCCATCCTTTTGCTCCTCTCCAGATAGGGGACGAGGAACCTGAAATTCGGACCAAGCTGTTTGAAGTTCTCCCTGAGGAAATCGGATATGCGGTTCTGCACCGACTCCCTTTCCGGCAGGGAATCAACTGTTTCAATGAATTTCCTTATGTCGAAGGACTCCTTGTTCGAAAGCAGGCAGAAGAACGCTTCGAGCCTCACGTTGGCGGAAGGATCGAATGTCAGCTTCATCACTTCGTCCCTGATGTCCGCCGACATGCTTTTCCTGCTTCTTGAGGAGGAGGAGTACCAGCTGTAGCTCGGAGCGAACTGCTTGTCATCGACATACATCACCCAGTTTGAACTGCTCCTGGTGAAGATAGCCGGAAGGACCACACGGACATGTTCGGAGCTGTCGCCGGAGATGTCGCCGAGATGCTTCTTGAATTCGGTGGTGTTGCATTTTCCCAGGGAGTAGAATGCGGCACGCCTCTGCCAGGAATTTTCGCTCTTCAGGAATTTTTCCGCAAGCTTCTCGCTCCCGGTACCCCAGGTCTTTTCAAGAAGTATCAGTGCGAGCGTCTGGATGGACGGATCATATTCGGATGAGGACAGTATCTTTACTATCCATTTGCCCGAGTTGCGTTTGTTGAATCCGCTGGATGAGCTCTTCTTGACTATCTCACCGGCCTTCAACGGACTGCCGTTCCTTAGAAGCTCGGAGAATATCACCTCCATCTGCTCAGGCCCGGAATTCCCGGAGGACAATGCATCCACCGCCGCATAACGGACGTTTTCAGAACTGTCCTTGATCAGTTCCCTGAAAATCTGGAGCGATTCCTTTTTCGACGGGGAATTTTCCAGGCATTCCGCAATCTCAATCTTCTGGCTCATCGGACATGAAGGAAGCATGTTCAAAAGGACCGCAACCGAATTTTTCCTGCCCTGCCCTGCAAGAAGCACGGCCGCCCTGAAACGGATTTCCGGGGAACGTGAAGCGTCAAGACATGATTCAATCGCCTGGAACAGGGCGCCCATTGAACCTTCTGAAGCGTCCGCGGTTGATTCCGCCGCAGCCTCTCCATCCTTCTTATCCTGCGCGCCGGGTTCTACTCCGAAGGCGTCCATCATATCATTTACCGTGACAGGTTTTTCCTTTGGCGCCGCAGGTGCTGCAGCCGGCGCCGTGCCTTCCTCCGCAGCCGCCTTACCCTGCTCGGGCTTTTCAACGGCGAACGCGTCCATTATGTCCTTGACGGTTGGATCATCCACGCCTTTAGCGGTCGTTCCATCGGAAGATTCATCATCATCCAGGGAGAAACTTGAGGAGTCATCAAATGACGAACTACGTTCCCTTTCAAACCTGATATTGTCCAGCACTATGGAAGCCATTTCAGGGCTTCCTGTCCTTATGAGCTTTATAAGCTTTGCCCTGCAGGCCTTGTGCTTCACGCCTTTCAGGGCGAGAAGTCGCGCCGCGACAAAGGCTATGTCCTTGTTCGGGCTGTCGGTGTATTTGTCGACAAGCCCCAGCTCCGACTCATTGCAGTCCTCCATGCTCTGGAGCACTCCGATGATTATATCCGGATTCTTGTCCTCAAGCGCCTTTGCGAAGGATTCAGGAAATGGAAGATCCAGCTTGCAGAACGCGGCAGCCACCGGCCCTTTTAGCTGATCGTCCTTTATGAACATCTCTTCAAGCTTCTTCGCTGCATTCTTCGAAGACAGCGCGGTTATGGCCTTCACCGCCGACATCCTGACAAACTCATCCTTGTCCTCCAGGAGAGTCATTATCTTCTCCTCAAGCCCTTTGATGCTGAGTCCGGCAACCGTATCAAGAGCCGCCACCTTGACCCTCCACCTCCGGTCTTCAAGACATTTTGCAATTTCTGCTTCGGGCTTCTTCGACTTGAGCTTCGTTATGCTGTTTAGCGCTGCAATCACAATATCCTCGTTCTGGCTGGACAGGTATGAGGTCAGGATATCGACTCCCTGCACGCTGCGGATGTTGCCAAGGTCGCGGATCACCGCGTAAATGACATTTACATCCTTCTCCCTGGGAAGGAATTCGGAATAGATCTGGACAGCCGATTTTCCTCCGGCCACGGCAATTGCATCAACCGCCGCCTCGCGGATTAGCGAATCACTGTCGTAGAGGAAATCCTTGAGGATGATCATGACCTTTTTGCCACCGTACTGCAGGCGTGAGATATTCTTCATTTTGACGTCTTCCGTCCCGAAGACAAGTCCTGAAGCGATCGACGTGGGTTCGGCCCCGCAGGAACCTGGGATGATCACTGAATACTGTGCGACCTTTATCTTTTTCTTTTTCCCTTCCGGCAGGTCGGGATGTTTTTTTATGAAATCAGCAAGATAGCTATAGACATCCCTGCCTCCGTTCTCCAGCATCCTCAGCGCCCTGCTGGATATTTCCCTGTCGTCGGACATAAGATCCCTTATGTACGAAGTTGTCTGCTCCGAATTTAGGGCTGAGTGTATCTTGATGTCCTGGCTCTTGTCCTCCGACCAGCTCTTCCATTTTTCCTTTGCCTTGGCATTGGCATCCGCTTCCGGCGCGAGCCAGGGATCGAATCCGAAAGTATCGCCCGCAAGTTCCTCGAGAATGTCAAGCGCCCCGAGCCTGACCGCGAGGCTTCTGTTGTCGAGCAGGTTGAAGAGATCTTTTTTCGGGAAGGGGGACAGCATCATTATCCTGTCGTGAAGTTCCTTCCTCTTCTCCCTTGATCCCAGGATAACCATCACCTCGGGCCATTTTTCCGGGGGCAGCTTGTTTGCGCTCAGTTTGTCCAGGATGTCGATGTACGAAGCATCGATCTTCTTCAGGAACTCAGGATTGAGGGATTTTTTCAACATCTCAGTCAGGACATTTGAGTTCACATATCCTGAAACTCCGTCGATGATCTGTCCGTCGCTTGAGAAAATCAGCAGGGTCGGAACCCCCCTGACCATATATTGCTCGGCCTTCTCCTCGTTCTTCAGGATGTCAACTTCGACGAGGCGGTAATGCTGCAGGAAGCTCATCACCTCCTTGTCAGTGAAAACTTCCGACTTGAGCTTTGTGCACCATGCGCAGTCCGGCGATGTGAACAGCACAAGGACAGGCTTGTGTTCGGCCGTGGCCAGTGCGAACGCCGTGTCCATGTCATTATGCCAGAAGATTTTATCCTCTACTACCGAGACAGGAAGAGACGGAACATTGGGCACTGCCACCTCCGGCGTCTTCGGCGCAGAAGGAACGGCGACAGCCGCAGCTGAAAACAGGAACAGCAGGACGCATCCGGCAATCCCGGCCTTTAATCCCATCTTATATCTTCCAGTTCTCATAATATCTTTATTCCTTTGTCTTTTTTTCACCCTGTGAAAAAAAGTTCTAATGCAACAATGCATATACAAGGATGTTCACGTTCACTTCCAGGGAATTCTCGATCTCATTTCCTCCACAGCAGCAGCAGCCTTCAGTATGCGTCGTGTCGTTCAGTCCATGCGCCGAGTAGATGAGGACTATCTTTCCGTTGATTTCTATTCCCTCGAGATATGGCAGTTCCTCCTGGCGATGGAGCTTCAAGGCCTTTATCTCGTGCACAGTACGGAAAAGAGGATGGCTCATATCTATCTTCTTGAGACCGTTCTCAGGAAAGATCGTCCTGATCTCCCTGCGGAACGCCTTGTCCCAGATCTTGCTCGAACAGCCGGCGGAAGCAAGTATGAAACCTCCCTTTTCAAGATACTTCTTCAAGTTCTCGCGTTCGGGGGCGGTAAAATGGAAGTCGGACTCGCCGGTCATCATCGCGAAGGGATATGCGAACATCTCCTCCGAAGAGAGCTTCACGCTCTTGAAACGCCTTTCGGTGGCGATCGTCGTCTCCCTCTGGACCGCGCTGAGAAACTCATCGCTGAAACATCTCGAAGTCTGGTTGCCGCCGTAAATCAGGTTCGCGCACTGTATGACACCCTCCTTCGCCAGGCAGACATACGATATGCATCCGGAAACAATGGCCAATGCCATGATCCGGAATATCGGCGACAACCTGCCCATGCCCGCAGGTTTTTTAATTTCGAATTTCGAGTTTCGAGTTTCGGATTTCATCTTAATCACTCCTCCTGTCGCAGGAAATATTTCTTTACGGCTTCACGGTATTTCTCCGGAACATTCTCATAGGGAACGCCCTTTTCCTTAGCCTCAATCTTCCCTGGCTGCGTCCTGGAAAGTTTTTCCGATGCGTTCCTGCTTATCCTGGCTCCGGCCGGTCCGGCTCCGCTTCCGGATACCGGTTCATAATTCATCCTCTGCGGACCGAAGATCGGAACATTCAACGGCGAGTTCATCCCGCTCTGGTAGCCGTTGTCCGGCGTTCCTCCGAACATCCCTTCGCCCTGCCCTGCAGCCCCCTGCCCCTTGGCTCCATACTGGCCTTTGTCACCTTTCCCTCCGCACAGCATCTTTAAGGCGTTGAGCATCTGCTGGAGAGTTGATGAAAGGTTCTTCTTCATGTTGAAACAAGGTTTTCCATCCTTGCACATCCCAAACTGGCTGTTTTCGCTTTCAGCGAGAAGCTGACGGAGCTTTTCCAGCGCAATCTCTGCATTGACAAGTGTCTTCTTCCCTTCGCTGTTCTTCGCGGCATCAACCGCCTTCTGCATCAGAACCGGAATTTCAAGCTCGTTCAGCTTGTCCATGAATTCAAGAGCCGCATATTTGAGCTTGTTGTATTCAGCAGGGAGTTTTCCGGAACGCTCCTTGATGTCATCGAGTATCTTGAGAAGCTCGCTCCGGACCTCCTCCTGCCTGCGCCCGAGCATTTCAAGGACTTTGAGATCCCTGAACTTGCTTTCGCTTTCAAGCCGCTGCAGCCTCCTGACGATATTCTCCTGGTACACGGCGATCATCTCGATCCTGATCTTGCATTCCAACAGCTTCGCGACCAGCTCGAGCTCCCTGGCATCACCGATCTGCTCTTCAACAGTATTGGCCGCATCTTCGAACTGCGAGGAGACCTCCTTGATTTTCCCTGGAAGATCCTTGGTGCCCGGCGAAAGCTTCCCGAGCGATTCCTGGATGTTCTTGAACTTGTCCGAAGAAGCCTTCAGCGTCTTTGCAAACTCCTTCTCCATGTCGTAAAGCGGGAAATCCATCGCCATGTTCTCGAACAGTTCGGCGGCATGCCCGGAATTTTCAACAGCCTTTTTCAGGAGTTCCGATATCTCGGATTCCTTCGCCTCCGGGGATGATGCCTTCTCAACAAGCTCCTGAAGGTTCTTCCTGAGCTTCCCGATCTCATCCGAGATCACCTGGTAACGCTTGATGAAATCTTCAAGCCCGGTCCTGACCCTGAGCATCTGCGCATACTCCTCCTCGGATATGATCTGCACCCTGACGATCTCCGAAGAAGCCATCCCTGTCAGATCAGGATTGCTGTCCGACGCCTCCATGTAGAATTCAAGTATCTGCCCGGGAACCACGCCGATTTTCCTGAGCTCAAGCTTGTCCTCGAAATTAAAGCTCCTCACCTGCGTCTCCGGCCCGAGATGCTTCATGCGGTCCCGGTATCCTACGACCGCCCTTACAATCTCGACCTTCTGCAGCCCCAGATCATCCGAGGCCGTTCCTGTCAGAGGTATCGAAATCGAAGGAGTGGCAAGTGAGAATCCAGGAGGATTTGAAATGCCCAGCTCCGGCGGCCTGTCAGGAATTATCTTCTGGGAAAGAATATATCGGTCCTTGTTGACTGTCCCCCTGATGTCCCTGATGACAACTTCTATCTGGGCTGGCTCCTTGATGTCCCAGCTGAATTTGAGCGTGCTGTCGCCTGCCTTAACTCCACGGACAGTCTCCTCGCCGGACGGACCTCCCGAGGGTCTGATGATCAGCTTTCCGTCGAGAAGTTCCCTGTTGCTGGTGACGCTGAGTTCCGCCTTCGAATTTTTAAGTCCGGCGAGATCATCGTTTCCGGCAAAGAACTGCTTCTTCGGAAGGCCGCTGTAGGCCGGAGCAGCTATCGTGATCGAAGATACGGCTACAACCGGCTGGTAAAGAAGATCAACCTTGTGCCATTTGGACCTCGCCTTGCCGACGGCGAAACAGAATTCCAGAGGATATACGACCTTCTCAAGACGCTGTGTGTATTTGCCTTCATCCTCCCGGAAACATGAAGTCCTGTATGTCTTACCTCCGTGGCGGGTGATGAACCAGACCTGTGATTCAACCGGCGCACCGGTGATCCTGACGGTGACCATCTGGTCGCCTCCATAGAGGATCTTCGGCTCCCGTGGGCTTACCGAGAAGATATATCTGCTACAAGGGGGGACATCGTCCGCAGGCAAAAATATCCTGGAGGAAAGGATTTTCATGACATCGCCAAAAAACATGAATGTCAGCAGCAGGCAGATCGACAACACCGCAATTATTCTGGCGTTCTTCCATATTTCCCGGACAGGCAGGCATTTGAATCCGCTTATTGAACCGAGTTCCTCCTCCGACCTGCGTATCCCGCGCTCCGCCAGGAAAACTCCGAATTCCGGCAAGTCCTGCCGTGATTTTTTCAGCCAGTATTCCAGTTCGAGCGCGCTGAGTATCGGACGGTTTTTCCTGTTGAGGATCATGTCCGCATGGATCGCCATGTCCCTGTCGCCAAGCCTGAGGCTCCTGTATGCATGAACAATCGCCATTACTGCCAGCGCGGACATGATTATGATTCCGGCCGCCATCCTCGTGACGGATTCAAGGGCAAAAAAGTAGTCGAAGAGGGCATATGCCGCGAAAATCACCGCTGCATAGATGAAGATCCTGATGAGATCCCTTAGCAGCAGCCCTGCCTGCCACCAGCGCCTCAAGCCCAGAAGCTTTGAATTGAAACTGTTCATCAATTCTCTTCTTTCATTCTTATACTCTTTTCTCCGGCGTTAAACTTCATCGTTCGATATTCATTATTCGTCATTCGTTATTCCTCAGATCAGCCCCGCCCTCCTCCTCAGGATCCATTCAAAACCGAAAAACGCAAACGCCGCAACTAGGAGCCACCATTTGTTCCACGAGGACCGCCACACCGCCTTGTCATTTGAAACCTTCACGTCATCCTTCTCCATATCGGATACAATCTTCTTGAAGTCGTTCTCGGAAATGATCCTGCCTCCGGAACCTTCGGCTATTTTCTTCATGAACTCGGGGTCCGAACTGAGATTGTCGCTCTCGGAAGGCCGCTGTTTCACCGTCAGGATGTCCTTGCTGCTTTCCACCCCCTGCACTTCGATCCTGTAAGTTCCGGCCTCGCCCAGGGAGAATACGGATTCCCAGGTCCTGACGTTTTCCGATCTGCCTGGTATCAGTTCAAGGAACTTTCTCCCATCTTTGATCACGTTCAGCACCGGCGCAGGAGATTTCTCGTCTCCGCTACGCGAACTTACCTTGACCCGAACCGATTCGTCAGGGAAGACGGATGATTCGCTGAGCTTTACGGAATAATTGATGCCTGGCAGGAATTCGGAGAACGACAAATTCCATTCGATCAGGCGCAGCCAGAATTCCCGGTACATGCTGGTCGATTCCCCGCCGGCGGGAGTGAAGTCCCATTTCCAGAAATTTTCTGCGTTTATCATGGTGATTATCCCGCGGCCGTACCTCTGGGAAACCACAAGAGGGAAAGCCCTGCCTTCGCCGTTCTTCTCAAAAATTCCCTCGGCAAGTGTCTGTGAAAATGATCTTATGCTGGTGCATCTGCTGGAATTTTCCAGGAGGGGCATCTTCGCCCAAGCCGGATCTTCCGCTGCCGGCAGCATTTCACCGAACAATCCTGTATCAGTTCCCGCCTCCGCGGGTTTGAAATTGAACGGACTTGAAACCGTCTCGCCCCACTCCACCGGCTCCAACGCCTCAAGCGCCGGAAAAGATCCGCTGTAAGGCTTGCTGCGGGAAAAGATCACGCATGCGCCCCGCTCCTTCAGGAAATCCTTCAGGATCCTTATCCTGTCATCGGAAAGGAAATACTCCGCCCCCTTGCCGAATATCACCACGTCATATGCATTGAGTTCGTCGAAACTGTCGGGGAATATCGATTCGGATGACTCGGAAGCCTTCGAAGGATCGGTGTCAACCTTGAAAAACCTGTTCGAGGACAGCCTGTATATCGAGGTCACGTCCATGTATGACTGCGTCCTGAGGAGCTGGACAAGGAACTTCGTGTCCCAGCAAGGCAGTCCTTCGATCGAAAGCACATGAATCTTCTTGTCCAGCACGTTGACGCCCGCTCCGGACCTGTTGTTGTTCCTGTTGTTTTCACCTTCCAGCAGCGGTATTTCAAACCAGTATTCGTTATATCCCTTCGCGGAGGGGGTGATTTCAAATTTCACGGACTTGCGTTCACCGTCCTCGAGATCGATCTTCTGTTCACCGAGCTTTTTGCCTTCAGAATCGGAAATGGCGACGACAGCCGTTATTCTTCCAAAACCTTTGTTTGAGACATTAGCGGCCAGCTTCACCTTGTGCCCGAAAAACGCCATGTACTGCTTTCTTCCGGCGGCCACTGATATGTCCTTTTCCGGAACCTCCCCTCCGAGTACGAGAGGGAAAAACGAAACTTCCTGCGAACGCGCCCGCAATATGAAATCGGAAAATACCGAAGGTGCGGTCTGCCTGCCGTCGGAAAAGACAAGCACTCCCTTGTTCTTCCTTCCGGAAAGGCGTGACATGTTGAGAATTGAAACTCCCGCACCGATTATGTCGGTGCTGCCTCCCTCAGGATTGATCTGTCCCATTTTATCCGGCACATCCTCAATACCATTGGAGAAAGGGATTGTACGCAGCTCTTCCGGGCGTCCGGCCATTGATCTTATCTTGTCGGAAAGCCTCAGTGCTTCAGCCCATCTTGTCTTGCCGTTCACATCCGCCACGGACATGCTGGAACTGCGGTCGACCAGGACATGCCATTCGCTTTTCTTGTCATCGGAACTGCTGATCCATCTGCCGGGGTTGAATGCGATGATCGCAAGGACAGAGAGTCCTGCGAGCCTGAGGGAAAGCATGAGAAGTCTTCTGTTGAAACTGCATTTGGTGGATGTCTTCCAGGAAAGAAAAGACACCGCCGCGAAAATACCGGCAAATATGACCAAGAGATTTTCAACTGGGAGTACCGGATTCATCCACCCCGCCATAGTTTATTAGGGATAAGGGATTCCCTAGTATATTGTATTATGTTTTCCTTATAATACAAAAAGAACGGCGGGTTTTTTGAATATGAAACCAGGGGGTTGCTTTTATACCGCCACCCTGCGGGGGCTTTGTTTATTTTAATTGCTTTTTCCCCAGGGCTTATGCCCGGGGCTACTATACGCATATTTGCATAAAAGAAATATCTCTGCAGGCTTGAGTCCCAGAGGGACGAAATGGAAATAGGCAGGGGCTTCAGCCCCTGTTTATTGCCGTGGTTGTGTTCGCGTGCCATAGGTACGCGATGTTAATGTCTCGGTTCTATGGTTTTCATGGCGTGCCTACGGTACGCCTAAATACATATAATCCATTCAACAGGGGCTGAAGCCCCTGCCTATTCTCATCCTGTCCCAGCCGGGACAGTCAGCACACATCAACTTATTGTATTCCAAAATGCGTATAGTAGATAGGCTTATGCCCTAGGCTACAGCATGTCGTCCGCTGGGCGGACTTCGAATTTGCAGCCCTCGCAGAGGGTGACATATTTTAGCCCCATGCGTGAGCGTGGGGAGTTTAGATAAGTTAAAATTGGAAGAAGCCCCCGCATGGCGGCATATAATTCATCACCAGTGCTTCCAGGCGACATAGCAGTTCGCGAAGAACGCCATGGAATTGAGGAGGATTATCAGCACGCAGAGGTATCTGGAGAAGCGGGGAACGATGGCTGTGAACGCCCAAAGGGCGAATATCTGGAGCAGCTTGCCCAGAATCGGACCGGCAACTATCCCGAAATGGATGGAGAAGAACCTGACATAGAAGTTCACTTCCCTGTCGGGGCCGATGAACGACATGAAAGCTATTGTTGAGACCAGGTCTGCAAACGCAGTAAATATCACAGCGTAGAAATAAAACCTGAACTCCTTGAAAAGCAGGCGGGAATTCTTCCTGAAGTCGATCTTTTCATCAAGTAGGTTCATGGATGGTAATTTCCAACCTCGTTGGAAATTACAATTTGAAGAATTTCTTCTTCGGCTTGTTCTTGTCGAGGTCCCCGGCAAGATTCTTCATCACGGGAATGGCCCTTGTCCTGGTGGAAACAGTCTCCTTGTTATCCCTGACCATCTCCTTCTGTGCGCTGGAGACGACTTTTTCCTTCTCCTCCTTCGCCTTGAAGAGATTGACAGTGGTGAGGATCTCCGTGAACTTCGGCCTCTGAACCGGATGGTATGAAAGCATGTCCATTACAAGGGAACTCAGCTCCTCGGGCACGTCCTCCCTGTAGTTGGAAGGTGCGGCAGGCGCAATATAATCAACCGTCTCAGGCGTCAGCATCGTAGGCTTTTCAGTGCTGAAGACCTGGGACTTGTCCGCTGGCTTCTTCTTCTTTATCCTTGAATAGACCGTTTCAACCTCGCTCTTGCCGGAGAACGGATATTTCCCGGTGAGCATGTAGTAGAAGAGCACTCCAAAACTGAATATGTCGCCGCGCTTGTCCTCTACACGGCTTTCTGCCTTCTCAGGACTGATGAAATAAGGGGAGACAGAGGATGCGATCTCCTCCTTGTTCTGCAGATAGGTGTATGTGAACCTCGATATGAAATAATTCTTTGTCCTTACGTTTCCCCTTGCATCGATATGGATGTTGTCGGGGCAGATGTCGTGATGTATGAATTCCTTGTGATGCGCGACCGCCAGGCCGAGGGCTGCCGCCTGCAGGACGTCGACAACCTTGTCTACGTCGAGAAGGCCCTGTGTCTCCGGCGAATAGTCGGAAAGCGCGTAACCGTCCATCTTGGGTTCGGTGACAAACAGATTTCCGTTTATTTCGCCGAAATTCAGGATCGGACAGATGTTAGGATGCTTGAGGGTGGAGAGCGCAAGTGCGTCCTCCTTGACGATATTCGCAAAGTTCTTGAATTCAGGATGGTCCTTCTCCAGTATGAAGATGTAGGAATTGAGGTTCTGGCCCTGGTCATACCCCTCATAAACCTTGAATATGCTCTTTTCACCAAGGACTTTCTCGAGCTTGAGGTAGTCCATTTCCTGGGGAATAGTAAGCGTTGTCCCGCAGTCGGAACATTCGCATAGCGTAAAAGGCTCTATGCCTGATGTATCCATTACCCCGCCGCAACCGCGGCAAACAAGCTGACCCATCTTCCCCTCCAAAATAAACTTCCGCGCGAATGAGTAGAAATATAGTATGTCAAGGAAATTTCTGCAAGCTTCATTTTCATAACTATTGTTTTAATATGTCCATCCCCCGGAATGCGCCAGTCTTTACAGGAGTAATCTTGTGATTGTTTAAGGTAGGGCGCGTTCAGAGTTTACCCCGGTTCCTAAAAGGACATCGGGGTAACGCGCCGCCTCAAGAACGGACACCTTCCCGATGCCTTTCAGGATCGGGATAAACTTTTAGGCGTCCCCACCTTTAGAAATAAAGACTGACCCATTGCCCATCCCCCCTCTTCAACATGGTTCGGCCTGCATGCCTGCCTATGGCGGACGCCTTCCTGAAGATTTTTTTTATCAGTGCTTTATCCCTGAAAAGCCTTGCACCGGCAATGCCGGTGTAAATCTTCCAGAAATACAGCTTGTCAGTCATTGAAACAGTCTTTCCGGCCGAATATAGAAGCTGGGCGAGATCCTTCACGCGCCACCTCTCAGAAAAGTCATTGCCAAATACAACTCTCTGAAGATCAATTAGATACGCCTTGTCCCCTTCCTTCTCCCGTACAAACATGTGTACCAGGTAGAAGTCCTGGTGGGCAAGACGGGCTGAATGCATGCCTCCGGCAAGTTCGGCAATCCTCCTTATCAGCTTTCTGCGGCGGGATCTTTCCTTTCCTGCGAATTCCGCAAAAAGTTCCGAAGCCCTCCTGTAGTCGCTGATCCCCAGGGTCAGGATGCAGGAATTCCCGCCTTCAATGCCGCAGGCGACAGGCAGCATTGTCGGTAGATCATTCCTATGGAATTCAATTATGGCATTCCATTCGTTCAAGGCTCCCGGATAACGGTTCGGCCTGAACGAAACAATGTTCTTCAGTTTCTCCTTGATGGATTCGGGCCTGAAACGCTTGATATAGGTCTCGATCCGCCCCCTGCCGCCATCTGACTTAAGCATGACCTTTGCGGTCCCCCTTGTCTTGAGGACGTTCTTCACCGGTTCGCCGGAAATATTCCATAGCCTTTCAAAGGAATCGATGCCGTTGGAGGCAAGCAGCTCCGAAAACTCCTCGTTGACCAGGAGTTTCCCGCCGTCCTTCTGTATGACCTTTATCCGCATTTTAAAATCCACCAGTTCTTGTTTAAAATTAAAATATCCCCTGCCTTGAGCAATTCCAAACAAAACCAGTTGGATTTATTCTGGGAAAAGCTTTGCATGGCAATACTGGAGAACAAGCCAGCAAGAGGATGTCATGTTGTCTACATTTTAGGCAAGACAAGATTTCACAACAGCAAAATAGTGACGTTACTTATTCACAGTCATTTACTTCCCCAGATTGGCACCATTATTATTTTATTATTTTCGTGATAACAAAATAGGTTTTTATTATTAAAATCATGATTACAACTAGGGAGAAAATAATGACATATACCGGTCCAATCCATCTAAGAATTAATTTTTCAAAGAAGGATAATGGTTTTTCAATTCCCATTTCTCTTCTTTCATTCCATATTATTGTTTTTGCCATTGCCCAAAACACGATATATAATGCAAATGACCATAACGATGTGATGATGAGACCTAGTAATACATGTCCGTAGACTATTATATCGTGGATGGATAGTCCTAAAAAGAATATTCCAGCAAAGGCAAAAACAATGGAAAGAGATGTATAAAAATATTTCTTCATTCCTTTGCGCCCTTGATGTCGGGCGGAGGAGGAGGCTGGTCAGATAATGCCCTGTCTTCTTCTGTCTTTTTATATAACCTCATTATGGAATGGGCTCCAAGCAGAAAACAAATTAAACCTATAAGAATATTAATTACACCCCAAATTATGTGTAGCCATTGAACTGTTTCATGTGGAAAAGTAATCTCGCCAAGTATCCCATAAAGAACAAACACTGTTCCCGTGTTAAATGCTAAAATACTGCGTGCCCATTTCTTTTTATTAAATATGGCGGCAATTACAAACACCAAGAATAGCACTATGTATACGTAAAACATTATTTCACCTTTTTAATTAAGGGAACCTCTAAAAATTAACTTTTGAGAGATCGACAGTCAAAAGTTCAGTTTTTAAAAATGATTCCATCTTTTCAAAATCAAAATTAAGAGCGGTGCCATGCTGGACATCTCCCTGTAAGAGCGGTGCCATGTAAGAGCGGTGCCATGCTGGACATCTCCCTGAATTATAATTAGTTATATCCATACCATTGGCTTTTCTCATTTTGGCTTTCCATCGTTCCTGAATGACTGCCTGTCGGAAACAACCTTCAAGTTGGCCACGAATTTCCGATCTCCTACGCTGCTGCGGCCTCCGCCAAAAAGTTCGCAGGCCTCGCTGTCCTTCTCTACGAGATAATCCCTGTAGAAAGTCCTCCTGTATTTTTCGTCGGGAGCAAATGATTTCCAATATGGATGCAGTTCGATTTCAACCAGAGGATCTTCGGCTCCTGAGACATAGGCTGCGGCACTCGACCATTTATATTCTTCAGGCGCATCTATGCCTTCAACATTCGATGCAAGAGGATTCCTTTCGATGTAACGCCCCAGCCTCATGAGATAATCCTGTTTTTGAACAGCTATGCTCCTGTATCTGCCCTGCCAAATCGGACCACGACCGCCTCCATGCCTCTTGTGCCAGTACTGGCTGTAGAGGGATGAAACCTTGCCAATATAGTACGACAGTTCATCTGTTTCCATCACTTCCGCCGCGAGATGGAAATGGTTGCTCATCACGGCCCAGTGATATATGTTTATCCGGCATCCTTTCTTGATTCTTGAGAGAAGACCGACGAAATAGTTGCGGTCCTCTACAGTTTCAAATATCCAGCTGTTGTTCAATCCACGGTTCAGTACGTGATATACTCCGCGCCCCATCCTCCAACGTGGAACTCTTCCCATAAAACAATCTCCAAAGCAATATATTTCCTATTTAAGACACCAATAGTATAGTAGCAACTAATTAATTTGCAAGTAGTTGTCCAGCATGGCACCGACAGGGGAGAAGAATAACACCTATAAGAATATCATTCGGTTTAATTTTTCACGAAGGGAAAAATTACTGGATTTAAGTCCAAAGAGGATTATATTTATGATATGAAAAAGAGAGCCATACTGACAGCTGCATCATGCCTCGGCCTGCTTTTAGCTGGTCTTGCGATCACGGTTCTTTCCGTCGACTACCACAACAGGATGGTCAAGGAGATGGAGCACGCCACGCCCTTCTATATCAAGAGGACTTCGTCCCAGTGGGACAAGCAGGGACGCATACTCGGAGAACTGAGGAACACTCCTGCAGCCTTTACTATCGACATCTGTGCTCCGGCAAATGCCGACAAAACACTTAATGACAAACCTCTCAAGACAATAACTCCCAATGTGAACCTGACAGTCTATGATACCGGATGGATAGCGGCCGGAACCTACGATATCATATACAAATCACAGGGATACGTCGATCACCGCGTACCCAATGTCAAGATAAGCTCCTACTCCGACTGCGTTATAAACATATATTTCGGACAGATTGAATACCGCAGATAAAGAATCTCCTGGCACCTCTTCTACACCGGGAAGCATCTCACAGATGAATGCCCTCCATGCATCGCCATCCCTTCTTCCCGCGGATAGGAGATTCTTTATTCAAAAATCCCATTGACAGAATATCTTTTAAATGTAGATTTCTCCTTTTATGTATTCATAGGAAAAACAAACTTTCTCTCAATACAATAACAAGGGAATGCTGCCATGGCTGAAGAACTTCAGAGTCTGTTGGAAAAAATCAACGAGGAAGGCGTAAAAAAAGCCGAGGAGAACAGGAATAAGATCATCAGCGACGCCAAGTCGGAAGCTGAAAGGATAATCGCGGACGCGAATTCAAAGGCTGCGGAAATCACGAAGAAGGCCTCCGAAAATGCCGAAACTGTCAAATCCCGCGGTGAATCTGCCGTCCGCCAGGCGGCCAGGGACATCATGATCTCCCTGCAGACGGAATTCCTCAAGAGGCTCAAGAACGTCATCAAGGATTCCTCTGCCGAGGCGATGACCCCGGATCTCATGGGGAAGATCATCCTTGAAATGTCAAAGAACTACATCTTGAAAAATCCCTCTTCCGAGGCCAGCCTCGAACTGATACTTTCACAGAAGGACAGGGATGAGATGGAGAAGCTGTTCAAAACAAGCCTGGCAAACAGCTTCAGGAAAAGCCCGACGATAAAGATCGGACAGAACTTCGCGTCCGGAATCAAGATATCCTTCAAGGGATCCGATGTCTTCCTTGATTTCAGCGACGAGGCTATCTCGGAAATGATCTGCGCCTACGTGGGTCCGCGTCTTGCAGCTGTAATCAATCCGGACGGAAAAAAATGATCCTGGCGTATTACTACCTTCTAAGTTCACTTCCGTTGCTCAGGAAAGGGGAGCAGCCTCCGATCACTTCGGAATATTTGCTCTCCTCGTGTTCCCAGATGCTCGGGCCGAAAACAGCTGATTGGCTCATGCAGGTGAAGCTTTTCCCGGAAAAGGAAAATCCCTTCGGCAAATCTTCGGCTGTCAACAAGTGGTACATATGGGAGAAGGAACTTAGGAACAGGCTCGCGAAATTCAGGGCATTGAGGCTGGAACGGGAGTATGGCAACGGTGAAAACGGAAACAGCATTGCAGACATCGACCGCAGCATCGAGGAAATCCTTTCAACTTCAAATCCTCTGGAACGCGAGAAGCTGCTCGACGCACTCAGGTGGAGGGCCCTTGACGGTTTTGAATTCGGCCATGATTTTGATTTCGACCTCCTGTGCATCTACAGGATAAAGCTCTTGCTCCTCGAAAAATGGATCGGTAGGGAACAGCGGAAAGGCCTTGAAAACCTTGACGCCATTGTAAATAAACTGGAAAGAGCTGGAACAACCGCTTCCAGTTAAATTCACTTAGGAGATTCTTAAACATGCCTGAAAAAAACATTGGTAAAATAGCCGGCATAAACGGAAATATGCTGACCGTCGGCTTTGAAACATCCGTCACGCAGAACGAAGTAGCATATGCGCTCCTCGGAGATCTGCGTCTCAAATCGGAGGTCATCCGCGTACGCGGACAGTTCGCAGACCTGCAGGTCTACGAGGATACCCGTGGCCTGAAGGTCGGTGATTCCGTCGAATTCACTAACGAACTCCTCAGCATAGAACTAGGTCCGGGCCTCCTGGCGCAGGTCTATGACGGATTACAGAATCCTCTCAACAAACTTGCTGAAAAATCCGGTTTTTTCCTCAAGCGCGGCCTTTATATGGAGGCTCTCGACTACGAAAAACACTGGGCGTTCAAGCCTGCCGTTAAAAAAGGCGACAAGGTATGCGCCGGCGACAAGCTCGGAAGCGTGCCCGAAGGCATTTTCGAGCATTTGATCATGCTCCCCTTCGGATTCAAGGGCATATGGGAGGTCACCGACATCTCTTATGAGGGCAACTACAAGATCTCTCAGACCATCGCAAAGGTAAAAAACGAACTCGGTGAGGAAAGGACCGTCTCCATGGTCCAGAAATGGCCGGTGAAAATCCCGATCACCGCCTACAAGGAGAAGCTGATTCCTGAAAAACCGCTTATAACCCAGCAGAGGATCATTGATACTTTCTTCCCTGTCTCACGCGGTGGAACATTCTGCACACCCGGACCGTTCGGAGCAGGAAAGACAGTCCTCCAGCACGCACTCAGCCGTTATGCCGAAGCCGACGTCGTCGTGGTGGCGGCCTGCGGCGAGCGCGCCGGCGAAGTAGTGGAGATCCTGCGTGAATTCCCGCATCTCGAGGATCCGAAGACGGGACGTACGCTAATGGAGCGTTCCGTGATCATCTGCAATACGAGCTCGATGCCGGTCGCAGCGCGCGAAGCTTCAGTCTATACCGCCATAACGATCACCGAATACTACAGGCAGATGGGGCTTGACTGCCTCCTGCTCGCAGATTCCACATCGCGCTGGGCGCAGGCCCTCCGCGAAATGTCCGGCCGCCTTGAGGAAATCCCCGGTGAAGAAGCCTTCCCGGCATACCTTGAATCCCTCATCGCAGGATTCTATGAAAGGGCCGGCCTTGTAAAACTCAACAACGGAAAGACAGGTTCGGTAACGATCGGCGGAGCCGTCAGTCCCGCAGGCGGAAACTTCGAGGAGCCTGTGACGCAGGCCACGTTGAAAGTCGTAGGCGCCTTTCTCGGACTTTCACGCGACCGCGCGAACGCCCGCCGTTTCCCGGCCATACATCCTCTCGACAGCTGGAGCCATTATGCCAGTATCGTCAACGAGGAAATGATCGAAACAGCCCGTGAAATACTCAGGCGCGGAAACGAAGTCAACCAGATGATGAAGGTCATAGGCGAGGAAGGAACACATATCGACGATTTCCAGATCTATATGAAGAGCGAATTCCTCGACGCCGTCTATCTCCAGCAGAACACCTTCGACAAGGTGGATGGAGCGACAAACGAGGAAAGACAGAAATATGTGTTCGGCAAGATCGTAAAATTCCTGAATACAAAGTTCCCGTTCAACAACAAGGACGAGGCCAGGCGCCTGTTCAACGAGATGAGGCAGCTCTTCATCGACTGGAACTACACGGCCTGGAATTCAAACAGCTTCAAGGAAATTGAAAGCTCAATCGACAGCAAAGTGAAGGAGCGCAGCACCCATGCGTAAGGTCTACCATAAGATAATACAGATCGCCGGAAACGTGATCACGGTCGAGGCGGAAAACATAATCAACGGCGAACTTGCCGAAGTGACAAGCTCGCGAGGAACCTCCCTGGCGCAGGTCATCAGGCTGCAGGGACAGAAAGTCTTCCTCCAGGTTTTCGCAGGAAGCCGCGGCGTATCGACAGGGGACGAAGTCCGTTTCCTCGGCAAACCAATGCAGGTCTCGTCTTCGGAAGATCTCCTCGGAAGGGTCTTCAACGGAGCAGGAAACCCCCGCGACAACCGTCCCTCGATCAAGGAGAACATGATCGAGATCGGCGGTCCTTCGGTCAATCCCGCGAAACGAATCATACCCCGCAGGATGATACGTACCGGAATTCCGATGATCGACATTTTCAACTCGCTGGTCGAATCCCAGAAGCTTCCTATCTTCTCGGTCGCGGGCGAACCCTACAACAAGCTCCTCGCAAGGATCGCGATGCAGGCCGAAGTCGACGTCATCATCCTCGGTGGAATGGGTCTCAAGCACGACGACTACCTCTTCTTCAGGAACACCCTCGACGAGCAGGGTTCCCTTTCGCGCTCGATCATGTTCGTGCATACCGCCGCCGACCCGGTCGTGGAATGCCTCCTGGTCCCCGACATGGCCCTCGCAGTCGCCGAGAGCTACGCACTGAACAACAAGAGAGTGCTTGTTCTGCTGTCGGACATGACGAACTTCTCCGACGCATTGAAGGAAATCGCCATCACCATGGAGCAGATCCCCTCGAACCGAGGCTATCCCGGAGATCTCTACAGCCAGCTCGCTTCAAGATATGAGAAGGCTGTCGACTTCGAAGGCGCTGGTTCTATCACAATCCTTGCGGTGACGACAATGCCAGGCGACGATGTGACCCATCCCATCCCGGACAACACAGGATATATCACCGAAGGACAGTTCTATCTCCGCAGGGGCAGAATCGAGCCTTTCGGTTCACTCAGCCGTCTCAAACAGCTTGTCAATGACAAGACCAGGAAGGACCACCGCGTGATCATGGACACGATGATCCGCCTTTATGCCGACTACCGCGAGACGCGTGAGAAGCAGTCGATGGGATTCAAGATGAGTTCCTGGGACGACAAACTCCTGAAATACGGACTGCTCTTCGAGAAGCGCATGATGGATTTGTCGGTGAACATCCCTCTCGAGGAAGGTCTTAATCTTGGATGGAAGACCCTGGCGGAATGTTTCGACAAGACTGAGACCGGCGTGAAGACGGATATCATCAAGGAGTTCTGGCCGGAAAAGCAATAGGGGGAAGTTCTAAAGTTCTAAAGTTCTAAAGTTCGGAAGTTTGAAATCTGGAATTTAATAAGTTATGGCGAAGATAAAACTTACAAAGAGCGAATTGAAGGCGCAGCGGGATTCCCTGAAGCAGTTCTCCCGCTATCTGCCCACTCTCCAGCTCAAGAAGATCCAGTTGCAGGTCGAGATGAGGAAATGCATGCAGAAGCTCGAGGAGAACGAGCAGAAGCAGGCCGGAGTCCATGAATGCATGGAGTCATGGATCATTCTTTTCAGCCCGGATAATACGGTCGAACATCTCAGCTCGTTCATAAAGGTCGAGGAAATACTCACGGACTCCCAGAACATAGCCGGTGTCGAAGTGCCCGTATTCAAGTCAGTGCGCTTCTCCGTCTCAGAATACGATCTCTTCAGCGAGGAGCTCTGGATTGACAGCGCCATCGATTTCATCAAGAACCTCTTCTCTCTGAAGGCTGAGCATGCAGTGATCAGGAAGCAGCATGAGCTGATCGGCAATGAGCTCAGGATAACCACGCAGAGGGTGAACCTATTTGAAAAGGTCAAGATACCCGAATGCAAGGAGAACATCAGGGTCATCCAGATCTACATGGGCGACCAGCAGACCGCCGCCGTGGGCCGTTCAAAGATAGCGAAGAGGAAAATGCAGGAGACCGCCGCATGATACTGCCGATGAAAAAAGTTTCGCTGATCTGCCTGTCGTCCGAGAAGGTCAATGCCCTCGAAGAACTCAGGAAACTCGGCGTCATGCATGTCGAACTCGATGCAAAGGTCGAATCCCATGACTTCTTCGAATCGGAAAAGATGCTTGCATCAGCAAAAATAGCCTTGGCAGTCGTATCCGAGAAAAAAGGAACTCCTTCCGAGATATTCTCCAAGATGAACGGCAAGGAGATCGTCAATAAGATAATAGAGGTTTCCGATACAAAGGCGCATCTCGAGAAAAAACTGGACGCCCTGGTCAAGGACAGGGAAAAACTCCTCCCGTGGGGCGAGTTTTCGACGAATCTCATCTCCGAACTCAGGGAGAACGGCATCCATGTCTATCTCTGCGCAGGAAACAAGGACGTCATCAACAATCTCCCTAAGAACGTATCCTACAGGTTGATATCGCAGGACAAGGGCAAGATCTACTTCGCCGTCATATCCAGCACCGAACTTATGACCAAGGCGCTTCCGATAATGAACGTTCCCATGGACAAGACCCTGAGGGAATTTGACGACGAGATCGCCGACTGCAAGTCCGCCATCGGACAGAACGTCAAGGATCTCGACTCTCTCAGCTGTGAAGCTGGAAGGATCGAGACCCAGCTCCTTGAAGCCACGGAGTCAATTGAGTTCATCTTGAACCGCAACGGCATGGCATCCGTCGGAGAGATCTCCTACATCAAGGGTTATGTCCCCACCCATCTTGTCGACGCTCTCAGGGCTGAAGCAAAGAGGAATGGCTGGGGTCTGCTCATCACGGATCCGCACCATGACGACAAGGTTCCGACTATGATAAAGATACCAAAGATATTCATGATAGCCAAACCTATCTTCGACTTCATAGGGATAGCCCCGAGCTATCATGAGGTCGACATAAGCGTATGCTTCCTTTTCTTCTTCACGTTGTTCTTCGGCATGCTGATAGGTGATGCGGGATACGCCTTGCTCATGATGGCCGCCCTTGCCGTTGCGAAATTCAAGCTTAGGAACAATGAAAAGGCAAAGCTTCCAATAAACCTTATGTTTGTTCTTGCGGCAAGCACATTCATATGGGGAACTCTTATAGGTTCCTTCTTCGGAATAGAAAGGCATTATCTTCCATTCTTCCTCCAGGGTTTCGACTGGATGAAGAGTGATGAGAACGTCAGATTCGTTTGTTTCTTCATAGCCGCCCTGCATCTTTCAATCGCACATGCCTGGCTCGCATGCATCGGCGCAAACAAGATCAGAATTGTAATAGGACAAATTGGCTGGATAATGTTCATCTGGGGCAATTTCTTCCTGGCATGCTCGCTCGTAGCCGGCAGGGACTTCCCGCAGCTGGCATACTATCTCTACATCATCGGTTTTGTAATGATGATGTTCGCCATCAATTTCAAGGATATCGGGGATGTCTGCGGATTTCCATTCGCGGTTGTCTCCAGCTTCACGGATCTGCTTTCATACATCCGTCTTTTCGCTGTCGGACTCGCCGCCATCTATGTCGCCGAGAACTTCAACAAGATAGGCGAGAACTTTATAAAGGACGGATTCCTGGACATACCATACGCCGGACTGGTAATCGGTGTCGGGGCGATAATATTCGGCCATGTGCTTAACATGATGCTCGGCGGGCTTGCCGTCCTGGTGCACGGGATAAGGCTCAACACTCTTGAGTTCTCAGGACAGCTTGGGCTGCACTGGTCCGGATTCCTTTATAAACCGTTCAAGAAAACAGATACAGAAACCAAATAAGAATATAATTTAAGGAGGATTTTATGCAGGAAATGTCAGAAGTTGGAAAAATTGCAATGGGTCAGGCGGGAGCTTTTCTCGCGGTATTCATAACTACGATTGGTTCTACGCTCGGGACATCCGCCTCAGGCTCGGCCGCCGTTGGCGCGTGGAAGAAATGCTACACTCTGGACAAGCCGGCACCGTTCCAGCTGGCGGTCTTCTCAGGGGCGCCTCTTTCACAGATGATCTATGCGCTGATCATGATGATCCTCATCAACAACAAGATCCTCGCCCCGGGAATGTCCCAGGAATGGCATATCTGCCTGACGCTCGGGATACTAAGCGGAATCGGGCTGGGCTTCTCCTCGTTCTACATGGGACTTGTAGCTGCAAAGTGCTGTGACGCGTTCGGAGAGACGAACAAGGGATTCACGAACAACCTCATGATCCTCGGTATCATTGAGACCGTTTCACTGTTCGTCATGGTATTCGCGATCGTTCTGCTCAACACAGTGAAGATCGCCGCGCCTGCCATAGTGAAGGTTGCAGCACCTGTTGCAGAGGCGGTAGCAAAGTAATAGGAAAAGCACGAAATCCGGATTTCGTGCTTCGGATTTAAAACATATCATAGGATTAATTTTATGGATCAGGAAACGATGATCGCCCTTGGAAAAGGAGGCGCATATTGTTCCTTAGCCTTATCCGCAATAGGCTCTGGAATGGGGACAGGAATTGCAGGCCTATCGGCATTGGGCGCCTGGAAGAAATGCTATGCCCAAAACAGGCCGGCGCCTTTCCAGCTTGCAGCTTTCACCAGCGCCCCTCTTTCACAGACCATCTACGGCATGGTGCTTATGACCCTAATATCCAACAAGATACAGGAAGGAGCGGTCACCTACTGGCCCATGTTCCTAATAATTGGAGTTACAGCAGGAGCCGCAATGGGGGTTTCTGCCTGGTTCCAGGGAATTGCCGCAGCTGGAGCCTGTGACTCCTTCGTTGAAACCAAAAAGGGATTTACTAATAATCTTATGATCCTTGGAATAGTTGAAACAATAGCGCTTTTTTCCATGGTCTTCGCCATCGTACAGTTAAACTCAATCAAGATCACCCCGGTATAAATCTAGGGAACTAATCATGCCAATATACGAATACAGCTGCCCGAAATGCGGAGGAGAATTCGAAAGGCTCGTGAAATCCTCGGCCGAAAAGGTGGAATGCCCGAAATGCTCGAACTCCAAGGTAGAGCGAAAACTTTCAGTCTTTTCCGCATCCGTCTCGTCCGGCTCTTCTAAAAACGCATGCGGAATGGTCGAATCCTGCCCTTCCGCCGGGAAGTCCTGCTGCTCGGGAGGAACCTGCGGAATGCACAAACACTGAACTTCCAACATCCAACTTTGAACATCCAATGTTGAATTGAAATCAATGATTCGAAGTTGAATGTTCGATGTTGAGTGTTGAGATTTTTTATGTTCTCATAACAAAAGGGAACAGCTCTTGCGAGCTTGACTACAAACATATTCGAAATTCAATTCTTTAGAATTCGTTCGTAGTTAATGTCGCAAGACATGTTCTTCATGTGCTATTTATGAATAAAAAAGAACTTCTTCCGATCCTCGATGAGCTGGGAGTCACTCCGAGAAAGCATTTCGGGCAGAACTTCATGATCGACGAAAACCTCCTCGACTTCATCCTCAGGACCGCAAATCCTAAAAAGGACGATATTATCCTGGAGGTCGGTCCCGGACTCGGTTCCCTTACACGAAAACTTCTCGAAGCCGGTGCAAAAGTAACCGCCATTGAGATCGACAAGCGTCTCGCAGAGTATCTGGAGGAACATATATCAAATCCAAATTTCAAACTCGTCCGCGGTGATGCATGCAGGCTCAACTTGTCACATTTTGTCCCCGGTGAATTCCGCATCGTGGCAAACCTCCCCTACTCCATAACAAGCCCTTTCATCGGCGCCATGATCGATCTTGAGACTCCTCCTTCTGAAATGCTCTTCATGCTCCAGAAGGAGACGGGTCTGCGGCTCGCATCCGGTCCCGGCACGAAAAATTATGGTTCGCTGTCAGTGCGGGTCCAGTCGGTCTACCAGGTCGAATATCTCAGGGGCGTGGCCCGTCAGGTCTTTTATCCGCCGCCGGAAGTAGATTCTGCAATAGTGAAGTTCACGAGGAGGAAGGAGTTCCCTTCTCTTACAGAAAGGCAGCTTCTCTTCAATCTTGTCCGTACCGCCTTTTCACACCGCAGGAAGAAAATGTTCAAGCAGATCGCGGCAGTATTCGATCCTGAAAAGATCACTGCCGCCCTTAACTCCCTCGGAGTAACCAAAGACGCCCGCGCCGAAGAACTTACTGTAAAACAATTCGTCGCCCTTGCGAAAATGATTGCATAAGCACATAAAACGGTTGTTGCGGCTATTGACCTTGTTGGAGTTCATCACGTGACCACGTTGACACGTGGAACGTGACTCACGTGGCAGCTTTCTGTGTCCGCCGTAGCTTCTTTGCGAAGGAGGAAGCGTGTCTTGATTGGGTAAAAAGGAACGCGGATTATATTTTCGCGAAGCAAAAATATAGGAGCCGTTTTGTGGACCTCATAATCAGCAATTTGCAGATACCTGTCGAAAAAGACGGTGTTGATGAATATATAAAAGCCGCTTCTGAAAAGCTGGAAACCTGCGAATCCGCCCTAAGATTCGTTAAGATGCTGAACAAATCGCTTGATCTCAGAAACAAGGATCAGTTCTTCTACGATGTTTCTGTTGTTGTAAGCGTTCCTGACAGCTTTGACAACAAGGAAAACTTTCCTCCATACACCGTAAGAAAAGAAACCGCCAGAAAACCCAAGAACATTAAGGAAAGGCCGATAATAATAGGATTCGGCCCTGCCGGGATCTTCGCCGCCCTTGAGCTTATTGAATACGGGCTCAAACCTCTGATATTTGAAAGAGGCAGGAAGATAGAAGACCGCGACATTGATGTCCAGAGATTCATCAAGGAAAGAAAACTGGACATGGAATCAAACATCCAGTTCGGCGAAGGCGGTGCAGGTTCATACTCGGACGGAAAGCTCTTTTCCAGGACAAATAACACAGAACATGCAAACAGGGTCCTGGATACTTTCATTAAATTCGGCGCACCTGAAGAAATTGGTTATGTCGGCAAGCCGCATCTGGGGACAGATGTATTGTGCAAAATAGTCCGCAACATGAGAAGCCATATCCTTGAAAGAGGCGGCGAGATCCATTACAGCTCAAAAATGACAGATATGCTCATATCGGACGGCAAAGTCTCAGGCGTAGTGATAAACGGAGAGAAGGAATATTGTTCTTCGCATATCTATCTGGCAATCGGGCATTCCGCGCGGGACACCTTTGAGATGATCCACAAGAAAGGCGTCTCCATCGAGCAAAAGCCTATTTCCGTCGGTGTAAGGATAGAACATCCCGCTGAAATCATCAATCTTATAAGACATGGCAGATATAAGGACTTTCCCGGCATAGGTGCCGCCACTTATTCCTTCACCTTCACCAATCGCAAGACAGGCAGAGGAGTTTATACATTCTGCATGTGTCCCGGAGGCGAAGTGGTAAATGCTTCATCTGAAAATGGAATGATGGCCGTAAACGGCATGAGCTACTCGGGCAGGTCTTCGGCATTCTCAAATTCTGCGCTTGTCGTCACCTGCCATACTGATGATTATAAGTCAGCAAGTCCTTTGGCCGGAATTGAATTCCAGAAGGACATTGAGCGAAAGGCATTCGCTGCGGCAGGCGGCAAATGGGAAGTCCCTGCACAGAACCTTGAGGATTTCCTATGCGGAAGGCCCTCCTCCCGTCTTAACGATAATTCTTACAGGATGGGGGCTGCATCCGTTGACATGAATGCCGTTTTTCCGGAATTTGTATGCGGATCTCTTTTGTTCGCATTCAACAAATGGAAGGAGGATTATCCATTGTTTGTTTCAGAACATGCGATACTGATGGCCGCTGAAACAAGGACTTCCTCGCCTATAAAAATCAAACGAAGTGCAAATTATGAATCCGTAAACGTGGAAAACCTGTATCCGATAGGCGAAGGCTCGGGCTATACTGGCGGGATAACGAGTTCGGCCACCGATGCCATTAAGGCCGTGGAACGAAGCGTGGCTTAATACAAAATAGCCATTTACGAGCTGATTGCTAAAGTAGGAGTTCATCACGTGGCAGCTTTAGATGTGCATGCCCTTGAAGATAAGACACAACTTACTCATAGTTCCACAATTGAATTGACGAAAAGGTAGGGCGCTCTCTCCGAGAGCGCCGCGGACGGCTCGGAGAGCCGTCCCTACCTGCCAATTTTCAATTGGCATAATGTCAATACTATTTCGAGACTATTAGTAAGTTATGAACTCCAACAGATTCTTCCAAGTAACAACTTCTCCTGTATAACTCAAGCATAACCGGCATCAATCCTGTAATCCTGTCATATATTTCTTTTCAAGGCCCGGCTATTCATCGGCAGGCATGTTCAGCAGTCCACCGCCAAGAAGACCGCCGCCTGCCTTTCCCAGTCCATTGTCCATCATGAACTGAAAGAGCTTGTCGGGGCTGTAGGTGATCCTGAATTTCCCGTCCTCGACCTTCATCTCCGATATTATTTCGAGGAGCGCCTCTCCATATTCCGTCTGCTCGGCGGCGGCGAGATCGTCAGAGATTCTGCCCTGGATCATGGATTCAGGCAGACTCAGGCTGCCTAGCGAAAAACCCTTGGGAATGACAAAGAGGTGCCTGTTCTGTATCCCCGGTATGAAAGAAACGGAAATGTTCACGTATTCTCCGAAAGGAGTGCTGAAGCCTATCTTCTTCGAAAGCATTATCGTGAATATCCCATTCTTGAAAAATGCGTCCCTGAGCTCCTGCTCCCCCTGTCCAATTATGGCTTGCTCGGAGATTCCTGTGATGATAAGCGCATTTACTTCGTCCTCGGTAAGCTCAATCGTCTCATCTTTCCCCGTCTTGCAGCCAGTCGAATCCCCCGCCAGGGCCGAAGCCAGTTTATCGGTAAAGTTAAATTTCGCGGTGGCGCTTGCCTGGGCCTTCATATCCGGGAGCCTCATGGGGATGTCGAAAGGCTTGACATCTATCAATGATGCCGCAAACCACCAGAGGAATCCAATCAGCATCACCATGAGAACGAAAAACGCAATTCCAAGCCACATCAATATTTTAAAAAGTTTCTTCATGTGTGTTTGAAAACCTGCCCGTTGATAGTTATACGTTAATCTCTTGATTATTTATGCCAAGCAGACGCTTGGCGTTCCCGGCCCGGGACCGCCGACCGTCTGGTCGGCCAAGTAAAATCAAAAATTGAAAATCAAAAATGTTGATAATTGACTTCCATACCCATTATTTCCCCGATAAGATAGCACATGATGCGATAATTTCCCTTGAACAGAAGGGCGGCATAAAGGCTTTCACGGCTGGAACGCGTTCCGCCCTGGAAAAAAGCATGTCCGAAGCCGGCATCACCCTTTCCGTCAATCTCCCTGTAGCGACATCCCCTGACCAAGTAGAAAGCATCAATGGAAAAGTTGCGAATCACAACAGGGCGCCAGTCCTGTCGCTGGGAGCAATCCATCCGCTAACTATGGATCCCGGAAGAACTATTTCGGATGTCAGGAACCTGGGACTGCGCGGAATCAAGATGCATCCTGAATACCAGGAATTCTCCCCGGATGACCCATCCCTTGACCCTATATGGAAGGCCTGCATCACCTATTCCATCTTTGTGGTCTTCCATGCCGGCGCCGATCTCGCATTTAAACCTCCTTTCAGGTCCAGCCCTGCGAAATTCGCAAATCTCCACCGGAGATATCCGGAGCTCAGGATGGTTTTGGCGCATTTCGGTTCATGGATGCAGTGGGATGATGTCGAAAAGGAGCTGATAGGGCTCGATATTTTTCTCGACACTTCGTTCACATCCGGATACTTGGATGATGCGAAATTCGCAGAGCTCATAAGGAGGCATGGGGCCGATAAGGTACTTTTCGGCACTGACAGTCCGTGGCGCGACCAGAAAAAAGAAGTTGCCGCGATAAATTCACTCGCACTTTACGAAGAGGAAAAAGAGCTCATCTTTCATGGAAATGCGGAAGGTCTCCTAGGCCTGGAATGAAGGAGCATGCGGGCGGAACAGCTGTCAATCCTACTGGATTGGGGGAGCAGCAGGAAGAGGTGCCTGGGGCAGGACGTTTGCAGCAGGAGCTTTCCTGACGTCTTCTTCAGGAACGAAATCTTTTCCGAAGATCATCTCGAAATCAACCTTGCAGTTTTCAAAGCCCGGCACACCCAGGAATTCCTTGTATAGAAGCTGCGCTTTTGCGATAGCCTTCTTCTTGTCGCCGGGGGCAAGGTATCTGATGTTGTCAAGCGTGTTCCTGTAGACGGCATTGCAGATGGCGTTGAGCTCGGGATCGTTCATCTGCATTTTTTTTGCCTCACCGGGCCTGCCGGCGAGCAGTGCGATGTCGGTTTTGAGGATGTTCTCATCCACGTCCTTGATCTCATTTTTGACTATCGTGCAGAGGCTGTTGTTTGAAAGCACGTTCCATCTCTTCAGCGAGAAGTTCCCGTTCTGGTCCTGTATGTCGACTTCCCCGTTGAAGATCTTGATGAGCTTTCCCTCATCAAGCTGCGTTCCGGAATATTTCGTACCGCTGTTTGTAAGCAGGGGGTATGCCTTGTCCATCATTTCAAGCCTTGCTATCTTCACTGCAAACCAGGGTTTGCAGCTTTCGGGCTTGGAAAGGGAGAGCCTGTTCATCATTTCAATGGCCTCTGAGAACCGCGCCTGCGATACCATTGAAAAAAGCTTGAGCCTGATCTCGTCCTTCCAATAATCCTCATGTGTCTGGGAGATCTTGTCGGAATATGCCTTCAGGTCCTCATAATCCTTCTTGAACTTGTTCCTCTCCCTCAGTATTGCGGCGTTGTCACCCATCTTGCTGATGTAGCTTTCCTTGCTCTTGAGCTCCTCCGTCTTCTTGACAAGGGCCGTCCTGAGCTCATCCCTCTCCTGGGCGAGTTCGTCGAGTTTCCGCTGGACCTTGTCCTTCTCCTTCTGCGATCCCTGCGATGCGATCACAAAACGCCTGCTGTCCTTGATAAGCTTCATGTTGTCCACAGTGAGCCTGTGGCACTGGACTCTGAGGAGAAGCACTTTCTCAGCATCATTTTTCGGAGTTCCGAGATAGGAGGTGATCTCATCACACTTCTTTTCGAGGTCTTCCAGGGAATAAGTGCTGCTTGCCTTCATGACGGCATCAAAATCATCGACCAGCTTGGTCTTCACGCGCAGAGTGCTGGCCTTGCTGTAGCTCATACCGTAAAAGATGATTGCCAGAAGCAGTATGACCGGAATTGAATAGGCGAGGACTGAAACTATGGTCGCAGACTTCTTCTTTTGTTCCCCCTCCTCCAGCTTGAGCTGCTTCTTCTTTTCCTTGGTCTCAGTCTGAAGCGTGTAGTCAAGCCTCTTGATCGATACGGTATGTACGTCAGGCACAAGATCCTTGCTCGGAGCGGTGGTCTGCCTGACCTCCCATATCTGCCTGAGAAGCTCATCCATGCTCTGGAAACGGCTGTCCGGATGCTTCTCGATCATCTTCTTCACGAGCGCATTCACCTTTGCTGGAATGAATGGATCTAGCTTGTTGAGAGGCGTGGGCTTCTGGTAGAAATGCTGCTTCGCCATTGAATTGAGGGTGCTGGCGTCGAATGGCAGCTTGCCCGTGAGCATCTGGTAGAGGCTTATTCCAAGGCTGTATATGTCGCTCCTGGTGTCAAGCTTGTCGCCGATGAACTGCTCAGGACTCATATAGGAGGGGCTTCCTGAAATCTCCATGCCCTTGTACCAGTCGGCCTGATGCATCGCAAGACCCAGGTCGGTGAGCTTCGCAACACCTTCCTCGTCAAGCATTATGTTCTCCGGCTTGACATCGCGATGTATGATCTTGGACTCCTCCCAGGCATAATGAAGGGCCTCTGCGACCTGCTGGATTATATGGAGGGCCTCGTCTATCGCTATCTTCTTCTCTTTTTTTATCTTGTGCTTGACGGTTTCGCCGCGGACATAGGTCATCGCCATATAGCATGTGCCGTCCACCTCCTCGCCGACGCTCAATGCCTGCACCAGGTTCGGATGGCTGAGCTTCGCTGCCGCCCTGGCTTCCGCCAGGAAGGAGACCATGCCCTTGGTATTTGTATACTTCTTGGAAAGCACCTTGAGCGCGACATTCCTGTCAAGTGACATCTGCTGGGCAAAATAGACCGTTCCGATGGAGCCCTCGCCTATCTTCTCCTTGATCAGGAAGTCTCCGATGATCCTTCCGGGAGCAAACGGATCAGTCGGTATGAAAGTCTGATGCGCGCAGTTTGGACAAGTCATCTTCTCCCCGAGATGGGAGTCGGTGAGGTCCTTGAGCATGAAAGAACAGAATGGACATTGGAAACGCATGACTATTTAAAAACCCCCTGGTTGCAAATTTATTTCTCAAATCAATCGCAGTATCAAGCGTAAATATTCACTGAAGTATGTCCTTCAGCGAATATTTACATCTAATAAATCATAAAAAGAGTGATTTTGCATTTTATTTTTAGTACGGATTAAGTAAACGACATAGTTTACTGAATACGTACCATCGTTATGTCTGTCAAATTCTTATACCTGCTTTTCCCGACACCTGATCCTTCGACAAGCTCAGGACAAGCACTCGACACCTATATTCCCCTACTCCCCTATAATCTTCACAAGCACTCTTTTGGCCCTGCGGCCGTCGAACTCCCCGTAGAAGACCTGCTCCCACGGTCCGAAGTCAAGCCGCCCCTTGGTGATCGCTATGACTACTTCACGCCCCATGATCTGGCGTTTCAGATGCGCATCTCCGTTGTCCTCCCCAGTCCTGTTGTGCATATAGGCGCTTACAGGCTCGTGCGGCGCCAGTTTCTCGAGCCATTTCTCATAATCCTGGTGCAATCCCGACTCATCGTCGTTTATGAACACCGACGCCGTTATGTGCATGGCATTGCACAGGAGAAGCCCCTCCTTCACTCCGGATTCCTCAAGGGCTTCCTCAATCTCCCGGGTGATGTTTATGAATGCCCTTCTCACCGGAACATTGAAAACAAGTTCTTTCCTGTAGCTTTTCATAAAAGTTGCTGCGCTTTAACATTGGACTAAAAAAAACAACGGGATTTTTGAGCCGCAGAAAATACTGTCCGAATCAAAAATAGCAAGTTTCAGGCCAAAAAATGTTTACCACCTTAGATTGGTGTTCTTCTTCTTGTCACTTTCCTTTTTGCCTGAATCCTGCGGTGCCTTCTTGTCGCCTGAAGAAGGCGTCTGCTCCTGTTTCTTCTTTGCTTCCTGGGCAAGAAATTCCTGAAGATCCTTTTCAGTGGGTTCATCGGGCGCACGATAACCCATCTGTTCCGTCGTCGGACTCCTGCTGCCCTTCTTTGATGAATAATATTTTTTGACCAGTATGATCGCAGTCACCGCGACAACGGCGAACATCATCATTATGAATATCACCAGAACTGCCACAAGCTTCAAGGAAGTCCTGGACTTAACCGGCTGTCCCGGTTCGAGGGGAGTCTCTACAGAAGATTTTCCCTTCAGCTCGCCCTGGACCGCCTTATCTCCATCAGGCCCGATCACTGTGTTCTGGGAAGGTGCAACGGCCATCATCGTGGGCTTGTCGATCTCCTCCGAACCGGATGCAATGAAAACCTGACCCCCTTCCGGCTTCGGAACAGCTGTCTTTGGGTACTGCCCCTTGAGCACAAGTTCCACATCTTCCTTCGCCTCATGCCAGCTCTGCGGCCTTTCCTCGCGTTTCTTCGCCATCATGACCTCGAGAAGAGTACAGCACTGCTTTGAAAGCGCCGGATTCCTCTCGTTAGCAGGAGGAAGAGGATCCTTGAGATGCCTTGAGATGATCGCCATCGCCGTGCTCGCATCGAACGGCACTGTCCCAGTGACCATATGATAAAGTGTGGCGCCCAGCGAATAGATGTCGGCGCGGAAATCTATGTTCTTGTCCCCGAGCGCCTGCTCCGGGCTCATATAGAAAGGCGTCCCCACGAAGGTGCCGGTCATAGTCAGGCCGCTGTCCTCGTCAAGACTCTTTGAAATCCCAAGGTCAAGGAGCTTTGCAGACCCTTTCTTGTCAATGATTATGTTCGCGGGCTTGATGTCCCTGTGTACAATCTTGTATTCCCCCCAGGCATAATCCAGTGCCTCAATCAGGGATTTCGTGATAAGGAGGGCCTCACGTTCATTGATGATCTCGCCGGCATCTATCCTCTCCCTCAGGTTCTTGCCGTCGACATAGGAAATTGCAAGATAGTAGATTCCGTTCTCGACGCCCGAGTGGAATGCAGTCACAATGTTTGGATGGAAAAGTTTTCCGGAGTTCTTCGCCTCCTTCATGAACCTGTCGAGGAACATCTTGTTCGAGGTGAATTTCGGCGACAGGATCTTCAGAGCCACATGCCTGTCCATGGCGGCATGGTATGCAAGCCAGACCTCGCCCATCCCGCCGGTACCGAGCTTGCTCTTGAGGAGGAAACCGCCCACTTCCATTCCCTCGTGGATGCCGGGTATCGGTATGACTACGCTGTTGCCGCAGTCCTTGCAGTTTATCAAGCTGCCGCAGAGGCTGCTGTCGGCCAGAAGCTTGGTATGGCATCCCGGACATTCAAATGTAATTGTCGACATCCGATTCAACTCCGTTATTTTAGTCTGGTATTATATGCACAAAATACCCATTTATTGCCGTTTTGCAAGGCGCTTTAACAGCTAATGCCAAACCCCTTTCACCTCACCAACCACAGAACACACGGAATACACAGAAGTTCATAATCACAAAATCAATTGTTAAGTTTTTGCGGAGCAAAAAGTTGACAATTATGAATTTTTCGTGTGTTTCGCCTGCCCTGAGCTTGTCGAAGAGGGTTTTCGTGGTTTATATTCCTGTTTTATCTATCTGTGTAATCTGTGGGTAGTATGATTTCTAATTTATCAAAACCTGAACTCCTTGCGCCGGCCGGAAACCTTGTTTCGGCCCTGACCGCCTTTGACGCGGGGGCCGACGCCGTCTACGGCGGCCTCAAGAAGTTCAACGCCCGTGAACGCACCGAGAATTTCAGTTCGGATGAGATGGCCAAGCTCATCACCTACGCCCATTCGAACGGCAAGAAAGTCTATGTCACCTTCAACACCCTCATCAAGGAATCCGAGATCATATCGGCAGCTGAAATGCTTTCCGAACTCGTCGCCCTCAAACCGGATGCCGTGATAATCCAGGACATTGGAGTCCTTCACCTCATAAGAGAATATTTTCCGTCGCTCGTAGTCCATGCCTCCACGCAGATGGGAATCCATAACAGCGAAGGCGTCAAACTTGCCGCCAGCATGGGAATCAAACGCGTCATCCTCGAACGCCAGGTCACACTCGATGAAATAAGGCAGATCAAAGCGGTCTCACCGATAGAGATCGAACTCTTCATCCACGGTGCGCTCTGCTGCTCGCTCTCCGGCAAATGCCTCTTCTCCTCATTCCACGGAGGATTCAGCGGAAACCGCGGCAAATGCAAGCAACCGTGCCGATACAACTATTTCAGCGGACCGAACGAAGGCTACTATTTTTCAACTAGGGACCTCTGCTCCCTCGAACTCATCCCCGAAATGAAAAAGGTCGGTATTACTTCACTCAAAATAGAAGGCCGTCTCCGCAAACAGGATTATGTGAAGAATGTCGTCTCCGCATACCGCCTTATGCTCGATGCCGTCCCGGAACGCGAAAATTCCACTCTTGAAGAAGCGATGGATCTGCTAGGACTTTCCTACGGACGCGAATTCTTCACCGGCTTCACCTCCGACAAGTCTTTTTCAGATCTTGTCCGTCCGGATTCCAGCGGCGTCTCCGGCTCGCTCTGCGGACGGGTTGCGAATGTCGCAGAAGGCGGGTTCTCCGTACTTCTGTCAAGAAAACTCCATCTCGGTGACAGGATCCGCATCCAGTCCAAATCCGGCAAGAAGGGGACGGCGCTTACTATCACTGAAATGACAGTCTCAGGCAGGAACATCACCGAAGGCCGCAGTGGCGAGACATGTTTCATAACGACCAGGGACAGGGAAGTCCTGCCCGACGGTTTTGTCTACAAGATCGGAGAGAGCATCGACGAAATGACCGGCAGGATCTCGAGGCTTCCTCTTGCGATGAAGCGGAAGATAGATTTCAAGGTCGCAGTTTCAGCCAAGGGATTCAATATTGATGTCAAGGACGGCAGTTCCAACCTCAAATGGAACAAGGCAATTGAACTTGCCAAGGCTCAGAAGCATCCTCTGGGCGAGGAAAAGATCAAAAGCGAGTTTTCGGCGGCAAGCTCTGAAATCCTGGCCCCGGGAGAGATAAACGCTGAAGTCGATGGGGAATACTTCATTCCGCTCAGCGTATTGAAGGATGTCAGGCGCGAATTCTGGAAATGGGCCGAGGAGAATGTTTCCAAGGACAAGTCTGCGGAACTCGCAAAATCCCAGCTTGATAAATTTTTCCTGTTTTACGGGGCTTTGAAGGGCTCCACTTCTCCCAGGGAAAAGACCACCGCAGAAAATATAAACCCGACGGCTCTGGCGAGCTTGCCTACGAACAATATCCCGGAAACTGAAATTCATTCGTTCGTAGTTAATCCCGCAAGGGATGTTCCCTTCTCTTCTTCCGATGAAATTATTCTCCCCCATTTCTGTCCAGAAGGGAAATTATCAGAACTCAGGAAGCAAATCATTGACGCTTATGGAAAGGGCGCACGCAGGTTCAGGCTGACTTCGATTTTCCAGCTAGGACTTCTGAAGGAGTTCAAGGACTTGAAGCTATCGTCGTCATATCCCCTGCCCGTCTGCAATTCCCTTGCGGTCTGCGAACTTCGCAGACTTGGATTTTCAAAGGTGCAGGCGTGGCCGGAGCTTGAGGAGAGGGAGATCGAGGTGATGATTGCGAAATCCGCAGCTACAGTCGAGATATTCCGTTATGGAAGGCTACCGCTGATGATGACCCGTGCCGAGATTCCTGCTACCGGAGAATTGCGGGATTCGCGCGGAAACAGGCTTAACCTGAAAAAAGATCCGGCCACCGGCATGACATGCCTCTATTCCGATTTTGTCATCTGCATTCCGGAGATCAAGGACGCCTCCGACTTCTTCGACTTCACGAACGCCAGCCCCGGCGAGAAGAACACTTCCTATTTCAACTTCAAAAGCGTCTGGGAATAAATTTGCGGGGCGCAAAATTATATTTGGGAACCTTCAGGCAAATGCGTGGGAGATTTGAGGACAAAGCTTAATCTGTGTCTTCAGTTCTTCTTCTTCATCTAGCCTTGTGCAGTCAAGCTCGTAACCCTTCTGGAAGTTAAGCCACAGCTCCGGAGACGTTCCAAAATAAAGGCTCAGCCTCAATGCCGTATCTGCAGTAACAGCCCTTTTTTTCAGACATATCTCATTTATCCTCCTGGGGTCCACCTTGAGCTCCCTTGCGAGCTTGTTCTGGCTTATTCCCATCGGCTCGAGAAATTCCCTGAGAAGAAATTCCCCCGGATGTATAGGTTTTAATTTTTTCATTTTAATTCACCTTTCCTTAATGATAATCGACAATATAAATCTTTTTAGTCTCTTTATCACCAAAGCTTTTTATCATGCATGTACTCTATAGCGCCGCGCACCATAAGCCAAGCAGATTCACTTTAAGTTTACGAGCGAAGCTGCACCAAAGGCGAGAAAGCTCCGTTGGCTTGTCACGCCGTAGCTTCAGCGAAGGCGGAAGTGCGCAGACAAAGTCTGCTCTCATCTTCAAGCGGTGACTCTGTCACCGCACTCCGGCGGATTGCTGCGCAATCGTAATGAAGGCTATTGGGATAGAAGAAATTCCGCTTGAACCCAGCTGCCTCAAAATCTTCAATAAAAGAGTCAATCTAAATAGTAATGCTTGGCGACGCGATTATGTTTGACTGCTTTAATTACCAACATCACTTAATATTTCAGCAATCATGAAGAAAACCAAACTGATGAAAATTGTCTCGGATCCGAAGATGATTTCGGGAATCCACAACTACTGCGACAAATGGTGCGAGAGATGCAGGTTCAAGACAAGATGCGCGGTCGGGATAATGGATCTCGAAGACAAGAAACAGGATTCCAAGGAGCTTGACCTGAACAGCCCGGAATTCTGGGACAAGCTGCATGGCATATTCGCCGACACCTTCGAGATGATAGGTGAGATGGCCAGGAAGAACGGAGTCGATGTGGATGCCCCCATTCCGGAGGAATACTGGATTCAAAAGGAAAAAAGGGATAAGAACGCCAGGGAGCATGTCTGCGCAAAGGCCAGCTGGAAATACATGGAGATGGTAAGGAAATGGATGGACGGTTCGTCAAAGGACTTTGAGAAAAAGGCCGATGAACTGATGAAGAACATCTCGATGGGCCTCCCCAATAAAAATCCTGAAAAAGACGCCTTGGAAATAAAGGACGCCGTTGATGTCATCATATGGAACCACACGTTGATCCATGTCAAGCTCATGAGGGCGGTACAGCAGATCTTCGAAGATGAACCGGAAATTCTGGAAGATTTGCCAAAGGACTATGACGGCTCCGCGAAAATAGCGCTTATTTCAATCGACAATTCCATAAAGGTCTGGGAGACTCTCCTGAGCCATTTCCCGGAGAAGGAAGACGAGATATTGAAGATGCTTTCACTCCTGCAGAAACTGGGCAGGCGCACCGAACTGGAATTCCCCAACGCAAGATCCTTCAAGCGCCCTGGCTTTGATGAGTAATGACCATTTTATTCATTATCATTCGCTCCAATTGCAAAACCGTATAAAACGTTGCTATGGGAGCATGCCCGTTGGAGTACAAACTTTAGTTTGTCTTAATATTCAGAAAGTTATGCAAGCTAAAGCTTGTACTCCAACTTAAGCAATTGGCATTAGAAAGCCAACAAGACGATCCGTTACTGCCGCTGCTCTTCGTCTGAGCCGAATACTATCTTGTCCACTATGCCCATTGGGATTGATATCTTTTCGAAGATTCCACCACCGCCTGAAACAAGCTGTTTTTCCACTGAATATTCAGAAAGATCGAATGTCGCAGTCTCCTCGTATCCGTTGAAGCACACAGTGACGCTGTTTTTCCCGGCAACAGTTTTCTTCTTTGCGGCCTTGTCAGAGAAATTCAATACGTAGATCCTTTCGGCCGGAATATCGAGCTGGCCTGCATCCTTGGCGTCGAACTTGACGTTCTTCCCGGAGATGTCCTGCACCTTCCCTGCAATCTTGTCCTCATTTTTCAGTGATATGACATCTTCATCTGAGACATCCAGAACAGAACCATCCTCCCTTGAAACGGTGAAGTTCTTGATCTGCGCGGAAGCCCCCTTGACCATCAGTAAGATGTTCTTTGCTTTTTCGATGTGGGCAAACCATAAATTATTCCTTGTAGCAAGAATCGTCTCGCTGTTCAGATTCAGGCTGATGAACTTGTTTTCCTTGTCAAGGAGAAGCTTCACATGCGCCTCCTTGTACCTGTGCCTTGTTGCAGAACCGTACATCACGCCCTGTCCGACATTAAGGGGATCTTTCTCTCTTCCCGCGCACAGGTAGATGTCATAGTTGAGGAAGTCCTTCGATTTGGAAAAAACCATGAACTTCATCTGCTCAGTGAATATGATGTCGAACTCTATCCTGAGCTTTTCAGGCGAGTCCTGTATCTCGCATCTTGCCTGGGGCTTGTCACCTGCCGGCACGAGGATCCTGTCGTTCTTCATTTCTGCATTGGCTTCGACGATCCACTTTGCATAATCGCTGTTCCATTCGTTCGCCGAATCCGAGAAAAGAATCTTGTCCAGGGCCAGTCTCGAAATCCCCAGATTTTCCGCATACGAAGTTTTCAGGGACAGCTTCTGGTTGTCAAGCCCCTTTATCTCCCCCCTGACGATATTGCCGTTGACAAGCCTGATCTTCGCCTGGTCCTTCTCCTGCTTCAAGGCCTTACCCCGGAAAATTGCCTCCTTTGCCGATGAAACAGGAAACTTTAGCGGCGGAATACCGGTTTCGAGCTTCCATGACAAAGATGTCCCCGGCACGACAGCAACCAGATTCCCGTAGAGGACATCGCCGTTGTCGAAGTGCAGCCTGTTGGCTGTTTCCGAAGGCTCCTTTAATTCAAGGTCCGGACTGAATACAAGCTTCCCGACCTGCTCCAACGGAATCGAAATATCTGCACCACAGGCCATCCTGCCAAGCACTTTTCCGTCCGCCACACGATCAAGCAGGATGGTAATATGCTCATCGGCGGCAAAGAAGATCCTGACAAGATTCACGGACTGACCCACTGCGGCGGCGCCTTTCCTGTTTCCAAGCTTCAATGCACCGACATTCTTCAAGGGCGTTTCGAGCATCTGCGAACGGGTCTGATAGGAAAGCTTCCCTTCCGCAACTCCAGTAATCCTGCATTCCGAAAACACTTTCTCGGAGATTATGACGTCGGATCTGCTGTATTTCTCCTCAGCGAACTTTTTACGGATTGCCTCGGTCCCGTCCCTGGATACCACCACCTCCTTTATCTTGATACTGAGCTCGGAGCTGTTCTTGAAATAGAATGGTTCGCTGGCGGTGCCGGTGGTTGTCGCAGCTTCCTTCTCGTCCCGCTTTTTGAAGAATTCCTCCTTCGGATCCGACAGGCTGAGCAGTTCCTCGCCGTTGAGCTTGATCTTGTAGATCATCCTGATCCTGTCCGCGGTGACGGAGAACTTCCTGTCGCCCGCCTCGTCAAGCGCCTTGCTGCTGATCTCGGAAATCTTCTCCTCCTGCTTGCTCTCATTCCTCCTGAAGAGCGAAAGCTTGTCCTTGTCGATCTTCATCACAAGATAATTGCCCCGTTTCCTGTCCTCACCGATCTGCAGACACATCTCCCACACCAGGGAGGCTTCGCCGTCCACGGTGAAATCTATCCTGATCATTTCCGGAAGGATCACGAAGCATCCGGTCCTGGCATTGTTCGACAATACCATCGAGTTCTTGTCCTTTACAACGGCTTTTCCAACCCTGCTCCACTTGCTGGAGGCATCAGGCCCCTTGTATGCCTCATCCCAGTATCTCGATGGAAATATCGCCTCGATAGATGCGGCGGGAATCTTTATAACGCCCGCATAAGGCGTCTTAAAGGAGAGCGTTTCGTTGTCAAGCGCCACCACCTCGCCCTTCAGCTCATCGCCATTTGCAAGAAATACCGAACCGGTGTCGAGACCGGCGGAACTCAGCTTGTTGATCATTATCTCATTAACCATGCCGACAGGGAAAACAGCCTGCGCCCCGGCTTCCTTGCCGTATTTCCATGTTATGCCATCCTTCATTCCGGCAGAAAGGATCTCCCCGTGCAGCACACTTCCGTCCTTTAAGCTGAGAATCCGGGGAAGTTCATTTCCAGAATACAGGTGAGTGGTAAAAAACACGGACAGGACTATGGCTGCGATCCTTTTCATTTTCCCTCCCCAGGCTCGTGGTTTCACAGTAAGTTCGCTGGTAGTTAACGCATTCTTGCGTGTTTCTTTGCCTTGATAACTCACAGCCAATAATGTCTTGACTACAAACTAAATCAAAATACATGACTCATTAATAATTTAGAGGTTCCCTTTATTTACTGAATAATTGAGTTTAGGGAACTGCCCCTCGTCCTCGAACCTGACGGAAATGTATTTCACAGGATATTTCTTGACGAGATCCGCCGTTATCCAGCCGTTTGCGAAATCCGCAAGGCTGCGCCTGGCGTCCTCGCGGACAAAGTCGATATATTCTGGGGTCAGCGCTTTTTTCATCATGTCAGGATAAAACTGTTTTCTTAAAGCCTCTAGCTTTGCGTTTTCACCAAAGATAAGCTTGCCGCTTTCGATGCGCGTCTCCATGCGGCTGAGATCCACGGCAGGCTCCTCGACCTGCAGTTTCGGCGCAATTATCGTGAGCATGTCTCCCTCGCAGGTGATCTTCCATGTCCCTTTCATGTCTACAAAGTAGTTGTAGGTGACCGGCGCCCTGACCTCCATGATGGCGTTGCTCAGCGTCTTCCCGTTCATTACCTGTGGCACGGAGAAAGTATATTCTCTCCTTTCAGTCTCATTCCTTGTAATTTTGACCAGGAGCAGATGCTGGACTTTCTTCTGCTGTTCGGTGTAACCTATGAATGTCTGGGTGATGTCGATCTTCGGGCTCAACACCTTCCCCATGGTGTCGAATGGCTTTGAGAAGAGCTTGTAGAAGATGAGACCGAACACGAGAAGCTCGACAAATGCGAATATCGCAATAATCAGGACGATCTTCACGACATAGCTGCCTGTCGAAGACCTGGCGGTCCCGTCAGCATGCTGGTCGGTCTTCTGCTTGAAAGCATCCTTGTATTCGTTCATAAACACCTTTTATCCTATGAAAACTGGTTTGAGGTGGCGTTCGAAGACATTCTGATAGACATTTCTCCCTATGACGTCCTCGTACTTCTCGAGGGCGGCATAATATTTCGGACCGAGTTCGACAGCCACCTTGTATCCCACATGGATCAGCTGGCGGAAATTCGGATTGTAGCCTTTGCATTTCTGATCGTGGCGCAGAGTCTCTGCGAACTTCGCAGAATTCCACGTCTTGACCTCGTCGGCGGAAGGCAGCTTGTCCTTCTTGATGTCAATCACTGTAGCATACGGTCCACACAACTCGTCGAACCTGCCAAGGGCGTTGACGTAGATCTGCTTCGCGATGTCTAGTCCTTCCCCACCTGCTTCGGCAAGGCCGATACATTCCTCGAGCCAGGTTGTACCTGCAGTCTTGATGTGAAGACCGGCGTCAAATTTTATCAGGGCTTTTCTTATCGGACCGTAGATGGAGAACTTGTCGCTGCCGGAATGGACGCTGAGCTTGAGGTTTTTCGGAAGTCCGAATTCCTTTACGGCAAATGCGATCACCGCCAGATCCTGGTTGAACTCCTTCTCGAACTGTGCGACATTCCCGACATAATCGACACCCTTGTTGAAGCGGCCTGTGAACTTGGGAGCTATCGTCTGTGCGGGGATCTTCTCGTCGGCGATTGCCGCAAGGATGAAGAACATCTCGACAGGCGTCTGAGGCATGTCGGTCTCGTCCATGGAGACTTCGGTCACAAAATTGTCCTTGCCTTTTACGGATTCAACCTTCCGGAAGATTTTCCCGGCCTCCTGGATGGCGAGAAGATATTTGCGGGCGATCTTTTCAAGGCTCTCCTTAGTTATATTGAAAACCTCTCCGGTTCCGGGAATGTCGAGCTTCCTGGCGTATGCAGCATGCTTGTCGACAAAAGCCTTGATGCTTTTTTCATCTGCAGGCTTGCCGGTGAAATCCGCAACGTCCAAGGTAAAGAAATCGCTTGCGGAAATGAAACCGTCGACGTTTTTCAGGCTGATATGGTCTGCGTCTACGAAATAAGGATTCTTCCAGCCGAGAGCCTTGACGGCTGCATCGGCCTCCTTGCGTACATCTCCGGGTTGTGTGTGGATTATCTGATGTTCGCGGTTGGACTTGTTCCAGACCGGCGCAATTTCCACGCCCATCTCCTTCGCCTTCGCAAACGCCTTCAGCTGCGCCTTGCCCTCGTGCGCAAACCTATCACCAATCCCCATGCTGTATTTCGGAATAATCATTGATTTCCTTACCTGTCCTTTCATTTTAACCGTTTCTCAAGAGGAAGACTCAAGCTGAAGCTTGTACTCCAACGAATGAACCATGCTCTTGTTGGAGTACAAACTTTAGTTTGTCTTCTCTTAACTAACAGTATTCACTTTGTTTGTAGTTAATGCCGTAAGGCATGTTCTCAAGCTGCATATTTCGAGTTTCAAGTTTCAAGCGTCAAGTTTCGAGTTACATGTCTCGGGCAGGAATGCCCGAGTTACATCAGCTTCAGCCCCGGCAGATCCTGGATGTCGACTATGCCTACGACCTTGCCTTTCGCATCGACCACGATGATGTCGTCAATTAACTTCTTTTCGACGATCTTCAGGACTTCCACCGCGAGATCCGTGGATTTGACGGATGTCGGATTCTTCGTCATGACCTCCGATACCTTCCTGTGCAGGACCTTCAGATCGTTCTCGACATGCCTCCTCAGGTCGCCATCGGTGAAGATTCCGAGGAGCTTTCCGCCCTTGCCGGTGATAATCGCCGAACCGCATCTCGCCTTGGTCATCTTGAACAAAGTATCCTTTACTGTGGTGTCCGGGGAGAGCAGCACGAGACGCTCACCTGTACGCATGATGTCGCTGGCGCGGAGATTCACAGCCTTGCCGATGGCACCACCCGGATGAAGGCGCCCATAGTCTTCCTTACCGAATTTCCTGATGTGCATGAGCGTCATGGCAAGCGCATCACCAAGGGCGATAAGTGCCGTGGTCGTTGTGGTGGGAGCAAGATTATATGGACACGCCTCCTTGGAAACCGTCATTGCAATTACAATGTCGCTCCATTTGGCGAGCTTGGAATCCGGTTCGCCAGTAATTGAAGCTATCGGGATGTCCATGCGTTTCGCTGAAGGCAGTATTGAGAGCAGTTCCTCGGTCTCACCGCTGTAGCTCAGGGCGATCAGGATGTCATTCTTCTGGAGGATGCCGAGGTCGCCGTGCATGGCCTCGACCGGGTGCATGAATACGGCCGGGGCTCCTGTGCTTGCGAGGGTCGCAGCGATCTTGTGTCCGACATGTCCGCTCTTGCCGACACCGCTCAGGACGATCTTTCCGCCATTGTCGAGGACTTTGACGCATGCTTTGACAAGATCGATGAACTCACCGTCGAGACGGTCTCTTACGCTCTTGAGTCCTTCTATTTCTATATCCAGGACTTCCCGGGCTTTTTTGATTATTTTATCCATTATTGTCCTTTACCATCTACAAATTTCGAGTTTCAAGTTTCAAACTACAAATTTAGCTTGCAAAACAGGTTTCTGCCAGTAAAATTTACCTTAGGAGAGGCTTACAATATGAGAATTTCCATTTTATCTGCAGTTTTATGTCTTTTTATCCAGTTTTCCCTGTTTTCACAGGAAGTTCCCAATATTGAACTCAAGGACACCATGTGGCAGTTCATGCCGGACGATGTCATATCTGTTTTCCGTGGGAATGACGGCAGGCTCTGGCAGCAGATCCAGGACGATCCACCGGAAAAGGATATTGAGAAGCTGAAGCAGAACATCCAGGAGGAGTTTTCTAAGAAGTCACCGCGTATCCGCTGGAGGATCGCCCTCTTCGAATCCGGCAAGCGTGTATGGTTCACTAACAAGGAAAACAACATGCTCCTCGGTTATGACGGCGAAAAATGGATCGAGAAAAAAGCCGACGAAAAGCATTTCTTCTACGGGGTCACTTCCAACTGCTTCCGCAAGGGCAAACCTTTCAATATATTCCTTGATGGACGTTCCTTCTTCATAGATTCACTCGGAATCCTGACCTTCGACGGCGAGAACTGGGATTACTGCAAGATGGCCGACAACAATTTTGGAGGGACCACCTCGATGTATCCAATCCTCCTGCCTTGCCCCGACATGAAAGGTGTCTTCGCTGTCTTCAAATCCAAGACCAAAGGCGTACCGGGCAAGATAATCAATGCCCCGGCCCAAATTCAGCAGAGGGCGGCAATCACATCAGGCAAATTCTGGACAACCGAGATCAATATCATGGAATTCCGCGATGGTAAATGGACAAATGTCGAACTTGCCGATGGATTGAATCCCGCCGACATCGAAATCGTCCTGCCGAGGGAAAAAGGAATGATCGTCGGCACGACAGGCGGTAAAATGATCTTCTTCCAGGATGAGGTTCTAGACAAGGAGAAGTTCAATGCGCTGCTGGCAAAGCTTTCAGACGAGAATTTCAATGTCCGCGAAAAGGCTACAACTGATCTTGCCGGACTGGGTATCACCTTCAGGAAATCTATAACTGAAGCCCGGAAGGAGGCAAAGGATCCGGAGGTCCGCGACCGATTGTCAAAAGCCCTCGAACTTATGAAGGATGTCCAGGCGACACAGGAGGACTTGCAGGTTTTCGGCGATTACATCCTGAAGGATCCGGCAATAGTGCATTACGATGTGTCTGCAAGGATCTTTCTTACCAGCGCCGATGTGCGGATGAAGGGCAAGGACGAAACACTCGGCCC
Organism: Lentisphaerae bacterium GWF2_49_21; assembly: GCA_001804805.1. Classification (GTDB taxonomy): domain Bacteria; phylum Verrucomicrobiota; class Lentisphaeria; order Victivallales; family GWF2-50-93; genus GWF2-50-93. Next base: position 114,765 of record MHBH01000061.1, read on the forward strand.
CGGACTCATTATCCTCGATGCTGATGACAAGGCAATTTTTTTGAAAGGAGAGAAATTCACCAAGGGATGGGACAAGAATTATCAGTCTGGAGGAGCCCTCCAGCCATTGCCGTCAATCTTCTGGCTTGAGACGAAAGATGCCATCAGGATGCTCGACATTGAAAAGAAGGATTTTATTTATGAGACCAAGGATCTGTCGTTCCACTGGCTCCACGCGGCCTCTGCTGACGGCATTTTCTTTTGTTCGAGAGGCATTCCTTTTTCTCCCCAGGCAAAGCCTGTAGCCGTGTTCAAGCCTTCTGCAAAGGATGAGAGGATAAGGATTCCCACCCAGGAAATCAAAGTTCACAGTGCCTTGTTCATTATAACTGCCGATGGCAGCATATGGCTCAAGAATCCTGAAGGCGGAGTCGTGATGTTCAACGGCAAGGAGTGGAAGAACTTTCCTGAAATAAAGGATATCCAGGTGACCAAGACAATAACTGGAAAAGATGGGGCGCTCATATCAGTTCCTTCCGTCTCAAACCAGACCGAGTTGAGCTTCATGTATGCAGACGGAAAGCTTCTTGTCGAGAAAAACATTGATCTTCTGATATCTAAAAACCGAAAGGTGATTGAAAAGTATTTCGATGTGAAAAACAAGGATTTCCTTTATGACGGCGCAGGTAATATCTGGTACCAGAAAGGCCAGAACGAACTGATGGTCTCCAGCGTCGCCCGGACCTTCAACCTCTACGATAAGCTCCAGGAGGCATATTCAAAGGGACAGGTGCGTTCATTCATGGGCATAGGCAGAAACAAGGTGCTGATAGACTATTACAGCTGGGGGCATGGCGGGCCGGGCAACACCATCACTCTTGCCTGCCAGTTCAAAGACGGCGTACCGGAGCTCAAGGAGATACCAAGGATGTCACGATCCCGTTCAGATCCCGTGTATGACAATGAAGGAAAATTGTGGTATCCACTTGATTCGGCACCCGACGAAAAACAGGTGGCAATCAGGATTGGCGAGGAGGAAAAAACAGAGGAGATAAAGGATTCAGGCCTGCCATACATCTGCGACAAGAGCGGAAACGTCTGGCTCGGTAACATAACCGGACAACCGAAGAACAAGTTCAACATCTGGAGGAAGGGAGAAATTAAGGCGTCGATTGAGATCCCTCATGCTAATGAATGGAGCACTTTCACCTCCAACAAGGAAGGTTCCGTCATTGCATTCACAGGTCCGCTCGTGACACATCTTGTCGCTGAGGATCCTGCGAATCCCGCAACATATAAGGTAAAAGCGGAGTACTGGCTTGATTTCAAGGGCACTACTGCGGGGTCTCCTGATGGATTCCGGCTTGGTGACAAGTTCTATCTGGGCTTCTGCTCATGGATGGACAAGGAATATTTCCTCAACATCATCGAGTTTCCGCCGGCACAGAACCAGAACAAATTGAAATAAGAAGGGCAAATGAAGGCATTAATCATATCGGTAATCCTATCTCTCCTATGTCAGCCCTGGCTACTATCCCAGGATTCTTCTGAATTTAATCTCAAAGACACGATGTGGCAGTTTTTACCGGAAGATGTCATATCCGTAGTTGCCGGTAACGATGGCAGGCTCTGGCTCCAGGTTCTTGATGATTCTGAAGGGAAAGATATTGAGAAGATAAAGCAGAATATCAATGATGAATTCTTAAAAACATCTCCCTCTTTACGTGGATGCATGCCTATCCTTTTTGAATCGGGAAAAAGAATCTGGTTTACAAACTTAAAAAAAGACATCCTTCTAGGTTATGACGGGGAGATATGGATTGAAAGGAAAGCCGAGAAGGATCATTACTTCAACGGAGTGCTTCCCAGCCAGATCCGGAAGGGCAAGTCCTTCAACCTTTTCCTAAACGGAAGAGCCTTCTTCATTGATTCCCTCGGTATCCTGAGTTTCGACGGCGAGAAGTGGGATTACCGTCAGATGGGTCAATATAGCCATGCGAAAAGTAATTACTCTTATCCGATGCTTCTTCCAACATCTGACATGAAAGGAGTCATTGCATTCTTCAAATCCAGCATCCCTCCGGACACTGTCATCAGCAATCACCAGGGAAACATAATCCGTTCTCGACACACATGGGAAAAAGAATTCTTTCTCATGGAATTCCGTGACGACAAATGGAAAAGTCTCGAGATTCCAACATGCTTAAATCAAGCTGAAATAGATTTCATAATGCCAAGGTCAAATGGGATGATCATAGGCATGAAAGGAAGAAATATCTTCTTCTTCCAGGATAAACCTCCCATGGAAAAATTCAACTCCCTGCTGTCAAAGCTTTCAGATGGCGACTTTAATGTACGGGAGAAAGCCACATCGGAACTGGCCACGTTGGGGATAGTTTTCTGGAATAGCATTTCAGATGCACAGAAAGAGGCAAAGGATCCGGAAGTGAAAAACCGTCTTTCAAAAGTCCTTGAAATGCTGAAGGAGAAACAGGAAAACTCTCTGGAGCAGGAGATATCGTTTGCCATTGGAGATTACGTGCTGATAAATCCGACAATGGTTTCCTATGATGCATTGGCTAGGATTTTCATCACAAGTCCCGATGTCAGGGGGAAAGCCGGAGATGAAATTCTTGGTCCAGGCCTCTTGATAATTGATGCCGATGGCAAGACAGGCTTCCTGAAAGGCAAAAAATTCACTGAAGGCTGGGAAAAGACCTTCTCCGACAAGACCTATCTGGACAGAGGAATCCCCCATCCGTTGCCATCAATCTTCTGGCTTGAATCTGATAACGCCATACGGATACTCGACATTGACAAGAGGGATTTCATATATGAGACAAACGAGCTCTCATTCAGCTGGTTACATTGTGCAACATCAGATGGCATGTTTATCTGTTCAAGAGGCGGTCCATTTTATTATCCGTCCATGATCAAACCTGTGGCGGTTTTCAAACACTCCGCCAAGGATGAAAGGAAGTTACTAGCCTCCCAACAGGTAAAAATCCTGGATAACTTATTTCTGTTCTTTACTAAAGATGGAATTTGGATTAAAAATCCTGAGGGAGAAGTGTTGATGTTTGATGGCAAGAAATGGAAAGATTTTCCGGAACTCAAAGATGCTTCCTACGCAAATATCAAAATCGCGAAAGATGGAACCTTTATATCAACAGGGAAGCCTTTTTGCTTCATGTATGCCGACGGCAAGATATCCACGACCAATTCACCAGATCAGCTGATATTTGAAAACCTCAAGACAATAGAAAACCATTTTGATGAGAAAGCCAAGAATTTCACATGCGATGGATCCGGAAACATCTGGTTCTTTAAAAGTGAAAATGAGTTGATGATTTATAATAATAGAAGCAATTACAATTTGCTTGAAAAGCATGCAGAGACATTCTCAAAATGCAGTGTCAATCATTTCAAAGGGATAGCAAAGAACAAGGTGCTAATTCATTATTCCTTGCAGGGACAAGGCTTCTTCACGCTTGTCTGCGAAAAGAAGAATGGAAAATATTTCTTTAATAAGATTCCCACTTCTTCAGTTCATGATTATTTCAAACTCATCTATGATTTTGAGGGCAAGCTCTGGTATAATGCAGAAAGTCCATCCAGCACACAGCTGACATTCAGAATTGGTGAAGAAGAGAAGATCCAAGAGATAATAGATTCCGGCATACCTTTCCTATGCGACAAGAGCGGAAATGTCTGGCTCGGGGACATAATCAGGCAGACGAAGAACAAGTTCAACATCTGGAGGAAGGGCGAAATAAAGGGTTCCGTTGAAATTCCACATGCAAACGAGGCAAGCACACTTATTTCCGACCGTGAAGGATCTGTCATTGCTATTACTGGTCCTCTTGTAACGCATCTGACCGCCGAAAATACAGAAAATCCTGCTGAATACAAGGTGAAGGCAGAATACTGGCTTGATGTAAAAGGCAAGCTGGGTACGCCCCAAGGATTCAGACTCGGAGATAAGTTCTACATAGGAGTCTCCTCCTGGACATCAAACAATAAGGAATATTTCTTGAACATAATCGAGTTCCCGCCCTCTGAAGGGAAATAAATTTATGGAACAAAAATTTATTCCTATTGCCCATTTCCATCTTTGTGTTATGATATGAAAATTATTTAGAGAAGCCAGGATTCAATTAATAATTTTATACGAGGTTTACCATGTACGTTGGAAGAATTGTTGCAATCGGCATGACGCAGACGGGCAAATCCGCCGCCATGTACCGTGTATCTTCTCGTTCGTTCCCGAACCGCGAGGCTCGCCTGAAAGGCGAGGTTGTCTCGATCATGCCCCGCAAGGGATTTGAGGACGACCTTGGCAAGAATCCCTATATCGCCTACAACTGCATCAGGATCGCAGGAAATTTCGCCGTCGCCACAAACGGATCTCACACTGATCCCATCACTGAAAAGATCCTTTCCGGAATGCCGGCCCGTGACGCGCTGGCTCTCAGCATGCTTGCAATGGACTACGAGAAGGACAGCTACAACACTCCGAGGATCTCCGCGGTGGTGGAAAAAGGCTCGAAGCTCGGATGGCTCGCGATCGTCAAGAAAGGTTCAATCCACGTCGTGGAATTCACGCTTGAACGCGGAAAGGCCTATTATGTGGCCACATATGAGCACACGGTTCCATGTTCGCATTACGCGGACGCCAAGTTCAATGCCGACAGCGCCGAGACCGCATGCGAATATGTGGTCAGCAAGGGCGTGTTTGCACAGCTGGAAAATCCGGTGACGTCCGCAGCGGTAGTCGAATCGGACAAGGGATTCGATTTCGCAGTGAAGACCGTATAACAATCAAATGAACTTCCAACATTCAACATCCAACATCGAACTTCGAATTAGGAAAATAATTCAAATTTGGATGTTGAAAGTTCAATGTTCGATGTTCGATGTTCAGAGTTCCCATGTCCGATATATCTAAAGATCTCCTGAAGCAGCTCAATCCCGAACAGGCGAAGGCCGTTGCGGTAATTGACGGCCCTGTCCTTGTCTTCGCCGGCGCCGGCACCGGCAAGACACGCGTCATCACCTACCGCATCGCAAACATGATCCGCCACGGGATCAAGCCGGAAAACATAGCCGGTATGACCTTCACCAACAAGGCCGCCGAAGAAATGCGCGAGCGTCTGGACCGGCTTGTAAACATTGAGGACGCCAGAAAAGTTTTCCTTGGAACATTCCATTCGTTCTGTGCGAGAGTAATGAGGAAGGACATCAAGGTCCTCGGTTTCGGCACGAACTTCACGATCGCGGATGATTCGGACCAGGCGGGGGTGATAAAACAGGCTGTCATAGAGTCCGGTTTTGAAAAGACCGAGCTCAGCACCGAGATATGCATTTCAATCATCAGCCGTGCAAAGGGAAAGATGATGTCTCCTCAGGATCTGAGCAGAGTGGCGGAAAACGAGATCGAAGTCAGGGTGGCGCAGGTCTTTGAACGCTACATGCAGATCCTGCAGAACCAGAACATGCTGGATTTCGACGACCTCCTCCTTTTCACCGTCCAGCTATGGCAGAAACATCCCGACATACTTGAAAAATACCAGGAAAGGTTCACCCATCTTCTTGTCGATGAATACCAGGACACCAATTTCCTGCAGTTCCAGCTCGTAAAGCTTCTCGCCGGAAAAAGCATGAACATCTGCGTGGTCGGCGACGACGACCAGAGCATCTACGGCTGGCGCGGCGCCGAAATGAAGAACATCCTCGATTTCCCCCGGCATTTCCCGAAATCAAAGGAGATCAAGCTTGAACAGAACTACCGCTGTACAAACAATATCCTGAAGGCGGCGAACAGCGTCATATCCAAGAACACAGAGCGCTATGCCAAGGAACTTTGGTCTAAATGCGGAGACGGCGACAAGCTCAAGGTGATAAGGGCGGAGACCGACGAGGACGAGGCGAGATACGTGGCCGACGCAATCTATGATATCATGGGCTCCAACCCCGGGACCCAGCACAGGGATTTCGCGGTCCTATACCGTTCGAACCACCAGTCGCGCCTTTTTGAGAATTCACTCAGGGATTCCAAGATACCCTACAGGCTGATCGGCGCAAAATCATTCTATGAACGGCGGGAGATCCGCGACTCCATTGCGTATCTGAAGCTTGCGGTGAATCCGAAGGACGACCAGAGCTTCCTCAGGATACTCGGCGTACCTCCGCGCGGGATCGGCGACAAGGCAATCGAAAACCTGAAGAGGCTCCAGCACATAAGCTTTGTTCCGCTGGCGGATCTCATCGGAAATGAGGAATTCCTGAAGGATCTCTCCGGCAAGGCGGCTTCCGGAGCGAAACATATGTATTCAACGTTGAAGAAATGGCGTGCGATGTTCGCAGAGCCGGGAAAGCTTTCGGAAAAGACACTCGACTACTACAAGGAACTGAACCTCATCGAAGGGATCCTCAAATTATATAAGGACAGGAATGAGGCCGAGAGGCGCCGTGACAACATCTACGAGCTCATCAACGCAATAGCCTCCTTTGAAAAAATCGCCGAGACCACCCCTACTCTGCAGGATTTCCTTGAAGCATACGCTCTCTATGACGACAACGACAAGGTCGAGGAGGACGAGGAGAAGCATAAGAATTCGGTGACATTGATGACGGTCCATGCGGCGAAAGGATTGGAATTTTCATACGTCTTTATCCCTGGTATGGAGCATAATGTATTCCCTCACGAAAGATCCATAAAGGAAGGAAGCAACGAGGAAGAGCGCAGGCTTTTCTATGTGGCACTAACAAGGGCGAGGAAAAACGTGCATCTTGTGCATACTCACTCAAGGATGCGCTACGGCAAGTCAACTATACAAAGGCCATCTGAATTCATCTACGATATTCCTGAGGAAATCGCCGACCATGTCCAGGCCGCGACCGCCTTCAAGCCTCTGGACGCGGAAGAACTCAAAGAAGCCTGGGCCTCACTCTACAAGATCGCGGACAAGACGTAACGAAGTAACTCGGTCATTCCTGACCGAGGATTTTCTAATTCAGGTCTCGGGCTGGAAAGCCCGAGTTACTCAATCCGCCGGAGGAACTCCGTTTTTTATCGTAAACACCGCCCTTGCGGCGGCCTTTCTAAGATCCTCCGGAAAGTTGCTGTTGTCGCTTATGCCCCTCAGATAATCAATGGATTCCTTCCCCTTGATGCTTGAGATCGCATCAAGGATCTGGGATTTCCTTTCATCATTTTTTCCTGACTGAAGCATTTCAACAAGAGCTCTGGAGGAATTTTCATTCCCCATGTTGGAAAGCGCGCGAAGGGCGTTTTTCCTGACCATCGGATCCTGATCGTTTGCGGCGGCGTTTGAAAGTGCCGGCAGGGAATCAGGATGCCTGATCAGGGAAAGTGCTCCAAGAAGGTTCTCCTTACCGGAATTCGCCCCTTTCTGAGCATGGCAGGCTTCAACAAGCTGTTTGACCGTATCTTCATTTCCAGTCCTTGCAAGAGCCTGTTTCATTTCCGTGTTCATGAAAATATCCTTGGAAGTTTCAAGCCCCTTTATCAGAGCCGGCGAGGCCTCTGTCCTGTCTACTGCCTGCAAGGCCCTTATATAGAGATCCTTGTTGACCGGACTACTTTCAGAATTTATGCATTCCACGAGTATCCCGACCGACTCTGCGGTCCCGAGCTGGGCGAGCACCCTTGCCGCAGCAGCCTTGACACTCGCATTCGCATCGGAACTGAGAATCTCCTTCATGGCGATGACAGCGTCATTCCCACAGTCGCAAAGCTCCCTTACAATCCCTTCCATCTGCGGTATCATCGCCTGTCCGGCATTCAAGCGCCTGAGTTCATTGGCAAGCCGTTGTATCTTCAAATCCTTTTCAGAGGATTTCAATTTCTTCCTGTCGGGATCTGTACCCATGGGAACAGCTTTTGTGCTTTTCTTATCTGCTGCAGAGCCGGTTCCAGAGTCGCTTCCCGACGTCTGACTGCTGGCGGCGCCTTCCCCTGTCCGGGTCATTTTGAGAACGATCATAAGACATAGGATGACAATGACAGCGGCTATAACCGCAAAAAATATTTTCTTCATGTTCATATTTCTCTCCTTGGTTTTAAAGCCATACGAGGATTGTGAATTTGCAGAGCTTTTTCCCTAGTATAGAATCTGTTCATAATACCTTATCCCCTGGTTGATCCGGTCCTGGATCTGTACAGATGTGGCAAAAGCGCGTTTTGAACGGCCTGGTCCTGCGGACGCCTCTACTATTATTGTATAGAAACCTGATTCGCTAAATGAAAAACTGTTCTTCAGCGACGACACGATCCCGGGATCAAGATTCTCGTTGAGGGGGATCCCTTTGTTGATCCACTTGTCCCTGGCCTCGATCACCTTGTCCACCTGCCCAGAGGAAAAAGAGCATTTGTTCATGATAATCTCCCTGCTCGCGGAAAAGAAGCTGTTGTTCTGCCGGATCCTCGGCATGTTCAGCGGAGGTATTATCCTGAAGGAGCTAAGCCTGCCATAGCTGTCGACGCTGAAGAATTGTTCAAATCCCGGGACAAGCATTATCTCCTCCCTATACTGAAATCTGCCATTCCTCGGAAGCGGATCAAGCCCCAGTTTCTGATAATCCGCCTTTTCCTTTCCTTTTATCCCCGCGAAGTCGTTTGCATCAACATAATCGGCAAGGCAGTCCTGGAATTCCACGAAGGCATTCCTCCTCTCCTCATCGTCACTGAACATCGTCCTGTAAGTGTCAAGCTGTCTTGCGGGCGTATCATCTGAAATATCAAAGCCTGAGGCCATGTCGAAAATCATCACATCTGTTTCAACTCCGTAATAATCCATCTTGTGGAGGATCCCGTCCGCCATGAACCGTTCCTGTGTCTCATCCGTGTAGTCGGCCTCTCCCAGGACCCTGTTTGTGAACCTCCGCCTGTCGGACATGACAAGCCACTGGACGCGTGAAGCGGCGCCCTCGGCAACATATGCTGCCCTTGAACGGTCATTGAAGGTGACAGCGGAATATCTGCATATCTGGGAGACCGTGACAGCCGACATCGTCAGTATGGAAATTATCACGAGCATTCCAAGGACGGCGATCAAGGCCACCCCATCCTCTCCCTGAAGGACATGTTTAATCTTTGCCGGGTTAAGTTTCCCGATCACCGGGTCTGCTTTGAATTTCATTATATTGCGGCTATTCAATTGACGCCCTCCTGTTTCCAAGGGTCTCCCTGATTCCCGATCCTGCCGTCCGCCTCAGCCAGACCTCGCTTGAGCCATCTTCCCATTCTATCCTTATCTGTATCGCTAGAGGTATGTTGACATTCTTGTCCTCGCCCCAGTCGTCCTTCCATACTATGTCCTGGTCCTTTTTATCAGCATACATGAATGAGATGTCCTTCACTCTTTCAGAAATGATCTCCTTCTCGCAATTATCCAGCTTGTCCACCCAGGGAAGGATTGGCGTCCTGCTATAAGCTGCAACAAGGCTGCCATTTTCAACATACAGGCAGATGAACCTTATCCCCCCTTCGGAAAAATCGTTTATCCGATGCAGGTAGGCAAGGATGACTTTCTTGCTGTCGCCCAGAAAGACAAATTTCTGAACGTGGTTCGGATCCTCCCAGCTGAAAGGCACGGCATTCCTGAAAGAGGAGTCTATGATGTTGTCAAGGACAAGGCATCTATGCAGCCTGTCGTTCTGCTTTACAACCGAGGCCCAGGTCCTGTGAACAGAGTACATGCCCATGCTGGCGCCGAGCATCACCATTGAAAGTATCGCCACGGCGACGATCATTTCAAGAAGAGTGAATCCTGACTCGTTTTTTATCATAGGTCTCCATCCTGCAGGATTTTTTCAATTTTTATCGATTCAGTCTTCCTGTTGTTGTCATAGGAAATCTTGATTTCAAGAACTGCGAGCTTCCATTGTCCAAACTGGCTGTCAACGTCGGGTGGCAGGCCTTCCGGCTCGGATACGGAGCATGAGGTGGAAGCTCCCTGATATGGGAAGAACTTGGAATCAGGATGCGCTTTCGGACCGGCAAGCAGGTAATATTCGGAAGCCTGCGCCAGCATGTGCTGGCTCTTCCACCTGTCAACAGCCTTCCGGGCTCTCATAGTGGCGCCTGCAGACATCTGGAGGGCTGCCGTCATGCCAAGCCCGAAGACGGCAATCGCGACAATCACTTCGATAAGAGTGAACTTCCTCTTCCTGATCATTTATCCCTCTCTATTCCCGCCATACCGGTCAACTTTGAAATTTTAATTCTGATCCTATGCCCTTTGAGTGAAAGCTCCAGGGTGGGTCCGCTTCCAGTTCCATCAGGAAAGAATCTGTAGCTCGTTCCATCCTGTCCACCCTCGATTTGCACGCATGGCGGCAGCTTATATGACATAGTGCCTGCCTCGACGGATGAAACTTCAGAAGCTCCACCAATCACGAATACACCCGAAGAAGGCTCAGTGCTCACAATTACTATCTTGCCCTGAGAAGTCGCCATCAAAGAAGCCCTCGAAAAAAACAGCTGCAGCTCCCGGGCGGTGTTCTCAAGTGATACAAACGCTGGAACACGGTTTCGCTGTCCGACCACAATCCCCGTAACCAGGGCGATGATCAGGACAACCGCTACAAGTTCAATGAGGGTGTAGGAGTTTTTCCGCATAAGTCACAATATCCAAATAGAATAATCCAGGAACAGCCCTTTCGGGCTTAACTACGAACATAATTCCAATTAGTGCTGCAATTTGCTTGTAGTTAATGCCGTAAGGCATGTTCTTCTGCTTTTTCTTTTAATTACTGGCATCATTCAGCCGGGGGACCTATATTTGAAATGTCGGCAGCCTCACCGGTACCGCCGGACTGGCCGTCGCTTCCATAGCTTATGATTTCAAATTCCCCGCTGGAGCCCGGCACCTTGAAGGAATAACTGTTCCCCCAGGGATCCTTAGGCACCGCACTTTTCAGATATGGTCCGTCCCATTTATCATCTCCTGTCTTCCTTGTAAGCTCATCGAGGGAAGTCGGCACCCTGCCCAGATCCATATTGAAGTCCAATATAGCCTGCTCGATCATCAGAATCTGGGTTCTTGCAGTACTGATCTTCGCCTTTCTCACATGGCGGAAATAGAGGGGCGTCACTATGGTTGCAAGTAATCCAAGTATTAAAATGACCACGGCCATTTCCATAAGCGTGAAATACCTGACCGTCCTTCTTTCTTTCCTGTATGATTCCATAAGACCTCCAATCATTTTCGATTTTTGATTTCCAATTTCCGATTTCAAATCCCTAACTCACAATTGCCGGCCGGAGGCCGGCGCTCCTTTACAATTCACCAATTTTGATTTTCAAGTCATCTGTTTCGTATTTCGAGTTTCGGATTTCGTGCTTTCTTCTTGCCTTACATATTCTGCATTTCCAGTATCGCCATGAATATCGACAAAATCACCAGCATTATGATCAAGGCAAGGAACAGGATCACTACGGGCTCGAAAAGAGCAAGAAGCCTTTTTATCCTAGTCTTCAAGTTGTCCTCATAGTTCGCCGCAACCTGGTTCAGCATTCCACCCATGTTGCCTGACTCCTCCCCTATGGCGAGCATCTGCAGGGCGTCCTTCGGCACAAACCTGCTCTTGCTGAGCGCGGCGGAAAGCTTCGCACCTCCCTTGAGCTCGGAATTGACTCCGTGGAAGGTCCTGGCGATCTGCTTGTTGACAATAACATTTATCCCTATCTGGACGGTGCTCAGCAGATGAACATGGTTCTGGATCAGCACCGCGAGCGTCCTTATGAACCTGCTTATCTCGATCATGGATATGAGTTCCCCTAAAAGAGGCAGCTTGAGGATATTCTCCTCCCACCAGTCCGCCATCCTGCCGCCTGTCCTGATATTATACACGATGTAGCAGAAAACTCCGATGCAGATGATCCACAGCCACCAGAATCCGGTGGCGATATCGCTGATCCCAAGCATCATCTTCGTCAGGAACGGAAGCTCCCTGCCCATGTCGGTGAAAATCTTCGAGAAGCGTGGTATCACGACGGTAAAAAGCACGATGATGACGACGAAGATGACAGCCATCACGAAAAGCGGATATATTGAGCTGGTGATCAGGAAATTCCTGAGATCCTTCCTGTCGTTCAGGAAACGCTGCAGTTCAGACATGATGTCCGGGAGGGAGCCGGTCTCCTCGCCCGCCTCCACGAGATTGGCATATATCCTTGGGAACCTGTTCCCATGATCGCGGATTATTGCAGAGAATTTCTTACCCTCGTGAAGCCCTTTCCTAAGCTCGTTCACTATTTCCGATGTTCCTGCCGGCGATCCCTGGGATATTATACCGAGGGCTCTTTCGAGAGGGATATGGGCCTTGAGCAGGGGAACAAGCCTGTTCGTGAATTCGCATGCGTCGAAGCTGTCCCTTTTCCAGAATTTCCAGCCATTGTCCTGTGACAGCGCATCGGCCTGCCCATAGCATTCCAATGGAAGAAGTCCACGGTTCCTCAGCCTTGAAAGCGAATCCGGCTGGGAGTCCCCTTCAATCAGGATCTCGCTTGTCTTTCCATCGGTTCCCGCAACTTTGTATTTATAGAGAGGCATCTTTAAACAAGCTCCAGATTTAAAAATCCGAAATCCGAATTTCGAGCTACAAGTTACAATTGCCGGCCGGAGGCCAGCGCTCCTATAAAATTCCAAAACCCAGTATCAAGTTTCAAGTATCAAATTTCCAGTTTTACACATTTATCGTCACTCTGGCGATTTCAGATTCAAGAGTGATTCCGGCCGCGACCTTGTCCCTGCCGTCCTCAACAAGTTTTTTCATGCCATTCTTCTTTGCGAGTTTCGCAATCATTCCACTGTCGCTGTTCTTCGATATCGCCGAGGCGATCTCTTCATTCACCAGAAGAAGCTCGAATATCCCGGTCCTGCCCCTGAATCCGGTACCGGAGCAGTTCCTGCACTTGTTGGAGTCCTTGTCGGAGCCCTTGCCTTTGCACTTGAGGCATAATTTCCTGACAAGCCTCTGAGAGAGCACGGCCTTCAGAGATGATGATATCAGAAATCCTTCCACTCCTATGTCGAGGAGCCTGCTTATCGCGCCGACCGCGTCGTTCGTGTGGAGAGTACTGAGCACAAGGTGCCCGGTCAGAGACGCATGTACTGCAATTTCCGCCGTATCCTTGTCGCGGATCTCTCCTACGAGTATCACGTCCGGATCCTGCCTTACGATATGACGGAGGCTGTTTGCGAAATCAAGGCCTATCTTGGGATTGACCTGCATCTGGGAAAGCCTTTCAATCCTGTATTCTATCGGATCCTCTACGGTGATAATCTTCTTTTCACGGCTGTTGAGCTTGGACATAGCCCCGTAGAGGGTCGTAGTCTTTCCGCTTCCTGTCGGTCCGACAACCAATATTATACCGTGGGGGAGCGATATGAGCTTTTCAAACTGTTCCCGCATATCATCATTCATACCTATGCTCTTGAGATCGATGTTCATGGAGTCCTTGCGGAGGAGTCGGAGGACTACGCTCTCCCCGTTCATAGTCGGTATGGTGCTTATTCGTACGTCCACGTCTCCCTTGCCGATCTTCATGTTGGTACGTCCGTCCTGCGGCAGACGACGCTCCGCGATGTTCAGCCCCCCGACCAGCTTGATCCTTGAAACTATCGCAGGATACTGCGATATCGGCGTGGTAAGGAACTCCTGCAGGAGTCCATCGATCCTGAAGCGCACAATCAGCTTGTTCTCCTCCGGCTCTATGTGGATGTCGCTCGCATCCATCTCGAGCGCCCGTGAAAACATTTCGTTTACAAGCCTGACGATTGTCGCTTCGCTCGCAAGATTCCTGAGCGTCTCCTCGTTGTCATCCGACTTCAGGAACTGGTTCGGATCATTTTCAGGCGCCAGCGGTGATTTTTCATATATGGACTGTATCTTGCGCTCCAGGATGCTTCTTCTGGCGAGGAGGAATTTCACTCTCCTGCCGTAGAGGCTCTTTATGAAATACGACGTCTTGCCAAGCGTGTATGGTTCGCTGACAAGCATCTCCATCTCCTCGTCGTTCCACGATATCGGGAGGCAGACGGAGTTTATGAGATAATCGGCCGATATTCCCGGGAACTGCGCTATTTCCCTGTCCCTTATCTCCTCCTCGTCCTTGGCTTCAATTCCTGAAGATTTTGAATAGATGGAAATCAGATCGGCTTCTGAAATGGCGCCCTGGTTGCAGAGATCCCAGTCAAGCTTCTTCCGGTCGGGATTCTTCTTCATCCTTTCGGGATATTCAGGATACAGGGACGAGAGCTCCCTCTCTATGGCGTCAAGGATGTTTTTAGCGTCATTTGACATTGTCTTCCTTGATTTCCTGTTTTTCCATGTCGCTTATCGCCTTCAAAGCCTGCTTATATCTTGCCGTGATTTCATCGAGATTGCTGTGCTCGTCAAGAATCCTGCCAGTTATAATCACAACCATTTCAGTCCTTATGGAGGTGCTGGTGGTATTCCCAAAAAGCTTGGACAGCAGGTTTATTTCAGATACAAAGGGAATAGACTGGTTGTTCTCCTCGGTTTTTTCCTTGATGATTCCACCGACTATGACTGTTCCTCCATCGCGGATCGAAAGGGCGGTTTTCAGTATGCGCTCCGAAATGGTCGGGGAATCAATCGTGGAGGATGTGGTTTTTTGTGCATCCGATACTATCTGCTCAAGCTCCATCGTTATAAGTCCGCCTTCGGTGACATGCGGAGTTATGGTGAGGATTATCCCGGTGTCGACATACTCTATTGCACTGTTGAGAACCGTGCTGGTTGTTGTAACTGAAGCCGTATCGGTGATCTGATTGGTCACGATCGGAACCCTGTCACCCACTGATATCTTGGCCTCGGAATGGCTTGCCACCAGGATCTGGGGGCTTGAAAGCACTTTTACTTTCCCTTTCCCTGCAATGGCTTTCAGGTAGGCGAACTTTTCATCGGGATTATTCTTGTTTGTAAGCAGGTATTTGAATCCGTCAGACGCCTTCCCCGTACTTCCCTTGGCTAACGTTGTCCAGCTTGTTCCGAAAAGGCTCTCATTATTGCCATTCCCCCTTTTACTAGAAAATTCCAGACCGTACGCCGTATCGTCCGTTAGAGTCACTTCCGACACCAGCACCTGCAGAAGCACCTGCGCCGCAACCGTATCAAGCCTTTCAAGCACGGCCCTCAGCATGGCATAAGTCCTCGGAGTCGTCCTTATCACCATCCTGTTATGGACACCATCCGCAAATATTTTGACAGGCACGTCAAAGACGCTTGCCGGCCCCTTGTCATCCGGCCCCTTGGCGCTGCTGCTCGTGGTCGTGGTCGCGGCGGCAGGTTTATTGCTTGTTCCGGACGCCGACAATCTTGATGCGCCTCCGGTAGGTGACGCAGAGGACTTTGAAGTGGAACCTCCGGTCGAGGACGTCGAGGAGGTTGAGGATGAAGAAGACGAATCGCCAGCTGTAAGAACCGTACTCTCAACCGGAAAGACGACCGATATCGCGCTCAGGAGCTGATCAGCCCTTGAGTTTACGACTTTATATATGAAAACCTGCTCCTGCTCGCCGACATCGCTCCTGTCAAGGATCGCCGCCCATTTTTTTAGTTCCGTAAGCGCTTCCTCATTCGCAGCGGTCGCAACGACCACCTGCAGCCTGTCAAGGCTGATGAGAGTTATCGAGCCAGGCTCGGCCTGGATGTTCTCAGTAGAAACCGGGAAGCCAAGTACCGGCAGTATCGAAGCAAGCTCGTTCTTGATCCTGTCCGACGAAACATTCACACATTGTATCACCGCCTGCGGCCAGTTGTTCTTGTTCTTCTGGTCGAGAAGCTTGACCAGCGATTGGATTTTTGCGACATTCGCAGGAGCTTCTATGAGCAAAATTGAATTCTGGTGCGTTATGTCCATGGCGGTGGCACCGGGCGTAATGAAGGTCTTGATCTTCTCAAGAATGTCCTTTGACGCGGCATTGCGTATCGGAAGCAGCATCACCTCGACATTAGCCTGGGGCTCATGATCGGCGAGTATCCTCCTGTCCTGCGGCATCTTCGTGAAAGGAAGTATGTGGAGCACACCGCCTTCCGGGGAGCAGTAGGCCCCGCCAAGCCAGAGGATCTGTTCGAACATCTCCCAGACTTCCCTCTTTGTCATTTTCGTCTTGGTAAGGACAATCGTAACAGATCCAGAGACCTGTGGATCTATGAGATAGTTGAATTTAAGATATTCTGCAAACTGACGTACGGCATATCTGATCTGCGTATCATTCTTCAGTACTACCTCGATCATCTCCTGCTTTTCTGCGTCGGTCATGAGCTTGTCATAGAAAGGTTCGCCTTTTTTAAGTTCAATCTCCTGTTTCTTCTCAGCAACCTTGATGATGTCCTTCAAGTTCTCATCTGATTTGGGCACAGGAAGAGATTCGACGGTTTCATCCTTCATGTCCTCCCTTTTCTCCTCCTTGACAAGCCTGGTCTTCTTGTTGAGCCTCGAATCATCCCCGGCCACGTCCACCTTGTCTTCTGTCATAGTGCAGGATGTAAAAAGGAAAAGAACCATCAACATGAGCATGAATGCCGCGAATAAATTTTTCATAAACCACCTTCTTTAGTATCTTTGTTTTACATTATATGTTTTATTGTTTCGAATTTCGACCTGTCCGCCATAGCTTCTTTGCGACGGCGGATATTCGGATTCCGATATTGGTTTGCGGGTAAAGCCCGCCTAAAACTCATTGATCCGGCCTTGGCGGCTGGGGTCCTCTGAATCTTGACGGCCTCTGGCCCGGCACCGGCTGAGGTTGTGTTCCGGATTCATCGGGCGTGACAGCTATGGGAACCCTTGTATTAGTCCTGTTTCCGGGAACACCCGGTATAACTGGCGATGGAACGGTTCCTGCAGGAGTCGCAGCCGCAGGGACTGTCCCTCCATCCTCAGGAGCCGTAGCTAACGGATTTTCCGGAACAGGAGGCGCTGCAACAGGCGAGGGTATGACATCATCATCAAAGTTCAAATTAAGCACAATCTGCTCCCTTCCCCTTGAAAGGACGACAGAATCGGAATTTACCTCTATCAGCATGAATCCGTTTTCGAGTGTCGCGCCGAGTTTGTAGAAAGTCGGTACATTCTGAGGTGCGGCTGTTGACGAAGTGCGGACGCCCTTGGACCTGCTCAGTTGAGGCATCGCCGACACCGACTGCTTGTCAAGTATTATCGCTCCAGACACATCACCAAAAATACTGATGCCAAGAAGCTCCATTCCTGCGGGTTTGGCACCTCCGAGAAGTGAACCACCCTCCCCTGACCGGTATGGACTGAAAAGATTGTTCTCCCAGAGCCCGGCTATATCGGTTATTTCATCCCTGTCCTTTTTTATTTTCTGGGGAGCCGGAACAGCCCTGCCCAGATCCGGAGCCATTGAAAGTATCTTGTCCGGCAGATGTGACTTGAAGGTCAAATTAAGCGCCAGCAGCAGCACTGCGAGGATGAAGAGGAACAGGTTCAGCAATATGTAGAACAGCTTCATTTTTCCTCACCCATGAGAACTTTGGCGATATAGTCGCTGTTGAGGGAAACCACGCTTATCGTCCCGCTGAGGACTATCTCCTTGGCATCACGCGGATTGAAGGGCCTGATGACGCACTTCCTCCAGTAGAAACATGGATTCGCCTTGTATAGATCACTTATGAACTTCGAAATCTCCTCCATCGTGGATTTAGCCTCTATGTTGACCTCCATGAAAGAGATGTCCTCATTTATTTTCGTGAGCCTTGAATTGCCTATGTTCTGGAGCTTGAGTCCAGATGATTTTGCGACATCCTCTATCTTCTTGATTATGCTGCTCTCAATGTCTCCATCCCTTTTCGAAATCCAGAAATCCTTCCCCTGCCTGACGAAGTTCTCCCTGATCAGCCTTATATCATGCACCTCCTTTATCTCCTTCTCAAGATCCTTGTGAAAGTCCCCAAGCGCCGTTATCCCGCTGCTAATCGTATCATGTCCGGGCCAGAGATTCATGATATCCTTCCAGTAGAGGATTAAAACTGCCATGAACAGCAGGGATGCAATAATAAGGCCTATGACGGCCTTTGTGTTCGCACGTATTGCTGACTTGATCTTATCCATTGGCCTTCCGCCTCTTGAATTTGCCCTGGTATACGATATGTACGAATATTGTCAGAGTGCCGTCGCTGTCTCTCCTCGTACTGCGGATGCTGAAACTTGAAAAAAGAGGGATTCCGTTCAATTTTGAAAGATCGGCCTGCGCGGTCTGGTCCTTCATAGTGCATATTGTAACGTCTATTTCATCGTCCCTGGAGCTGAACATCGAAATCCACATGTTGGACGGAAGCTTCTGCGAAAGAATCTGCAGGCACTGGAGCACTTCTGAATTTCCCGGATTGGTCTCCCCGATTTTCTTTATGAGCTCGTCTATTTTCTTGTTCCTGAGCCTTTCCTGTTTGAACTCGTCAATCTTGGAGCTTATCCTTTGTTTTTCCTTTGTTATCCGGCCGTATCTGGCCCTGGCGTCCAGCCAGTTCCTCGCAAGAAGGACCGTTCCGAGCATCAGCACCACCATGAAGAGAACTGCGGCCGAATATCTTATCGCCCTGAACCTCTGCGGACTCAGAATATCAGGAAGGCGTGACAGGCTGAGGCTCTCTGGAGATGAGATTCCCTGGAGGACATACTCTCCGATTATAAGGCAGATCAGAAGGCCAGTCCTTTGGTTCGAGGAAAGTCCTTCAAGCTTTTCCAGTCCTGTGAATTTCGAGGACATATCGCTTCCAGAGGCTGTTTCCACAGCAAGCAGCTTCAGAAGTTCATCAGGATTGTCAAGCATTGATTCAGGATCTTCAGGAAGGTGGCTGAATACCATCAGGGGATGGATCACTGTATCCGCCTTTACCCCTGAAGCGACGATATCCGACAATACCGAATCCCAGGATTTCCGGTTCACGGCAAGTATCCTGACCTTCGAATGTAACTGATTCCTGTCCTCGCCAGGAATTTCCTCAAGCACCCTGTAATTCCATATGACTTCCTCCATGGGCACCGGAATATGCCTTGGCAGTTCAAAATCAAGCGCCTTCTGCATTTCAGAATGGTTAAGCTTTGGGAAATTCAGTTCAATGCAAATAGCCCCTTCAAAACGTGATGCCAGGATGATCCTTTGGTTCTCGCCGGGCTCGAGCCGGTTGCATACATCAAGCAGCCTTCCCGGAAAATCAGGGATCCGGGAATCCGAACAGGCCGTCTGCAGAACCTTGATCTTGCCATCCTTGGACGACGAGATCCCGGTGCCAAAGACATTTTTATCCTTGTCCCAGTAAACTACTGCACAGCTGTGATGCTTGAACAATTGCTAGCTCCTTTTCCTCAAAGACTTGCGCTTGGGCAAACGCTATCTGTAATCGAACGTATAATATAGTTTTGAATTCAAAAAAAGCAAAGTTCCCTGGGAGGAAAAGAGGCAAGGGCAATCCCTACCTAAATAATTAAAAAAAAGGGACCTTCAACTAGGTTCCGCGAAGGATTTTATCAGTTTGCCGGTTTTATCTCACGGCAACGCTTCTTGAATTCGGCAAGGATCTTCCGCAATGTGTCCCGTTTGACTGAATCTACGGCATCCTGGGTATCGATCAGGAATGTAGGCTCGCTGATCTTCTTGGTCCCCTCCCCTTTCACTGTCAGGACGCAGTCCTTCTCCTTTACATTCCATAGATTCATGTACACAAT
Source organism: Lentisphaerae bacterium GWF2_49_21 (assembly GCA_001804805.1). Taxonomy (GTDB): domain Bacteria; phylum Verrucomicrobiota; class Lentisphaeria; order Victivallales; family GWF2-50-93; genus GWF2-50-93. The sequence goes on from MHBH01000061.1 coordinate 134,488, forward strand.
GAGGAAAGCTTCCCGGTTCGAGCCCGGGAAAAGGCACGCACCGATAATTGTCAGGTCAAGGATTGCCGCAGGATTGAAATACTTGTTCACCTTGATAACCCCTCTCAGGGTGAGCAGCGCATCAGCATTGAGCGCCTGCGCCTTCTCAATCACGACATTAATGTCCTGCTGTGAAATATCATCATCAGGGATGATGACATATTCCGAGAGATATTTCAACTCGACCAGATTGTCCAGATAGGATATTATCAGGTTCTTGTCGCCGCTGCTCCAGTCCCATGTCTCATCAAATTCGCCGGAAGAACTCATATTCTCCAGATCGGCGAACACCGCCACCTTCAAGGGCATCCTCATCAAATTCGGATTTGCATCCACATTGTCGAGATTGACATCGGCAAGCCTCCTTTCGGCGGCATCCCTGTCAAAGCCAATAATGCATCCGGACATGAGCAAGATGGTCAAAGCGAAAAGAAGATAGATTTTTTTCATTGCAACTCCATTCTTGAGTGTTATCCTGCCGATTATTTTTGTACTAAAAGCTGATTTTGTATCAAAAGAATACCCTGTAATATAAATTTATTCAAGTATAGCTTCAGTCCGCTCCTGGCGGCTTTACGCACAATTGATGGGTGTTCCCATAGCTTTACCTGCAAGAAAACAGCAATTCCGTTAACAGATTAAGGTGCAAATCGGATGCAATATTTCCAGGCAGGAATGGCTGTTATCTCAACACCATCGGTTTTGAGATTTTCTTCTTCGGAATATGTGACAACAGTCGCTGTTTTTGAGCCTATCTCCCTCGATGCCTCTACAAGCGCAGATAATTCCCGCTTTCTTGTGCCCGGATCTGCAAGGCTGTAGCAGACTTGGACCGGCAAAAGCTTTTTGTCCTCTGATAGATAAACGAAGTCCGTCTCTTTGCCGTTCATCGTCCTGTGATACCAGATTTTATCGGTTTTTCTCCTCAAATGGCAGAATACCAGATTCTCAAGCAGGTGTCCTTTGTTGAGAAGCACGCTGGAACTCACCGACTTCACAAGGGAATGGTCTATGGCATATATCTTCTGTGGATTGGCGTTCTGCTTTGAAACCGAAGGCGAATTTATCTTGACAGGGAAGAAAAGGAAGGCATCGTTCGACCATTCAAGACAGTCCTTCACAAACGCCTTGCTCAACTTATATCCCGATGATTTGAGGTAGTCCGTCAGCCTGTTCAACGAATGCAGGGATGCTATATTGTTTACAAGCCTGTGCCCGAGCTGGACAACCGCCTTTGGATGTATGGCATCAAAACGCTCGATTATATCCCTGTGCAGTATTGAATTGAAATATTCCTGATGGGTCATTATCCTGAGCTTGTCAGCCATGTCCATGGCTTCAGGGAAACCACCAACGGTAAAATAATTGTCAAAGGCGTTCTGGACGAGATGCCTGTTCTTTGACGTCATTGCCTTATGTTCTATGCGGCGGTAATCCAGAAACTCGGTAAAGGAGAAGGGGAAAAGCTCCCAGGCCAGTGATCTTCCTCTCATCTGCGTGGATATTTCCCTTGAAAGAAGCTTGGCGGACGAACCCGATATGAAGACATCGCAGTTTTCCGTCCTGAGCAGGCGGTCAACATATTTCTCCCATCCCGCCATCTCCTGCAGTTCGTCAAAGAATAAGTATATGCGTTCCTTTGACTTCTTTTCCGGATAAAGCGAAAAAAAGGCTTCCGTGACAAGGCTCAACTTCCCTTCCTTGAGGGTATCAAGCCTGTCGTCAAAGAAGTTCAAATACAGGATGTTTTTCCTTGAAACCCCTTTGCTGGAAAGTTCGGACATTATCTGCGCCATAAGCGTTGACTTGCCGCATCTTCTCACCCCGATGCAGACAAAGGCCTTGCCCTTGACGCTCTGATGCTTCAAATGCCTCCGCGTCCCGAGGAACAGTTCCTCGTTCTGGGAATCAAGTATTATTTCCTTCAACAGTTCAAGCATTCTCAACCTGCCATCTGGTAATTATTATTGCCGATATATTAATTAACTGGAAACATATCTTACCACTTTAATCTATTAGTTCAAACGAGAAAACTGATTTTTGAATAAATATCCACCACTGATAAAGATGATGAGGTGATTTCAAAACTGCCGTATTTACGGGAACGCCGGCAACTTGCCGGCTCTTGGAGCCGCCGGGTCAGCTGCGATTCCAGGCAGTTTTGAAATTAGCTCAGATATTTGCCTGTGAAAGGAAGGAGTTTGGCCTGCCTGTAACCACTTGCACAGGCTCGGTTCAAAGCATGGCCGTGCCATGCGTAGCTGAGCCGGCTCCGCTGGCAAGCGGAGCATGGTGCCGAAGGAGGGACTTGAACCCACACGGCCGTGAGGCCACCAGATTTTGAGTCTAGCGCGTCTGCCATTTCGCCACTTCGGCATAAGGGAACTTCAACCCGGATAAGATAACGCAATGGAGAAGTTTTTCCATATTCTTGTTTTGATATCTTGAAGATATAAATTTGCACGGCTAGTTTATCGTTATCTGATATGACAACGATAAAACATATGTTGATATGCTCTCTTGCAGCCTGTCTCGCTGCAAGTTTATCCTCCTGCAACTCCCTCCCGCCCGGCAATCCTCCTGACGGGGCCATAGTCACTCCCGAAATCAAAATGAGCGTGATCGACAGGAAAAGCGCTGTGAACTTCATGATCACATCGATCGCCACCAGGTGCGAACCCATCTCCACGGCCGGAATAAACCTGCCTGTCATAGTCAACGACTTCACCGCATCGGACGGACTCGTCAACAACATGCCTCTCGAACTCTGGCAGAGCCTGATCAAGACGAAAATGATCATTCCCGCAGATGAAAATGACAGCCGCAGGCAATACAAGCTTCTCAGCGAGATTAAGGAGATCAGGTCCAGCCCCGGCAAGAAGGACTTCTCATGGGAGCTTCGCATGCTTTCCATAAAGGACAACTCCGAAGTCTGGAAGGATTCGGTGGAATTCGTAGTCATCACACAGAACCAGCCTAAAGAATGACCATGCCAGCCTATCAAGACTCCCTGAAATTCCTTTCCGACCTTGAAATATATGGAATAAAACTCGGGCTCGAACAGGTCTCGGAACTTTTCTCCAGGACAGGGAATCCCCAGGAAAAACTCCGTTTCATCCATGTTGCCGGCACAAATGGCAAAGGCTCCGTATGTGCAATGCTCTCATCCTGCCTGAAGGCGGCGGGATTAAAGACAGGCTTCTACAGTTCCCCCCACCTCGTTTCCATCAGGGAGCGCTTCAGGATCAACGGTGCCGCAATCCCTGAAAAAGAACTTTGCCGGTTGATTGACATGATAAGACCACATGTGCTTGAAATGAAGGCCTCCGGAAGATGTCCCACCTTTTTCGAAGTCACCACAGTGATCGCCGGCATGTATTTCGCTGAGCAAAAAACTGATTTTGTAGTATGGGAGACAGGCATGGGCGGACGTTTCGACGCCACAAACATCGTCACTCCGGTCGCTTCAGTAATAACAGGAATTGGCATTGACCATACTGCCTTTCTCGGTTCGACGCTGGAGGCGATAGCCTTCGAAAAGGCCGGCATCATAAAGCCCGGCATCCCCGTGTTCTGCGGAAAACTCGGGCGACATGCCATGAAAGTCATCGAAGACAAGGCCAGAACATGCAATTCACCTATTATATATCCTGAAGGAAATCTCAAAGGTATCAAGCTCTCACTGCGCGGAAAAATCCAGAAACAGAACGCCTGTCTGGCCCTCGCAGTCCTCAAGCGTGTCGCCAAAGATTTCAATTTCGACCTGAAAGATTCCATCAAAGGCTTTTCCAATACTGTCTGGCCCGCCAGATTCCAGATCCTCAAAGACGGAAGCATCCTCGACGGTTCCCATAATCCACAGGCTGTTTCAGTCCTGATTTCAAACCTGGAGGAATATTTCCCGGAGGAAAAATTCACTGTCATCTTCGGATGCCTTGCCGACAAGGATTCAGAATCAATTTTCAAACTCCTTGACAAGGTCGCAGATGAATTTATCTTTGTGCCTATAAAAGGATCCAGAAAAAGCCTTTCCCCCGACGAGCTCGAGCAGTTCTGCATGAAAGTTTCTGACAAGGCCGCGCGCAAGGCGGCGTCCGTAAGGGAGGCGCTGGACATGGAGCACGGGAAAAGATTCCTGATAACAGGCTCTTTGTATCTGGCGGGACAGGTTCTTTCGGAGTATTTTACCGAAGAGGAAATAGTAAACATATAATTATTTCAGCTTCTGAAAAAATTATTATAAGGAGAAACCCTATGAAGAAATATCTTTTGATGACAGCAGGAGCATTCATCCTGTTCGGATTGTTCGTACTTGCCGAAACAGCATCCGAAAAGATCGACGGATTGAAGAAGAAGAGGGCTGAAGCCGCCATGCAGCTCTATAACCGTAGGATAAAGATCATCGAGGACGATCCGAAACTCAAGGAAATACACGACAAGATCATGTCCCTGCACAAGGAACTCGCCCTCAGGCTCGAGAATGACCGCGAGGTCATTGAACTCTCCACCCGGATCAGGGATATAGATGCCGAAGTTGAAAAACTTTCAGATCAGGCGAAAAAGGAAGAGAAGAAGGATGATAAGAAGGAAGAAGGGAACAAGGACAAAGACAAGAAAGATTAATACCGTCGTCAGCTGTCAGTCTTCGGTCGTCAGCAGATAACTCCTGACAAGTTACCAACGACAGACGACTGACGACCGGCGACTTTTTTAAGGACAAACCATGAAAACCATTTTAGTGACAGGTGGCGCAGGATTCATCGGAGCAAACTTCGTCAGGATGATCCTCTCTGAAAGGAAAAACATCAAGGTCGTCAACCTTGACGCCCTGACATATGCCGGCAACCTTGAAAACCTGTCCGGTTTCATGGAAAACAAGAACCATGACTTCGTCCATGGCGATATCCGAAGTCACGAACTTGTTGAAAAGCTCCTGAAGGAACACAAGATCGACGGCATCATAAATTTCGCGGCTGAGAGCCATGTGGATCGCTCGATATCCAGCCCCGGTATTTTCATTGATACGAACATCTCCGGTGCCTTGAACCTCCTGCAGTGCGCAAAGGAACTCGGTGTGAAAAGATTCCTCCAGGTTTCCACTGACGAGGTCTATGGCTCGCTGTCGCCCGATGAGGACAAGTTTTCCGAGGAGACAAGCATGAAGCCAAATTCCCCCTACAGTGCAAGCAAGGCCGCTGCTGACCATCTCGTCAGGGCATTCCAGCATACATACCATATCGATACTGTGATCACCAGATGTTCCAACAACTACGGCCCGTATCAGTTTCCTGAAAAAATGATCCCTCTCTGCATCAACAATATCAGGAACGGCAAGCAAATCCCCGTCTATGGCGACGGCATGCAGATCCGCGACTGGCTTTATGTCTATGACCACTGTACGGCAATAATGCAGGTCTTTGAAAAAGGGGAAAGTGGTGAAGTCTACAATATCGGCGGGAACAATGAGAAGACCAACCTCGCTCTCGTGAAGACGCTCCTCAAACTCCTCGGCAAGGACGAGTCGCTGATCAAATTCATCAAGGACAGGCCCGGACATGACAGGCGCTACGCAATCGACAATTCAAAGATCACCAATTCCCTCGGATGGAAGCCATCGGTCACCTTCGAGCAGGGAATCGCACGAACTGTCGACTGGTATCTCAAGAACAAAGCCTGGCTCGACCACGTCACCTCCGGCGAATACCAGAAATACTACGAGAAGATGTACAAATAAATTTTTCACTGAAAAATTTATAATAAAATACCTTATATATCGTCTATTGTAATATATCCTGTCATCATCACTTGGGGGTTAATGTAATGAAAAAGATTATTTCCGGACTTGTTGGAATTGCGATGGCAGCTGTGCTGATCGCAGTAACGGCTTTTGAAAAGATTCCTGAGCCAGTTTCCATCGGACGGATCTCGGACAGCCAGGGGCTCGTAAGCATTCGCCCGCTGAACTGCGACCGCTGGACTCCGGTGGCCGAACCAATCCTTCTGGCTCCGGGCGACTGGCTGAGGACCGATGTCCGCGGCGCAAATGCAGCCCGGATCCATCTGGACAGCGGTTGTTCCCTGATTGTCGGCCCCGGCTCTTTGGTTGAATTTATGGATCCCTCGACATTGCGCGTGACACGCGGGGAACTCGACGTTGAAGGCACCGAAAAAACTCCTATCACGGTCGGATTGCCGGGAACGAAGGCGGACGAGACCGTCGGCAAACTCCCCTTCTCCAAGCCTTCAGTATTGAGAGTTCGCGACAGCAAGATTGAAAAGCTCGATTATGAACCGTCGTGGCTGAAGGGATTCAAGGGCGCAGTCGTAAAGGAATCCATGGGCGAGCTCCTTGTCAATGTGGACGGACGCGATGTAGCGCTCACCGTCGGCTATCACAAGGTGACCATTGACATCCGTGACCAGATAGTCCGCACCGTAATCGAGGAGTCTTTCGTCAACCATACCAACAGCCAGCTCGAGGGGATATTCCATTTCCCCCTGCCCGCCGACGCCTCGATATCGAATTTCGGAATGTGGATAGGCGACAACCTCGTCGAGGCCGATGTCGTCGAGAGGCAGAGGGCCCGCGAGATCTACGAGACGATCCTCCGCGAACAGCGCGATCCCGGACTTCTCGAGTGGTCCGGCGGCAACATCTTCAAGGCACGCGTATTTCCGATCTTCCCCAACTCCGAGAAACGCGTGACGATCACCTACACCCAGGTTCTGCCGATGCGCAACGGGATATGCAGATATTCCTATCCTCTCGCCAGCGAGATGCTCCGCCAGAAACCTCTGCGAGAACTTCAAATCATCGCGAACATCTTCAGTGCCGCCCCGCTGAAAAGCGTCGCGTGCCCCAACCATAAAGCCCGCCTGCGCCAGACTGCGAATTCCGCAAGCGTCGAGTTCTCGGCACAGGAATACTGTCCCACCAAGGATTTCGAGCTGACCATCGAACCGGATCTTGAAAAGCAGCCTCTTACCCTAATTCCGCACCGACGCGGCGAAGACGGATATTTTCTCGCACTCCTCAATCCGCCGGGCGTAAGCGGAGCCAGACCTCTCATAGGCGACGGAAATCCCCTGCGGCTGATCATCCTGGCCGACAGTTCCGGCAGCATGGATCCTGCACAGTGTGAAGCCCGGCAGGAATTCCTCCGCGCCCTGCTCTCCTCGCTTGGCAAACGGGATCAGTTCATGCTTGCCGCCTGCGACGTCGACTGCAACTGGCTCACGGCCGAATTCCAGCCTGCCGATGAAAAACATACGACCAAGGTCCTGGACTCATTGTCATCGCGCCGTTCACTTGGCTGGAGCGATCTCGACAAGGCGTTCTCTACCGCCGCCACAAAGGCCGACGGCAACTGCCAGATCCTCTACATCGGAGACGGAATCCAGGCGACATCGGAGGTGGATCCTGCGAACTTCGCAAAGCGTGTCGTGAATATTTTCAAGGCTGCGGTCTCAAAAGGCGCATCGTGCCATGCAGTCGCAACCGGCCCGTCCTACGAATCCTCAGTCATGAAGGCCATTGCGGCACAGGGCGGCGGATCGTTCCGACGGATCGAAGGGGATATGGGCGCAGAGAAAGCGGCCCCCGAACTTCTCGAGGAGCTGACACAGGCTCCCCTCCGGGACCTGTCTGTAGAGTTCAACGGGCTTCGCGCCGCAAGTGTCTATCCGGAAAATATGGCAAACCTTCCGGCCGGCTCCCAGCAGATCATAGTCGGACGCTATCTGCCATCGAGCCTCGTGAAGGACGCCTCCATCTTCCTCACCGGCAAACTCGGCAATAGGACGGTGAAGTTCAAGCAGCCGTTCAAAATGCCCGAGGGCGGCGCGGAAAACTCATTCATACCGAGGCTCTGGGCGCGTATGCATCTCGACAAGCTCCTCGAACAGGGATCGTCTCCGGAAATACGCGAACAGATCGTGGCGTTCAGCCAGGAATTCAGGATAATGACGCCATACACCTCATTCCTCGTCCTTGAAAGCGACTCCGACAGGGAACGCTTCGGGGTCAAACGACATTTCGCAATGCGCGACGGCGAGGCATTTTTCGCCGAAGGCCGTGAAAAGGGCAGCTACCAACTCGTCCAACAGCAGATGAAACTGGCCGCCACATGGCGTGCCGGACTGCGAGGAAAGGTATTACTCGAAATGGAAAATCTCGGACGCGAGGAAATCTATGTCCAAGCTCCACTGAATATCGACGCTCCATATACCTACAATTGCCTTACTTCCCCCTATAATTATGATCGGATTCCCTCGGAGACAAAATATTTATGGAAAGACAACGGTAGATCTCCAAGAGGCTACGCGGAAAAACTGGCAAAGGAAGATTTAAAGGGAAATGCAGATATAGCAGCTAAAAGAGGCCTCGATCTTGATTCCGTGGGCGAAGAAACTGCTGACGAGGAAGGAATTCCGGAAGGCCCAATTCCCAGAGATGAAGGATCTGAAATGCAACTTAGCGCACCATCAACGGAACCGGAAATGAAAAAGCTCGAGAAGATGGCACAAGCACCTGAACCACGCTATCCTTCTAAATCTAAAGAAATGGTCGCCAGATATCTCTACGACAAAGCTTCGCAAGGCGGAAACTCATATCTGCGCCGCCAGGAATGGTCTCCCAGAGGAAGCCGAGTTGTCTGTGCCGCAGCACCGTCATACCGGGAAGAACCGGGGGCCTGGCTTAACTGGGTTCCGCAACTGCCCCAGATAGGACTGTCAAAACCGGACAAGGCAAAACCGGAAACCTGGACCGATGAAGCATTCAAGCTATCGCTTTCGCTGGATCGCAGAAAGTCCACCAGGGACAGCAAGACTGCGCTCCGGATCCTTTCGACTCAGCGCTGGCATGATCCGGAAAATGCCGGAGCGCTGACAGTGTTATCCACTACACTAACCGTCTCCTCCCCAGACCGCTGGATGACGCTGGAAGTTGGCGATTACGTCGTTCCTGAGATTGACTGGTTCACTTCCGGACAATATGGCAGAATTGAGCTGGCGACACGTCTCGGCCGTGTAGCCAAGCCCGAGAAGGATACACCCGCGGTATGTCCCTTCACGCTGGATGATTTTTCCACGAATCTTATTTCCGATATCTATCAGACCTTCAAGGCCAGCGTCGACATCAAGTCCAAAGACCGTGCGGAGATTGTCCTTGTCACGCAGAATGAACGAAATAACAGCGTCCATTTCCTGATAGACACCAGCCGCAACGTTATTCTCGAACACTGGAACACTGCTGAAGGTAAAATCATCTGCAGGACAAAATTCGAAGAATTCAAGGAAGTCGCAGGTTCCTGGTGGGCGACCAGGATCACGAACTGCAACGCTGACGGCAGGACCAGTTCCGAAATCAAGCTTGAGATAGGCGCCATTGACGCCAACGAACTGCAGAAGGCCTGGAACCTGGTCGAACTTGCCAAAAAGGACTCGATACTGGTTCCGGATCCGTTACCGCCCGTCTCCGAGGCGAAAAAGTCGTTTTCCGCAGACAAGGCCGACGCGGACCAGCTGATTTCCCTGATATCCCATTTTGCCGCAACACAGAGATGGGACCGCACAGTTCCGATCTTTGACGTACTCCGGAAGAAAACTGGACAGAAATACGGTTTCCTTTATCTCGAACTGGGATTCCTTTCTGTTTCCAGACGCAACGAGGAACAGAGAAAACTTTCCATGGAACTCTGTGCCGAATTCGTGAAGAACGGTCTCGGCCTGGAAAAATACCTCGAACTCATACCAGCCGCGCAAATCCCGGAAAAATGCGGTGAACATGAATATCTGCGATCCCTGACAAACCGGTTACACAGCTTCCAGCCCAACGAGCAATTGGAATTTCTTGAACTTCTGAAACCTGTCTACTACCGCCAGTCCGACCGCCTGAACTCCAAAATGTCCTGGCTCCAGGAGTATTCCGACAAGTTATATGGGGCCAACCAGTATGACGCCTCTCTCGAGATCCTGAAAAAAATAGTGGCGGACAATCCGCAGGATTCAAACACCCTCATAAAATATGCCAGGAGGCTTGCGGACACTGGTGAAATCAAGACGGCTGTCGAGCTGCTTGAGAACGCCCTCAAAACTCCGCACAAGCGCTGGCAGCAGTATCAGCTTTCAAACATCCAAAACACTATGCTGGATATCTTTGAGAGAGCCGGATGGCATGACCGCCAGATTCCCTTCCTCGTCGCCATTATTGGGGATAAGAAAGCAACTGCAGACCAGAACCTGTGCCAGAAATACCTGACTGTCCTGCTGAAAGCCGACCGCGAACCTGAAGCCGACAAGATCGCGATCGCCTGGCTCAACCCGGTGACCGCAGACGCAAAACTCAATCCGGCGGAACTCGCGAAGGCTCTCGCCGCGGCAAACTACATGCTCGGAAATATCCATCAATATCATTACTACTCCTCTAACTGGATAGATGAAAGATGGCTTGAGCTTCTCGGAAGGACCGTGGAATCTTCGGCAGAAAAGACCGGTTCGTCCCAAATCGCCAGGACCATCATGGGCGACCCCCGCTTTGGAAAAACGGACATCTGCCGGAAACTGCGTGCAAAATTCGCAAATTACCTGCAGGGCGACATCTCGAAAACGGATTTCACCATTGTTCAGTCGTTCCTTGTCTGGATCGAGGCAAACGATCCGGCTGTCGAAGAAGACGCCTGGAAGAAGATCGCGGCAAATCTCGAAAAATGCTGGGCTCTCGAGATTGAGGCTTTCAAATCCAAAAACGATCCTATTGGCAACCCAAGCCTCAACCAGTTCACCCAATGGGGATACCTGGCAACAGATGTCTACAGGAATCATCTCGATCCAGCCGAATATCTCCGTTTCTGCCGCAGGCAGTTCACCGAAGGGCCTGCCGCCTGCCGCGACACCTATGCGGAACAATTGTTCATGGCCTGCCTGTCTCAGGGCTGGAGCCAGGAAATCGAAACCGAAGCCTTTGTCATTCTCGACAAATTAGCCTGCGGAGATGGAGACACTGACAAGATTTATTCCCAGGCAAATGCCCTCATGTCACTGGTTGACTGGATGATCGAAGGACATAAATTCGCCATCGTCTTTGCATACACTTCTGAAAAAAGAGATCCCGGCCAGAAAGCCCTTATCGAAACCGCCATTGCCTTGACCCCGGAAATGAAAAGCCAGCTGTCAAAAGTTCCCGCAAAACCTATGCATGAGCTCACGCGGACAGAACGCATTCTACTCGACGCCATTGCATTAAAGCTCAGCCGCGAGGCCGCGGTGCTACGCCTGAAGAATGAACAAGGGCGCCAGCCCAAGGCGCTGCTCCCCTGGTTCGCAGTCGAACGCATGGACATCCAGACCCGCCTCGCAACATCGGAAAAAGGCGCAGACCTCGCAGTTCCGGCAATCAAGTCATTGGCGGAGGAGGCGCTTGGTCTTCTTGAAAAAACACTTCCTGATAAATTCGCCCAGGCATCCGACCTTCTGCTGTTCAACCGTCAGCTCTCACTGGCGAAATTCCTCATCATCAAGTCTGTTTCCGATACGAAGGATAAAAAAGGGAAACCTGCGAATTCCGCAGCACTCGACGCCCTGCTCGCATATTGCGGTGCCGGGGAGGACTGCACGGACAAAGAACGGCGCATTTTCTGGCGTAAACAGATTTATGAAATTCTCCTGGCCCTTGATCGCCCGGCCGAACTCGAGACTTTTCTGCGGAAATGGATCAAGGCAGATGAGAGCTTCAGTCCCTGGCGAGTACCCCTGGCCTATCTGCTGGCCGAGACCGACCGTATCCCCGAAGCCGTCACCATTCTCGAGACAGTCGAATCCGGTGATGAACTCGGAGCCTCCGAATACAAGGCATTGTCAGGCTGGTATATGGCCTTGGACAAAAAAGAGCAATACCATTCCGCAAAGATAAGCCAGTATGAGTCAATGGGAGATTATCCACTGCAGGAACTTCTTTATAATGAGCAGAATAAATTGTCGCGTCACAGATACGATGACGATGATGGTGTTCCGGCAAACTTGGATCCTGATACTATCGACATACTCACTGTCTACCTGCGAAAATCGCAAAACCCTTCCAGCTGCATGTGGACTGTCCGGGATATATATGGGAAAACCCGTGATTTCCGCCTCTTGAAATGCCTGGTCGAGGGGATGCTCGGGCATAGTGCCCAGCAAATTTATCCTTTGTTCCTTAAAGAACTGCACAGCATCCTGAATGAGATCAGGGACGAGGCCACGGCGGATCAATTGCTCGCGGCCATCGGCGAAATCCGCAGGAAGAACCTGACTCCGGTTGATCGTCGCGCATTATTCCTGCTCGAGGCCGACGTCAAACGCCGCGCGAGCGAAGTATTGAACCAGCCCGGACAGCATCTTTCCGGCGCACTAGCAGCGCTCAAGGCGGCCTTCCGCGAGTCATGGAGCCAAGGCGAGCCACGGTTAATGGCTGAATATCTTGCGGATCTCGGAAAAATATCCCAGGAAAGCCTGGCTACGGAACAATTGAACCAGCTCGAGACCCTTTACAAACGGACTGAGGAAAGCGCGATTGACCGCCTTGAAATAGCCCAAGCCTACGCCCATATCCTCGGATATTATTCAAAGTATGACAAGGGCATCGCTGTCATGGTCGGGGCACTCGAAGAATATCGTCGGGCATCTGGCGGAACCCTCAACAGCAATTCAAATTCGCCTATGGAAACCCTTATATCGTTTTTTGAGAACCAGCGCCATTTCGTCCAGGGTGAAAAGTGGATGAGGACCGAACTTGGCCGGCCTACAAACGAAACACTGCGCGAATGGCTTCTGGAACGTTTGTTCAACCTTTACGAGAAAGCATTGCAGCAAGGTGCTGAGACTGCGCTGGGTTCCAGGCAGGCCTTGTATAAGGCTGTCAACATCGAAATCATCGGGGAACTGGGCGGCTCTGTTACGCCAAGACATCTGGCCGAATTGATTTCGCGATACTGCGGGATCGCCAACGATGCAAAGAATTTAAAACTTGAGGGAGTTGCGGACAATATAAAGTTATTCGCGGCGGAAGTGCTTCCGGCTGTCCTGCAGCGCCTGTCCCGTGACTCGCATTTCTACCAGCAGAGCGTCGGAACTGTGGCAACGGCCTTGCATAATCTGGTCAGTGCCCGCGACGGACTCGCCTTCCTGATCCTACGCGCTGAAAACGAACCCAAGTGGCTGCGCTTCTCCTATGATTCATTCTGGCAGAGACACAGTTCAAATCTGGCGCTTTGGCGGACTGAAGTGAAGGATCTGGGCGATCTCGAACCGAGGCTACTGGCGATCGTCCTCTGCGAACTTCGCTACGATCTCGAGCGTCAGCAGGCTCGAAGCCGTGAAATGTATGCCCATAACAGCGGGCATTTTTTCTGGCAGGAAAAGGCTGAAGATTTCGCAAAGGTGGCTGAAGAAGTATATGCGAAGAGGAGCGCTTCCGGCTTCACTGTGAATTATATAGCGTGGTACATGTTTGAGGGCCTTGATCTAAAGGCTCGCGCCATCAACATGCTGTTCGACGCCTGGCGCCGCGAATTACTCGATGAGACCGGACAATTCACACTCATCGAATTCCTGCACCGCTGCGAGAGATACAAGGAATCGATCCCTGTAGCTGAAAAACTCGTCAAATGGCGGCCGGATAATATCCAATATCGCCGTTATCTGATTGTCAGCTATGCCAGAAGCGGGCAGATGGATTCCTCCGAACAGGCACGACAGAGCGCCGAAGATCATTTCAAGAAAATCGGAATGTGGGATGAGAATGTCATCTCAGTTCTGGCCAACGCATGCCTGGACAGCGGAATCTTCAAATGGGCAGTGGCGTATTTCGACGAGGTCATAGCACTGCACAAGCGGACCTTTCGGGCATCCGCCGGAGGAGATGGGACATTGTCGCAATATTATGCCTATCTGGCGAAGGCACATGCCGGACTGGGCAACACTCCCGAGGCGGTCGATGCCGCCGCAGGCGCAGTTATAAGCTGGGGGCGTTCACTCGACAACCGCCGGGAATCAATCGGAACACTGGTACAAATCCTGAGCGAGTCGAAGAACCTCGATGGATACGTTGAAACGCTAAACAGGCAAGTCGAAAAAACAAAGTTGGACAGCCCTATTGTCCGCAAGGCGCTCGGACAGGTTTATTCCGGCAGGAACGAGCATGAAAAAGCTGTTATTCAGTTCCGCCTCGCGATCAAGGGCCAGCCAAACGATATGGAGACGCATGAGGCGCTGATCGCATCCCTGGACGCACTAAATCAGCCTGAGCAGGCCGTGGAACAGCTTCTCGATCTTGGGGAACTCCTTCCGCGTGAGATCTCCATCCGCCAGAAGGCCTATGACCGGCTGATCTCCCTGAAACAGCCCCTCATGGCCGAACGCGCCGCAACTTCGATAGTCGAAGCAGCCCCGACCGAAGCTGAAACCCATCAGGCCCTGGCCGAACTGCGCCAGAAACAGGACAGATGGGAGGCCGCTGCCAGCCATTGGAAACGCGTCTGCGAATTCCGCGCACTCGAACCGACCGGTCTGCTTGGATTGGCCAAGGCACAGGTCCGGCTCGGAAAGACTGCGGAGGCAAAGGATACTGTCAATAAAATCCTGGCGAAAAAATGGCCTGACCGTTTCCTCAATGTTCAAAACGAGGCAAGGGAACTTCTGAAAAAATAAATTTTTCACTGGGTGAAAAATTTATGACTTCCTGGAAAGCCATGAATCTCGGAGAGCTTTTGCCGTCTCGAGTTTTTTCTCAAGCTTGGAATATTCGGCTCTGCCAATGTTCCTTTTGAACTCCTGCAGGTTTCTCTCGAACTCACAGATAGTTTTTATGATCGGCTGAGAGTTGTTCTCAATGATCTCGCGCCACATCTGCGGGGCGGAAGAGGCGATACGCGTTGTGTCGCGGAATCCGCCGGCACATCCCTTTTCCCTTACAGATCTCGATTTTGCATCTCCAAGCGCGGTCAATGTCATGATCGCGGAAATGATATGGGGGACATGGCTCGTGTGGGCAACTGTCATGTCGTGTGTTTTCGCATCTATCTTTATGACTTCGGCTCCGGCCGTCCTCCACATTCCAGCAACTTCATTCACAAGCCGTGGTGGAGTCTTCGGGTCAGGAGTCAGGAAAACTATCGCTCTGTTATACATATCCACCCGTGCGGCATCTGCCCCGCTCTGTTCGGAACCGGCCATCGGATGGCTTCCGATGAAATGGACCTTTTTTCTGGCAAGGACAGGAGTGACGGCCTTTACAATCTTTTCCTTAACACTTCCGACATCCGTGACTATGGCGCCTTTCTTCCAGCATTTTGCGAACTTCGCACAAAACTCGATGATCATCGGGACAGGAAGGCAGATCACGGTGATGTCAGCATCTGCAACAGCTTCTTCAGGAGTTTCAAAAACCTTGTCGACGACTTTGTTCTTCAAGGCCTGCACGCGCGATTCCGGACGACGGCTCCAGCCGACGCGTACGAAATTTTTGCCTTTGAGAGCCATCCCCAGCGAGGTCCCGAGAAGTCCGAAACCGATTATCGCAACAGTTTTTCTAATAGGATTTTTGCTTTTCATAATCTTTCAAGATAATCCGGAGTTGCTGAAGAATCAAGACAAATAAAGGGAACCGCTAAAGAATCTCCTGTTGTTCATCTGGCAATCCTGAAGGGGATATCTCCCGTGGAGTTGTCAGGGAACCCTCCTTCATCCGTAAGATTTCCGCCCAGGCTGTATATCATATATCCATTGCGACGCAGAAAGCATGCCTCCTTCTCATAAGAATCAGCTTTTTCTCCAAAGCTTTTCACCTTATGCAATACGATGTTTTTCTTTTCCATCCCGGGATATTCCGCATCCTTCTGGAGGAAATAATCATAACCCCCTTTTTTATACTGGAAATTACCGCCTGTAAAAGGATCCTGCGGCAATACAGGAAGGAATTCAGGCACAAGCATGTCCAGCGATTCAGGCAAAGCACGGTTCTTCAGCCTGTAGCGTTCGATTGCAAGCGCGGTCATGGCGGCCCTATGCATGGCAAGGATCTGTGCTTTTTTGCTTATGGCTGTCGACAACCCCGGCATCATCATGCCGACAGGAATAAAAGCCAGTTTATCATAAGGGCTTAAAGACGACCTCTCCTTTCCTGCACGTTCATAGAAGGCATTGTCATTGACGGCGGTGTCTTTCAAAGCCTTTGGGAAAGGTTTTTTACTGTCCTCCATCGCCGGAGTGATAAATTCCATCCATATTATTTTGCTTTTCATGGAAATCCCCGAAATTTTCTGGAACTTGATCAATGCAGATGTTCCCGCTGAACTCCCTTCGCCTGATAATACTTCACTGGCCCAGAACTTGCTCCAATCCATATCTATGAAGAATACATTTTCGCCCGCGAGCGCGCGGTTCAGCCCATATGGATTTTCAGTATTTTGAATAGCGTTCATGATCCGCTGGAGCTGCGCTTCATCAAGTTCAACACGGCTCAGAAGATTTTCAACGGCATTTATAGCAATGGCATTACATGCATTCCGGACAAGAAAAGATATGAGCACGGGTTCACGATCGAGGGAGCGTGCAATCCCGAATATGTACTCAATGTCTTCCAGGCAGGTCTCCAGATCGCCTTTTTCAGACGCCAGAAGTGATTCAAGGGCCAGCAGACGCACCCCGTTCCGGAGACGGGAAAGGTGAGGAAGAAAGATCATATAGCCTTCCTTCAGGTCTATTTTAAACCGGCATTTCTCCATCTTGGCGGCCATTTTGAAGAACTGCAGGCTCTCCTTGTTTGTTTCTAGATAGATGGCAGACATCTTCCTTTCCCGTTCTGAAAGCATATCCGGAGGCACAGGAGTCCTGCATGTCCCGGCAATTGGAATGTTCTTCATCGGCTCCCAGGCGCCATCCTCTGCTTTTTTTCCTGCCAGCTCAGGGACTTTTCCTGCAAAATCGCATTTCCCAATTTCAATAAAGCTATCAAATCCCCTCTGGTAGACAAGGACCGCGTTATCCTCGTCCTTCACAGCAGTATACCAGGAGTCAAGTTCGGAAAGGGTTACAGGATATCCGGCCTCGCGGAGAACCTTCAGCTTTGCATCAAGCTTTGTTTTCAGCCCGTTCATGTAGCTGCCGTACACGAAATAGACAAAAAGAAAGAATATTATCGCAAGTACAAATATCAGGCCTAGGAACAACATCAGCATCTTGAATACATTATTCCTGCCGGCAACAGCATCCTGTTTGTCTTCCATGAAACCAGTATCCTTTTAAAGTCATGATTTCTAAGAAATATTTTCACTTCCAACTGCAAGAATATTTGATTTTCATAATGTATGGAGAGGAATCAGGAAGAAACCACCGTCTTCAAGGCTGAAAGGAAACGAATGTTTTCATTTTCCTTTCCTATGGAAACCCTTATCCATTCAGGAAGATTGTATGGCCCCATAGGACGGACGATCACGCCTTTCTTCTGGAGCTCGTTGAAGACTTCAAATCCATTGCCGACTTTTATCAAGATGAAATTGGCGACAGGAGGCTCGAATACCAGTTTCATATCGGAACATGCCTTCATGATCAGATGTGCGCCTTTCTTGTAGGTCCTGCGGGAACGTCTGACAAAACTCTGGTCGTCGAGGGCTGCAGTCGCTGCGATCTGAGCCATCCTGCTCAAGTTGAAAGGCTGACGCGGCTTTTCCAGAGCATGTATGATCTCAGGTTTCGCTATTCCATATCCCACCCTGAGTCCGGCAAGGCCGTAGGCCTTCGAAAAACTCCTTAAGACAATGACATTGCGATTTTCCCTCACAAAGGACAGCGTGTCCGGCATCCTCTTGTAGGTAATTTCCGCATACGCCTCGTCGAAGACCACGAGGACATCGTCAGGCACTTTCTCCATGAATTTCCTGACTTCCCTGTCCCTGACCATGGTTCCGGTAGGATTGTTCGGATTGCATATGAAGACTACGCGTGTGTTGTCCTTTATCGCCTTACGAATGGCCCTGAGGTTGTGTGTCAGCCCTTTCATCGGGGCTTCAATGACTTCCGCGCCGAACATGCCGCAGATGATCTTGTAGATCACGAACGCCTTCTCGCTCATCACGGCCGAAACTCCGGGATAGAGGAAGCTGTGGCCGATGAACTCTATCAGTTCATTGGATCCACAGCCGAATATAAAATGATCAGGAGGAAATCCATAATGCTCGGATATTCTTTTCCGCAGGTAATATGCCCCTCCATCGGGATACAGGTGCATTTCCGAACATGCCTTCTTCATCGCCCTCATTGCCTTCGGAGAAGGACCGAGAGGAGATTCGTTCGAGGCCAGCTTTATGATGTCATCAGGATCAAGCCCGAGTTCGCGCGCAACCTCCTCTATCGGTCTTCCCGGCTGATAGGGTGAAACTTTCATAACATGCGGATTGACGTGTTTTAAAACAGACATGGTTTATTTTCGATTTTTAATTTTTGATTTAAAAGCATTTAAACAACAGAACAAAATACTAAGACACGCTAAAGCTGTGAACTCCAACTAATTTCCAATCACAAATTTCCAGTTACAAGTTACGAGTTTCCAGTATCAAGTATCAAGTTACAAAATATCTCTTGAACGCGGATAACTTCCCAGTATCCTGACAAACTGGCACATGTACTTGAGCTTCTTTAAAGCCTTCTGCGGAGCGGGATCCTCATGGTGCCCGTGGAAATCCAGGAAGAAATAGTATTCCCAGTTCCTCCGTTTGGACGGACGGCTCTCGATCATCGTCAGAGTCACTTTCTCGTTCTTGAACGGCAGCAGCGAATCATAGAGCGCCCCTACCCTGTCCTTTATTGCATAGCAGATGGAGGTCTTGTCATCACCGGTCGGACGCGGTTCCTGCCATCCGAGCACTAGGAACCTTGTCGTATTGTCGGCATTGTCCTCGATGTTGTCGGCTACAATGTCGAGCTTGTAGAGTTCTGCGGCAAGCGTGCTTGAGATTGCGGCGGAATATTTCTCCTCTGCAGCGACCTTTGAAGCCTTGGTTGAGCTCGATGATTCAATTGTCTCGACTCCGGGCAGATGCTCCTGCAGCCAGCTTCTGCACTGGCCGAAGATCTGCGCGTGGCTGTAGACTTTCCGGATCTTGCTCATCGGGCATTTCGCCAGAAGGTTGTGATGGATCCTGGTATTGATCTCGGCGCATATCTTCGCGGAGGAATTCACAAGCATGTCGAGGGTATGGTTCACCGCCCCTTCGGTGGAGTTCTCGATCGGGACAACCCCGTAGTCTATGCGTTCGGTCTCCACATCATTGAAAACGTCGGATATCCCGGATTTCGGGACATACTTTGCGCAATGGCCGAACTTGCTGAGAGCCGCAAGATGCGTGAACGAGGCTTCCGGACCGAAGAAACCGATCGTCAGAGGCTTCTCGAGTGAAATAGCCCCGGACATAACTTCCCTGTAGATGGCCCTGAGGGCCTGTGGTGACATCGGTCCTTTGTTGAGCTTTTCAAGCCTTCCGAGCAGCGCCTTCTCACGTTCGGGAACATAGATTTCGCGTGAGGTCCTTTGTTTCAGATGCCCTATCTCGATGACGTGCTTGTAGCGCTCATTTATGAGCTTGACTATCTTTTCGTCAATCTGGTCTATCTCTTTCCTGAGTTCGTTAAGCATGGGAGCCCCGCTGTTTTATTCTGATTTATCTCAAACCATTAAAATAACACCTTTTAAGGGTAAAGAAAAGGGGAGTTTGAAAAGTAGGGATGGGCTTTAGCCTGTCCCTGTCTTTGAATTATTTAGAGACTGTCAATAATGTCGCAAGGCAGCTTCCATATGTTTTTACTGTTGAATGCAAAATGCTGCAAGGATTGATTTAGGAAGTTAGAATGATAATCTTATGTCCAATTGAAAATAAAAATGAAAATCCATTTCAAACTGTCAATTATCCTAATCTCTCTCATGCTGATAGTTTTTTCCTCGCTGGGCGAGGAAAAAGCCCCCGAGGCGAAGCCGAAGGTGCAGGAAACCGGATTCTGGGAAGGCATAGGCAATCTCTTCCTGCCGCATGCCGAGAAACGAAATGTTCTGTATGAAAAGCAGACCCAGTATTTCCTTGTGACCGTCGAGGAGGACAGCAAAGGTCTCAGGCATATGGTGTTCAATCCCAACAAGGGCTCCCAGGGGATATGGAATCCGAAGATGCCGGATGAACTGATCTCCAACTACTGCAGGTTTTCAACGATATTCCTGCCCGCCCTGAAAATCCCTCCTAAAAGAGTACTGTTCATCGGCCTCGGTGCAGGTATTGTGCCTAGGTTCGTAAGGAAGAACTTCCCGGATGCTGTCATCGACATCGTCGAAATAGATCCGGAAATAACAATCATCGCGGAAAATTATTTCGGATTCAAGAAGGATGACAAGATCAAGATCACGATCGGGGACGGCCGGGACTTCATCAACCGCAACAAGGAAAAATACGATGTCATCTTCATCGACGCCTACACCGCCGACCGGATCCCGTTCCAGCTCACGACCATCGAATTTTACCAGACAGTCCGCGACTCTTTGGCTCCGGACGGCATAATGACTGCGAACATCGCAAACCTCGGGAAACCAACGTTCATAGCGAGCGAGATAAAAACTGTCCGGTCCGTTTTCCCGGACCTTGCAGTTTTTATAACGGAGAACAACTCGAATTATATCCCGTTTTCGTCGTATGGCAGGAAACTCGACAATGCAGAGCTGAAGGAGAAGGCCTTGAAAATAGAAGCGGAGAAAAGGCTCAGCCTGAACATCGGTGAAATGCTCGACACGAGGATGCCAGAGGACGAGATCGGAAAAATGATTGAAAAGGTGGATATACTGAAGGATGATTTCGCACCCATCGAAACAATGAAGTAGGTTGACAGGATAACAGGATTTTCAGGATAATAATTAAATACAGACTCTAAAAGTGCAATTCAACTTTTCCATCATCCTTATAATATCTTGTTAATCCCGTAATCCTGTCTATAATATTGTCTCTATGTCAAAAACAATTCTATATTCAATCGCTTTCCTGACGGGTTTCGCCGTTATGGGATATGAGATACTGGGCACTAGGATACTTGCCCCGGTATATGGAAGCGAAATTTTTGTCTGGGGGGCGATCATTTCCGTCTTCCTCGCCGGACTATGCATCGGATATGCAGCCGGCGGAAGGATTGCCGACAAAAGATCGGACATCCACATTCTTTCAAGGATCATCCTGGTCCCTTCGGTGCTCATAGTCCTGACACCCTACTACGCTCCTTGGATGTGCAATATTTTCAAGGCGATGAATCTTGACACAAGGCTTGGCGCACTGCTTCTTTCAATTGTTCTTTTTTTGGTCCCCTGCATCTTCATGGGGGCTGTCATACCCATCATTGTAAAAGCCATTGCCACCAATATTGAAAAAGTCGGATCTTCGGCGGGAAATGTGTATTCTATCTCCACAGCAGGCAGCATTGCAGGAACACTGTTCACATCCTTTTATCTAATAAGCTGGATGGGCGTCCTGAAGGGAATCCAGATGATCGGAATAATCGTCGCGGCATGCTGGTTTTTATGCCTTTATTATCATTACAGGAATAAGAAAAGGAAGGGACAGCCTTAAGTCCGTCCCTTCTTTTTCTTATAACATTTAAATTTGTGGAAAATGAGTTTCAACGGAATATTAACTATTGCCTTCCTCTCGGTCCTCTCCGTAAACGGAGCGGAGCCCGCAGACAAACAACAAAAGGAAAATACAATCATGGAAATATCTTCTTATCTCGATGACAAGCCCGTCGGTCCTGGAATCAGGATCTCCGACAGGGAGAAATGGGACAAGCTAAAAGAAGCCGCGGCTTTCAAAAAGGCTGTCCCTAACGCCGAAAAACTCCTGAAGGAGCCGATGCCTGAAACCTCGGACGATGTTTATCTCGATTTCAGCAGGACAGGCAACCGCACAAGATGGCAGGACGTAAACTTCAAAAGGCGGAGCAGGATCAAGACGCTCACACTTGCCGAATGCCTGGAGAACAAAGGCCGTTTCATCCCGGCACTGGAGGAATCTATAAGTGAGATATGCAGGGAGAAGACCTGGGTAATGCCGGCTCATGACCGCAAGCTTGACAATTTCAACGGAAAAGTCCTGGAAATAGATCTTGCCTCAAGCATGCTCGGACTCAGTCTGGCGACTTCATATTTCGTCCTTGGAGACAAACTAAGCCAAGGCTGCCGGACAATGATCGAAGAGAACATCAGAAGGAGAATTGTCACCCCCTATAAGAACATGCTCTCAGGAAAACAGCCGATGTGGTGGCTCAAGGGGGAAAGCAATTGGAACGCCGTATGCCTCGGCTGCGTTACCGCCACAGGACTCACCATGCTTGAATCAAAGGAGGAGCGAGCCTTGTTCATCTCTGAAGGTATCAAGTATTCGAAATATTATGTGGCGGGCTTCACGGATGACGGCTACTGCAGCGAAGGACTGGGTTACTGGAATTATGGGTTCGGCCATTATGCCATACTTACCGAAGCCATACTGAAGGCTACACACGGGAAGATGAATCTTTTCAATGACAAGAAAATAAAGGTCATGTCTGAATTCCCCGTAAATATCGAGATCATCAATGGAGTGTATCCCGCCTTCGCAGACTGCGACATCAAAGCCAGGCCCAGGGATTCACTGGTCAAATACATAGCCTACAGATATGGGCTGACGGATGGATATGACAACTTCAACTGCGATGATGATCTGTTCCACTGTCTCGCCGCCTCATTCCCGGAAAAGACCGAAGTCCCTGAGCTTCCCGGGAAAGCTGATGACAAGCTAAGGTCATGGTTCAACAATGCCGGAGTACTGATATGCCGTCCTGCAAAAGACAGCTCCTGCAAGATCGGAGTCGCACTGAAAGGCGGCCACAATGGTGAACAGCACAACCACAACGATGTCGGCTCCTACGTAATCGTACTCGGCAAGGAACCGATCGTCCTTGATCCCGGCGGCGAGGTATACACTGCCAGGACTTTCAGCGCCAAACGTTATGACAGCAATCTCCTCAACTCGTTCGGACATCCGGTGCCAGTCGTCGCAGGACAGCTCCAGAAGACCGGCAAGGAGGCGAAGGCGATAATACTGAAGACAGAATTCTCCGATGTGTGCGACACCTTTGAAATGGACATAAGCTCGCTTTACGATGTCAAAGAACTGAAATCCCTGAAAAGATCCTTCGTGTATTCGAGAAAAGGGGACGGTTCCTTGACGGTGACGGACGAAGTGGCCTTTTCAAAACCCATGGCCTTTGAAACCGCAATAGTGACTTTTGGCTCCTTTGAGAAGAAAACAGGTTCGTCGCTGGTGATCAGTTCAGGGAAGGAGAAGATACTTGCGGAATTCTCCACCGACGGCGGTGAAATTGAAATCACATCCGAGGAGATAAAGGAGGAAAGGCACAGCAAGCTCGACCCTACCCGTATCGCCCTGACGCTGAAAGGTCCTGTGGAAAAGGCCAAGATAACGGTGAAATACAGCCCGTTATGAGAATCTGAATCTGTGCTGGTAGTTACTAATAGTCTCGAAATAGAATGGAGTTCCAAAATAAAGGAGGGCGGGTTTTCCAACCCGCCATATACGGGTAACGCGGGTTGGAAAACCCGCGCTCCTTTGAAGAGGAAATGCATCGAGACTATTAGTAACTGCAAACAAAGACGTTCCGTACTAGAAAGTTTCATTTGCATATCCTGAAAGACCAGCGGGAATTGACAGCATCTGGAATTTTTCAATCTTTTTTACTTTTTCCACTTGCATACCTCGTGCTCCGATGTATTATAGCCTCGGAACACGAGGTATATGGGAAATGGCATAAGGCGCCTATGGCCAAAGCCGCAAAATGGAGGCTGGAAAACTATGGATTTCTCTCCCGATCTTGTAAAAGGAAGCATCGAGCCGGTCATTCTCCAACTGCTGAGCGAGCAGGAACGGTACGGCTATGAGATCATCAAGACTGTAAATCTGCGTACTGGCAATGTATTCGACTGGAAGGAAGGAACCCTGTATCCCTGGCTGCACAGATTGGAAGGCGACAAATTGATCCAGAGCCGCTGGGTTGAGGCTGACTCTGGGCGGCAGCGCAAGTACTACCGGATAACGAAACGCGGGCTTGCCTCCCTTGCCGAACGCAAGGACGAGTGGAACAGTTTCTCAAAGGCGGTAAACGCGCTTCTCCTTGTCCAACCTGCATGAACTGGAGGTGGAGCCATGAATGGAAACAGTAAAACCGATGAATTCCTTGATGCAGCAACATCCGGACTAAGAAAAGACGTTGAACTCCAACTCGATGTAAAGGCTGAACTGCGTTCGCATCTCGAGGAATACCAGCACGAAGCCGAATCCAGAGGGCTTGCTCCTGAAGCCGCTGCCGACGAGGCAGTGCGTGCCATGGGCACTCCTGTTGAAATCGCCGACGGCCTTGAACGCGCCAACCGACACCGCATGCGGCTGCGGACACTTGTAAGAATAGCGGTCCAATGGCTTCTTGCGCCTTTGGCAATCGCTATAGCTTTCCTGACAACCGACTGGGGATCTCTCATGATCATTCAAACGGCACAAGTTTTCGGATGTGGATTTCAAGTACCTGACATCCTCATGGTGCAAAGGAAATTCTCTCCTGATGAAAACCTTATACTGAATGGTGATACAACAAAACCGACTCCACTCGCCCAGCAGAAGGCGATCTTCGATAAATGTCCCCAGAACAAGGTCTACATGCACAACTATATGACACATCTGCTAAACAAAAGTTATGAATTTGGCCCAACGCCTGAAACTCGTAACAAAAAACTGTCTGAGGAGATTATAAAACTCCGTTCTCTGGATCCGGACAACGCACGTTTCGACTACATCCTTGCCAGCCTTTTGCTTGAACAGGCTGCAGAAATTAAGTCCGTCCGGACAACTGGAACAAATGGCAAACCAAAAGATACATACGACGTGTTGATAAAAGACCGTGCAAAGCTGGATGAGGCGATGTCCCATTTCAAGGCAGGTCTTGCCAAACCGGAATGGCGGCGCTATACCCGCGAAATGGCCGTAGAACAACTGAATATAATGGGCGAACCGACTTCGTTCCTAGAGCAGATCTCCCAGATCGACCTGCTTGCCGGCCTAATGCTGCCAGACATGCAACACCTCCGTAATTTGGAGCGCGCAACAATATTCTACAGCGAACTAATGGCAAAGGAAGGGCATCGCGATGAAGCTGACCTTTTCCTGAACGCACACCGAAAATTAGTTCCTCAGATCAACAAGGACTCTTTCACTCTTATAGATATTTTCGTGGTCTCTGCGATTGCGAACCTTGCAGCAGAGCGCGTGCCCGAAATTTATGAATCAATTGGAGATAAGGTTGCGGCTGAGAAGGCACGCAAGGAAGCCACAGCCCTTGCTGCGCCCGTCAAGAACTGGAAGGATAAGAAAGACAAGGATGCCAAGGTCCCGGCAGGGACTTTGAAGACCTTTGACATGGATCTGAAACTCCATGGCGGAATCCTCGCTGGAATGCTCCTCCCCGCACTGGGAGAATATCCAACACGCGAAGAGCTGGCTCCAGGCCGTCATCTGGACTATGTGGTGGCCGAAGGCTTCGCTCTTATATTTCTGTCTTTAGTCCTCTTCATCCTGATCCTGTTTTCAGTGCTGGCGGGAATGCACTATCGCTGGATCCGTGGAGGAGGCGCTGGCATACTCCTGCTGCTGCCTGGGATAGGCGAAGTTGTACGCATGATGGTGTACGGAGTACTTCTGCCTCTAACAGGTTACTATCTCATCACTCGCTGGCTTCCCTGGTGTGGATGGGATCTGAACATTTTCATGAGATTTTCCTCTTTTATCTCGCAAATCCTCGCCTTGTTTCTGGTCATGCTGGTTTCTATTGTCGCTACCGCAAGAAGTATTGTACGTAGGCGCTGCCAGGAACTTCTCCTGCCAGTTCCCCCTCCTATGACCAGTTTTTGGAAAATCGCCTGGTGCAGCCTCATAAGCTTTTTTGCCATTGTCTCTATAATGCCGGATCTCTGTATAAATAACGACACATACGGTCTTATACAGATCTTGACGACAACAGGTCTTGCTGTACTAACCGTCCTGGCATTGATCGTCCACGGCATATACTGTGATATACGCAGGGGCAAAACATTTGCGGCCTACTACGGAAGTCTGTTCAGAACTCTTCTTCCGGTCCTGGCTCTGTCTCTGATCCTCGTCAACATATGTTCCAGACCCTATCTGCGCATGGAGGAAAAACGACTGCTTGCCAGAGACACACTCATGCGTCCGAATGCCAATGCTGGTTTCACGTCTCTGGAATTACGCGTGACGCAACGGCTCAAGGGAGAGATACAACAGGCTTCAGAATCAATATCCCATGACGCCAAATGATTGCATTGTGAATTCCAAATCTTGTTAATCCTGCAATCCTGTCTATATATCTCCTTGTTCTAATCTGTAATACTATCCTTCACCTTCTTGTTTTTTTGCACATTTGTCACAAAATCAATTGTTAAGTTTTTGCATAGCAAAAAGTTGACAATTAGGAGTTTTTCGTGTGATTAGTGTGTTTCGTGGTTTATATTTTCTGTCTGTCCGACATAGCTTCTTAGCGACGGCGGATGTATTCCGTGTGCTCTGTGGTTATAAAATTACTCTGTGAAAGTCTGTGGCATGAAAATCGCGAAAATAATACTCGGCCTGTCTTTGGACAGGTCCTTTGACTACCTGATCCCGGAGGAGATGGAATCCCAGGTCCATACCGGAGTGCAGGTCTATATTCCTTTTGGCAAGACCCAGAGGCGCGGTTATGTCGTAGGAGTTAAAAATGAATCTTCCTATCCCCTGGACAAGCTCAAGAAGATCGACAGCGTCTGCGAAGTCCACCCGAAGATCCCCGACACCCTCCTCAGGCTTGGAAAATGGATCTCCGAATACTACTGCTGTTCGCAGGAACAGGCAGTACGTGCCCTCCTCCCGAGCGCGGTCAGAAGCGGAAAGATCAAACGCAAGAGAATAAAGCTTTATTACCTGGTGTCGCCGGAAGAAGCCCAGAAATACATATTTGAAAAAGGAAAAAAATCCCCCGCCAGAACAAAAGTGATCCAACTCCTCCTCCAGCACCCCGGCGCTTCTTCGGAATTCATTAAACGCGAGACTTCCGCTGGAAAAAGCATCCTCACGGCATTGGTAAAAGGAAAAATGCTGATTGAAGAGGACAAGGAAGTCTACCGCAATCCGTTCGCCAATACTGAATACGTGAAATCCGCTCCTCCGGAACTGACAACCGAACAGAAGGCGGCGGTCGACAAGATAAGCGGAATGATGGGCTCCCCTGCAGCGAAACCACATGCTTTGCTGCTTTACGGCGTCACCGGCAGCGGAAAGACCGAAGTCTATCTCCGCGCCATTTCCGTCGCCCTCCAGCAGGGAAAGGATTCAATAGTGCTCGTTCCGGAAATCTCCCTGACTCCCCAGACGACCGAAAGATTCCGTTCGCGGTTCGGAGACATGGTGAGCGTCCTGCACAGCTCGCTGAGCGACGGTGAAAGGTTCGACGAATGGACAAGGATCCACCGCGGACAGGTGAAAATTGTCGTCGGCGCGAGATCCGCTCTGTTCGCACCGTTCAAGAATCTCGGTTTGATCATCGTCGACGAGGAACATGAGAATTCCTATAAGCAGGACGAAGCACCCCGCTACCACGCCAGGGACGTGGCTGTCATGCGCGGTTTCATGGAAAAGGCAGTTGTCATACTCGGTTCCGCCACTCCTTCATTCGAATCATATCACAATGCCTATACTGGCAAATACGCGATGGCTGAGCTGACGAAGCGCATAGACAACTGCGTCATGCCGAAGATCAAGATCGTCGACATGCAGATCGAATTCATGAAGGGAGCAGGGAAGATTTTCTCCGGCGAGCTCGTGGACGAGATCAGGGGCCGTCTTGAAAAGGGGGAACAGACAATAATTTTCCTGAACCGGAAGGGTTTCGCCACTAGGATGATCTGCACCAAGTGCGGATACGTGGCGTCATGTTCCGAATGTTCGATGACATATACATATTCGAAAAAGCGCGAGAGCCTCTCCTGCCATCTCTGCGGCGCTGTCATCCCCGCACACAAAAGCTGTCCTCAATGCGGTGATCCCGAGATCAGATACAAGGGACTCGGCACTGAAAGGCTCGATAACATCGCAGAGGAGCTTTTCCCTCATGCGAAGATCGCAAGGATGGACCATGACACGATGACCCACAAGGATTCCTATGAGAAAGTCCTGCGCGAATTCCGCAACCGGAAGATCGACATCCTGATCGGTACACAGATGATCGCCAAGGGACTGGATTTCCCGAACGTCACTCTTGTCGGGATAATAAACGCAGATCTCAGCCTCTACTTTTCAGATTTCAGGGCCGAGGAGCGGACTTTCCAGCTTCTTACGCAGGTGGCTGGACGTTCCGGACGCGGTGACATACCCGGCGAAGTGCTGATACAGTCGTTCAAGTCGCAGAACACGGCGATCCAGTGTTCCAAGAACAATGACTACCTGAAATTCTACAATGAACAATTGGTTTTCAGGAAGAAGCTCAACTTCCCTCCGTTCTCACATCTCATCATAGTACATTTCCGCGGACCCGACGAGAAACAGCTTGCGAAGTTCGCAGATGAATTCCTCGAAAAGCTGCGTCCTCACCTTTCCAAGGAGATCAAGGTCGCAGGACCTCAGCCGTCCCCCATGACCAGGATAAAAGCAAAATACCGCTACATGATCATGTTCCGCGGCGATCGGATGAAGGAATTCCGCGAGGCGCTCCGTGAACTCACCCTCCATTCCAAGCGCCCCACTGACATCGACTGCTACGTAGACGTCGACGCCGTAAACCTGATGTAAAATTCAGAATTTTGCCTGAAGCAGTCAAAATTCTGAATAACTATTGCAAACTTGGATTTGGATAGCAAATTATGGGGCGAGTGTTGAGTTTTACAACTTGAGGTCAATAAGGATTTTTACGACAAAAGCAGGTTGGGCTTCAGCCCGACATTTCTTATCTTAAGTTTAAGATTGTCGGGCTGAAGCCCAACATACTTTGTTTGAACAATATATAACCGGGGTATGACATGAAAAAAGACATCATCAGGATCTTGAGGGAGAACGCCAGACTTTCAGACAAGGCGATAGCGGCCCGTCTGGGCAAAAAAGAAAAACTTGTTTCAGATACCATAAAGAGTCTTGAGAAGGACGGCACGATAAAAGGCTATCAGGCGATAATAGACGAATCGGTACTGCCTGAACTGGCCGTAAAGGCCATCATACAGGTGAAGGTAAGGCCCGAACGCGAAGGCGGATTCGACAAGATCGCGAAACGCCTCTGCAAGTTCCCGGAAGTCTCATCCCTCTCCCTCATGTCCGGCGGATATGACCTCGGACTTGAAGTGGACGGGAAGACGCTCCAGGAAGTAGCAACGTTCGTCTCGAGCAAACTCGCGCCGATCGACGGAATAATTTCAACTGAAACTCATTTCCTCCTGAAAAAATACAAGGTCTCAGGAAAGACCATGGAGAACGATGAGACGTTTGAAAGGCTCAAAGTCAGCCCGTGATAAAATTTTTCAGGCGAAAAATTTTATAACTTAAGGAATATCGATGAACATGAAGAACCGTATAGCACAACATATAGCTGTCCTGCCAAAGAGCGGGATACGCGATTTCTTTGAACTTGTAAATACCATGGGGAATGATGTCATCTCCCTGGGAATTGGCGAACCTGACTTCGTCACACCCTGGCACATCCGCGAATCTGCGATATTCGCAATGGAGAAGGGACACACGAGCTACACTTCAAACCTCGGACTGCTTTCCATGAGGAAGGAAGTCTGCAAGTACGTAGAGAAGAACTACAAGGTCAGGTACAATCCCGTCAACGAATGCATCATAACCGTTGGCGTCAGCGAGGCTCTCGACCTGATTTTTCGAGCGATAACTACGCCCGGGGACGAGATAATATATCATGAGCCCTGTTATGTCTCCTACTCTCCGGAAATCAAGATGGCGCATGGCGTACCAGTGGCCGTGGTCACCAAGGAGAAGAACAAGTTCGCTCTCGATCCTAAGGATTTCGAGAAGGCTGTCACGCCTAAGACAAAGGCGATCCTTCTGAATTTCCCATGCAATCCGACGGGTGCGTCACTTACGCCCGAAGATGTCCGCGAAATTGCGAGGATCGCAATAAAGCACGATCTCATTGTCATCACGGACGAAATCTATTCCGAGCTGACCTATGACGCGAAACATGTCTCCATCGCTTCAATGCCCGGCATGAAGCAGAGGACGATCTTCCTGCACGGCTTCTCGAAGGCTTATGCGATGACAGGATTCCGCATGGGATATGCGTGCGGTCCTGCGGACCTGATCGACGCGATGATGAAGATCCACCAGTATTCTATGCTCTGCGCTTCTATTCTTGCGCAGGAGGCAGCGATCGAGGCGCTCAGGAACGGCAGGCCCGAGATGGAGAGGATGAAGACAGAATACTGCAGGCGCAGGAACATGATCGTCAAAAGGCTCAACCAGATCGGGCTGAAATGCGTCATGCCCAAGGGTGCCTTCTACGTATTTCCGAACATAAGTTCCAGCGGACTCAGCTCCAAGGAATTCGCGACGCGACTGCTCCAGGAGGAGAAGGTGGCGGTAGTTCCGGGAACAGCTTTCGGCGAATGCGGCGAAGGTTACGTCCGCTGCGCCTATGCGACCTCCTTCGAGGACATAGAGGAAGCAATGCGGAGGATCGAGAAGTTCATGAAGAAAATAAAATGAGCAGACGCTCGCTTTATTCTATCATTCAACAAACAGCCCTTGCGGGCTTAACTCCTTTGAAACTTGCCTCTGAAGTAGGTCGGGCTTTCCCTTGTCCCGCCGTAGCATCTTAGCGAAGGCGGAAGCCCGACAAGATGGCGGCCAGGAATGACCGCCCTACTTAACCGGTAAAGGTTTCTTATTGATAAAACTGCGACCTCCGCAGTAGGCCGCTACGAACAAATTCCATCTTGTATTTAATAAGTTTGTAGTTAATGCCGCAAGGCATGTTCTTGCTTTTTTCTTCTCTATTCCTAATTACAGCCGAGACCACAGTCATTCGACGTGGCAAACGGCTGTACCACATTCCTAAGCCCCAACTGTTGTCATTTGCTGATGGAATTGATCCTAAGGGTTATTTACTTCCGAACCTGCGCAGTCGAACTATTGTACCTCGTGTTCTGGACTCCCGGAGTTTTCTGAAATGCAGCTTTTCGAGCAACGGAAGAAATTTCACGCCCTCCTCGAGCTGGTCATCGAAACACCAGAACAGAGCGCTAAGGCAGCTTTCGGTTTCATCTGGAGGACGACCCGTGTTCCTCTCCAGTATTTTCCTGAAGGTTTCAATGGTCTTTTCGCTGTAGGGTGTTTTAACCATTCCATAGATGACCTGATCGTGCGCATAGCTGCATTTGCCTTCATCTGCGAAGAGCACCCGGTTCAGTTCCGGCTCTATGACATCTTCAAATTCCTTCACACGTCCCAGCATTCGCACGAACCGCCATTTTTCTTCTCCGTTGTCTTCCACCTTGGAAATAAGGCTTTTCACGTATTGGAGCCTTTTCTCCTTTTCCGGAGATATGCGGCTCAATGCGAAGATGCAGTATTCGCTGTATGAAGGATCCTCCATCCTCCGCTCGATAAGCGGAACCATGCCGGAGGCCGGG
This sequence comes from Lentisphaerae bacterium GWF2_49_21, assembly GCA_001804805.1. GTDB lineage: Bacteria > Verrucomicrobiota > Lentisphaeria > Victivallales > GWF2-50-93 > GWF2-50-93. Next base: position 166,313 of record MHBH01000061.1, read on the forward strand.
AGTCCAACCTTGGCAATGGCCCAGAGCAAGGATTTAAGGCAGTCATCGCCCTTCTCCTTTTCCAAAAACCGTGGAAGCAGATCGATATGCCTGGCGAGTTCATCTTCACAGCCGCACAACTCCTCGAAGGCCATCTTCCGCATCTTCATATCATTGCTTCCAGCAAGCTCCAGGAGCACGGGCACAAGCATTTTCTGCGCTTCACTTTTCTTCCACAGTATATTCCCGAGCGGATTGTAGGCACCTGCAAAGAGATTGAGATTCCTGATGATCACCGGCAGGGCATTTTTCAGGTTTTCCGGTCTCGTATTCACAAAATCGTTGAATGTGGCAGGATACGCAGATTTCTTATACAGGTATTCCCATCTTTCAGCTGGTATCTCCGGGATTCTTCCAAAATCCCTCAACGCCCTTAGCGCTTCATCAGAATATTTTACATCCGGATCCTTCAAGACCAGCTCGCAGAGATACTCGTTCGCCTCCTTGTCCTCCAAATCCGCCTCCAGGACATATCTCGCAACAATACAGGCATCTTTATGCCGGGATCCATCCTTGAGCTTCATTAAAACCTTCTTCAGAAGAGGGAGATAATTCCGATCGGCAATCGGGAGACCGTTCAAGATTTCCTCCAGATCATGCCCCCCCTCCTGTTCGAGCAATATCTCAGCCGCAAGATCATTGATCCCCTCAACGTTGCATTCCGAAAGAAACATCATATGGAGAAGTTTTTTCCGTACACTCTTGCCCTGGGAAGTCTTTCCAAGCTCGAAAAGAGTTTTGTGCAAAATCGCATCCTGGGATCCGCCCAGGCCCAGAATCCAGGCGGCGACAAACCGGATTTTCTCGCTGTTATCCTTGAGATATGGCAGTAGCAGGGAGCGATGTTGAGGATTGCCATATAGGAAATTCCCGAGCTTGATGATGTTGCCGTTTCCGTGCTGGCATATTCTTTCCATGTCTGCAGCAGATGACTTTTTCAGTCCGCCCATGTAGGCGTTCAGGATAGCCGGATAGAAATCAGGAGCTTCCCTAAGAACATCCTTGAAAAACAAGTCTTCAGAATAGTCGTGTTCAATGGGATTCTTCAAAGCCTCCAGCATCTTTTCAAGGAATTCACCCTTCAACCCGCTTTTCATGAACTTTTCAGGGAGGTGGTTGCCATATCCCAGACAGGCCATGTCCAGATGGGGAAAAATTATCTCCGGCTTGATATTCAAGTTGTCGGCAGCCTGCAGAAGCTTGCGGGTCTTCCACTGCCGATCTTTGATTTCCACTTCGGCAGCAAGATCCTCCGCAATCTTCTTCCACCAGGCATCGAAATCGACGTCGTCACACTTTATTTTCTCTTTAAGAGTCTTTGAAAGTGAAACTATCTTGTCCATGTCGCGGTGACTGCATTTCTTCAGGAGCTCGACAAGATATTTTTTGACCACATCGCTCTTCCCTGGATTCTTTTCTAGGATCGACTTTATAATCTGTCCAGTATAATATTCGTTGTCCTGTGGCATCGCCTTGAGGAATTTATCCATGTAAAGAGCCAAATCCTTTCCGGTGACATCAACTGCAAACTTCAATGCCGCCGGATCCTTCGATTTCAGGAATTCGTCCAAATACGGGAGGAAGATTTCCTTGCGTGAGACCTTCTCGAGTACTCTGAAAAAATGAAAGTAGTTTCCGCCCTGGCTGCCCTTTTCCTGTGATTTCCTGACCGTCCCCATGATCGTGTCAATGTATGGCTCGGGATCTTCCCTGATCAGCCTGAGCCCCATGCCCTGGACATCAGGCCGGGGTGAACCTAGGAAGACCTTCGCATCATCCTTGTAGATTTCCTCGAAATTCGGGATGTTCCAGAGGCTGTTGGCGAATGGACTGTTGATGCTGCTGTTCTTCTTCACCCTCTCAAGGACAATATTTCTAGCCTCCTTTGTCCTGAGAAGCCTCGTCTCCAGTTCATCAACACTGAAATTACCTTCCTCAATCCGTTTTAAAATTTCCGGAACCGAAGAAGGATCGGCTACAAAAAGCGCATTCGCAATAAGCTCAAAGGATTCCTTGTCCTTGATCTCCGGAAGCGCCTTCCTGAGCAAAGGAAGGTATTTCGCCTCTGTCCCTAGCTGCTTAAGCGCGCTCCGAAGAAGAACATCCTTTCCGGAAGGCAGAAGAGAAAAGGACCCGAAGAACTCTTCATAGAAGGGAAGTGCCTTTTCAACCGGGATTCCATCGCGGAAGACGATTTTATATGCATTGAACAGGGAGGGGTGTCCATCGGAAACCTTATCCTTAAAAGAGGACAGTATTTCACGGCAGCGCTCTCTGACTTCGGGATCCTTGCTTTCTTCAAAGCGCTTTCTGATCTTGTCCGCACAGATCCTGCCACGCTGCTTGAGCAAATCCGTGGCCTTTTTGCGGACTATGAAATCATCATGCCCAAGGTCGGCGATGGCTTGTTCCATGTCAGGATAGAAATAAGCAAGCAATTCTGGCAGTACGTCCACCCCCTTGGATGAAATGAACTCAACTGCGCTCTTCTGCCTGTCTGGCTCAACCGCCCCCAGATCCTCAATCGCCCTCTGAATGGACATATCCTGTCCTTGCAGGCCCGACGACAACGTAATCAGCAGAAAAAATCCGATCCAGAATACCTTGAGCTTTTTCTTCCTGCTTTTCACTTGACCCTCCATTTATCCATTCCTCCGGCGTTTAGATTCCTGTCTTCCGTCGGATGATAGGAATTTAGATTCCCATGATGCCTGAAGATCATGTTATCCCCGGACTTTATAATTTTTCACTGATTTGCATTAGCTCCTCGAAGACCTTTTTCTCTTCAGTGGTGAGGAGGCTGAAGAGCCTGTCTTTCTGAGCCTGTGAAAATTTCATTTTCTTGTTTTGAAGGAGTAACAGCAGGAAATAGCCTCGTCCGACATAATCCTTGTATTCGCCGGATTCATTGAAGCCTTCCGCGTGTTTTTTGGTAAGGACTTCGAATTCAGACAGCATTCCGTCAAGGTTTCTCCCGGTGCCTTCACGGGCCATATCGAGAAGCATGCTCCCAGCCTTTTTGTCATCAAGTTCTCCAATCACATCAATATAGATTTCCTCGGTTTCATCCGGATACAATATATATAAGTCTCTCAGCCTAATCTCCTTGCCTGCAACAAGCGATTCTTTCAGACACTTCATTGTTTCTTCCTTCTGATACTTCATCATATATGCAAGGATTTCTCCCGCATCAAAAGAAGAATTATTCTTGTCGGCAAGCTTTTTTTCCAGTAATTCGACAACATCGGGAAGTATTTTTGAAGTCGCATATCTTCTTATCAGCATTGAAGCCCTGCCATCCATATTCTTTCTTATATTCTGCAGCAGTATATCATCCAACTCAGGCAGCGTTTCATCTTTAAGCGAAAGCAGGATTTCCCTGTTGAAATCTGGACTTGGCTTCTTCATGTATTCTATTATCATTTCCCTGAGTTCTTTTCCCTTCCCTTGCAACTGCAGCAGTCTTATCCGGGCAAATTCAAGGATTTCCCGCATTCCTCGTTCGTCAAAGGATTCCGATTCATGTTTTTCATTATAGGCAAGCTTATCCTTGCAGTCCTGAATGAGATCCTTCAGGACAGGCTCAAATTCCTTGCAGCTTATGTTCTGCCAGGATTCTCCAAGAAGGTCAGATTTCTGATTGTTATTAAGAAGACTGAAAGAAACCGCTATTTTCCTCCTGAGACTCTCATCTTGTGCATATTTATTTTCCCTGGGGGTTCCGTTGAAGAACAAAATTTCATAATGAGTATCGTGCAGGAGCAAGAAACATACATCTGCCAATTTCTTTCCTGAATAGTTCTTGAGATTTTCAAACATGATATCCAGGCATTGCATCTCTGCCTTATTCCTGGACTCACTAATCTTCTCAAAGGCAAAACTCCACCTGAGAGATTCTGCAGTACTTTGGCCATTCAATACTTTTTTCATCTCATCGAGCATATCCTGGGGAAGTGAGACGAGGCCAAAAGTAAAAAGATATCCATCACTGACTTCTATGTCCGAAGTCGTCAGACCAGAAAGCATGACTTTTTTCGTATATTCCAGATCTCTTGAACCGACAAGCCCTCTGGCAGACTCAAAACCGCCAGCTTCCCTTGTGCCGACAAATTTAATAAATATGTGCATTGCCTTATGGCTGGAGAGATATCTAAGTTTTTTGAAGGAATAAGCCCGTATCTTGTCATTTGGTGCACATGTCATAAGCCCGAATATATGTGACTTAAGATAAGTATTCAGACATCTTGGTTCAGAAACACAAATTTTTAAAGGAAGTGATACCATATGCATATTGGGAGACTGGCGGGTTGTTACCAAAGATGTCTTGCAGTATATATGATAAGTTCCCAGTTTATCAAATCTGACATAGTCGTTCAGGGAATAATCCTTATCTGCCATTGTTAGGTCTTCAGAGCCGCCTTGTCCTAATCCTCCGCCCATGGAAAAATACTGCCATCTTTCCAAGGGATCTGCCCAGCCTTTTTCAGGTCCGTCAATTATATACTCGCTTGTATTGAATCTTCCCGACCTGTCATATGTGCTGTTGTCAATGAAATATTTCCCCATAGCCCTGCTTTTGAAATGAAGCTTGATTCTTATCTCCTCCCCAATGAAATACCTGCTTTTGTCCGTGGTGATCCAGAATTCGACATCGGGGACGTTCTTCTTGACTGCTTCGGCATTCTCAGCAAGGAACCTTTGAGATGGTTCCCTGTTTTCAGGATATGAAACAAAAAGGTTTGTAAAGGGAAAGGCAAATACGAGGATTATGACGATAGCGCCAAGGAGATGATACTTATACTTTTTTATCCTGTCCTTGATCTTCATGAGCCCCCATCTCAATTCGATTGCAGAATAGCAGCTTCAATCTAAACAAAGTTTAAACATCATGACACGCTAAAGCTGTGAACTCCAACAAAAATACTTAAACAATCAATCCTGTCTTATTTTGTAAGTTTCTGGACGAGGCGGACGGCCTCTACTGAATCGGGGGCATAGCCATCGGCGCCGATCTCGTCGGCATAGTCCTGGGTGACTACCGCGCCGCCGATGATGTATTTCGACTTCTTGAAACCGGCCTTCCGGCATTTGTCGATGATCGTCTTCATCTGGGTCATCGTGGTCGTCATCAGGGCGGAAAGGCCGACTATTCCGGCATTGGACTTCTTCAATGCCTGGATGACGGCGTCCGCATCGACATCCTTGCCGAGATCGATCACTTCAAACCCATAGTTCTTCAGCATCAGGACGACTATGTTCTTGCCGATGTCGTGGATATCGCCCTTGACGGTGGCGAGAATGATCTTATGTTTCTTTTCTGCCTTGCCCTCCTTTTCATTTTTCTTGAGATGCGGTTCGAGATAATCGAACGCGGCCTTCATTGCTTCGGCGCTCATTATGAGCTGAGGAAGGAAATATTCCCTCTTGTCGAAAAGTTCGCCGACCTTGTTGATGGCAGAGATAAGATGATCGTCTATTATTTTCTGTGAAGATATGCCTTCCCCAAGAGCCTTCTCAACATATCCGCAGACATGATCCTTGTCCCCGTGAAGGACTGAATTGTAGATGTGCTCGACAGTCGAAATAATCTGCGCTCCCTGCTTCTCAGGAGACATTGCGGATTCCGATGAAACCTGGAATTTTCCGATATAGAGACGGCATCCCTTGTCACGGACAGTAAGTACATCGGACGCAAATTTAACCGACATAAGTTCCGCGCTGTCAGGATTGGCGATCGCAAAAGTCAGCCCTCTTGAAACGGCCATTGCGAGGAACGCGGAGTTGACCCATTTCCTTTCGGGAAGACCAAAAGATACATTTGAAAGCCCGAGTACGGTATTGAAGCCGTTATGGGCGCCCCATTCGACCATCTTAAGCGTTTCCCTCGCGGCCTGCTGGTTCGCGGAAACCGTCATGACAAGTCCGTCAAGGACCACATCCTTTTCAGTGAATCCGTATTTGCCGGCTTCGAGCATAATCTTCTTCACGTATTCCGTGCGTCCTTCGGCAGTCTCAGGAATGTTGTTGTCTCCGAGCGGCAGCAATATAAACATCGCCCCGTATTTTGCCGCGATCGGAAGGAGTTTCTGAAGTTTTTCCTTTTCGCCTGAAATTGAATTTATCAGTGCGCGGCCCGGATAAATCCTCAGTGCGGCCTCAATTGCCTCTGGCTTCGACGAATCTACGCACAGCGGAAGATCAGACACATGTGAAAGGAGTCTTACGACAGAAAAGAGCGTGGATTTTTCATCTATCCCCGGCATGCCGGCATTCACATCGAGGATGTCAGCGCCTTTCTGTTTCTGTTCGACGGCGAAACGGCGGACTTCCTTGAATATTCCGGCCTTCAATTCCTCCTGGAGCGTTTTCTTGCCAGTGGGATTGATGCGCTCACCGATTATCTTGAGAGGCTGCCCTTCGGAAATGAAAATTGTCCTTCTCTGGCTGCTGAGAGCGCTGATGGATGAAAGAAGCGGTTTTACCGGCTTCAAGCCTTTCAGGGAGTCCTTGAGTTTCCCAATATATTCAGGATTTGTCCCACAGCATCCGCCGATGATGTTCACACCTGCCTTTACCAGCTGAGGTCCGAACGATGCGAATTCATCAGGGCCCATGTCGAACACTGTTTTGCCGTTCACAAGTTTTGGAAGTCCTGCATTGGGCTTTGCAAGAAGCGGGACGGTTGCAAAAGGCTTCATCGCCATCACGAGGGACAGCATAGCCTGCGGCCCGACGGAACAGTTGCATCCGACGGCGGAAGCACCGAGGCTCTGGAGCGTGACAAGTGCAGTCTCTGGCGGTGTTCCAGTGAGTGTCTGTCCCTGTTCAGTATAAGTCATTGAGACGATCACCGGAAGATCGCAGAGTTCCTTTACAGCAATCAGGGCTGCCCTCGCCTCCTGGATATCCATCATCGTCTCTATTACAAAAAGATCTACTCCTCCTTTGAGAAGTCCCTGTGCCTGTTCGCGGAATATCTTGACGGCCTCATCAAAGACAAGATCGCCGAACGGTTCGACAAAGCTTCCGGTAGGACCGATGTCACCTATCACAAGCTTTTTCTTCCCAGCAGCCTTGCGCGAGATCTGCGCGAGCCTGGTGTTGATCTCAATGGCTTTTGCGGAGGCTCCGAATTCCTTGAGCTTCAGCCTGTTCGCGCCGAAACTGCAGGTGTAGACGGCATCAGAGCCGGCTTCGAGATATTTTTTCTGGATGGCGATGAACTTGTCAGGATTCTCCAGTACCCAGAGTTCCGGGCAGGCTCCATGGGGCAGTCCGGCCTTCTGGAGTTCGGTGCCGGTGGCACCGTCCAGTACCAGGACTTTCTTCTGGATCAAACTGTGGAATTCTTTATTTTTCATTTAAAAACTATAATCTGTATTTATCAACTGGCAAATAAGCATTCATACAATAAATTTATAAGCTCAGTTTTGCATGATGACACTGTTCAATTTAAAAGGCGTTTTTCATGGAAGAAAATGGAAAAACAGCAGATCTGGAAAATAATCTCAACAGTTTCAAACTGAAAGAGAGGGAAGCCGCCCTGCATTCGCTGAGGCTGATGACAGGGGCCGGAGAACTCTCATTTTCCGCCGATAAAAGGGAGTTAAATCTCCACTGCCATACATTTTTTTCCTATAACGGCTACGGGTATTCACCGACCTACATTGCCTGGTGGGCCAGGAAGAATGGTCTTTTCGCGGCGGCCACCGTTGACTTCGACGTCCTCGACGGCGTCGATGAATTCCTGAAGGCGTCCTGGAGCTTGAACCTCCGTTCCGCCGCCGGCATCGAGACAAGGGTATTCATCCCCGAACTTTCCGCGAAGGAAATAAACTCCCCCGGCGAACCCGGGATCGCATATCACTGTGGAATGGGCTTCATCTGTACTGCAGTCCCAAAGAAATCAACTCCTTTCTTAGAGAGAATGCGTTCGAGCGCTTCGGCGCGGACACGCGATATCGTAATCATGGTCAATTCGTATCTTGCAACTGTAACTGTTGATTTCGACAAGGATGTCCTTCCTCTGACACCTGCAGGAAACGTTACTGAACGGCATGTATGCTCTGCATACTATGCAAAAGCCGAACAGACCTTCCCAGATGCCGCAGAACGGACTGCGTTCTGGTCGGAGAAGCTCCAGACTCCCGCAGACAAGCTCTCAAAGATCATAAATGATCCCGTACAGCTCCAGAACCTGATCCGTTCGAAGACGATGAAGATGGGAGGGGCAGGATATGTCAAACCGGATCCGAAATCATTCCCGGAGCTTCTGGCGATGAACAAGTTCATCAAGGAATGCGGTGCGATACCGGTAGTAGCCTGGCTGAACGGTGAATCCGCCGGCGAAAAGGATCCGGACGCGCTCATCGACCTCCATATGAAATCGGGTGCCGCCGCAGTGAACATCATTCCCGACAGGAACTGGAATTTCCCCGACGCCGAGGTAAGGAAGAAGAAGATCGCGGAACTTCACAGGTTCATCGAGTCCTCGAAAAAGAAAAACCTTCCTATCCTCGTCGGAACAGAAATGAATGCTCCGGGGCAGTGCCTTATCGACAATTTCGCATCTGAAGCCCTGAAACCTTATATTGACGACTTCATAGAGGGAGCGGAAATAGTATTTGCCCACACCCTCCTCCAGCATGCTGGAATGGGCTACCTGAGCGAATGGGCCTCTTCGAATTTTGTAACCTCCAAGGAGAAAAACGCGTATTTCTCGGAAATAGGGAAAAGGTGCCTGCCGTCCGCACTCGACAAGGTCGCGTTCTGCGGACCTGAAATGTCAAAGGATAAAGTAAAAGAAATAATTTTTGGAAAAACATAAAACAAAGGTGGTTGAAATGAAAAGACTGCTGATTCTGATTTCGATGTTCGTGCTGTCCGCCGTGCTCTGCGCCCAGAGCGAGGATCTCATGAAGTATGTACCTGCCGACGTAGACGGTTTCGCCTGCGTAAACATGAAGGAGTTGTCGGCCTATCCTAAATTCAAGGAGATGATCGATACGAATCCTGACCCTGAAATGGCCCAGTTCAAAGATGATCTGACCCAGGCTGGAATAGACATCTATGACGCCTTCGGGAACGGAGTCATCTTCTACAATTCAAAGACCAGGATTGGCGGTGGAGTAATGAAGACAAAGATAGAGGAGGCGACCTTCAGCAAGCTTCTCGACAACAGGGCCCAGGGAGCCACCCCTGTAAAGAAAACTGCAATCGACGGGAAAACATACTACGTTTTTGAAAAAGGCGGCCAGAAGACCACGATGGTCTACCTGAAACCGGACACGATCGGCTTCACGGACAAGCCAGAGAACGCAACTAAATTCTCCTCTCTGGCGGCGACTGAGAATGTGACTTCCAATTCAAAGCTCATGGGCTATGCGGCAAAGGTCGACAAGAAAGCTCCTCTATGGGCTGTTTTCGTGACTGATATCAAACTTCCGAATTCCGGGCAAAACCAGGAAGGCGGGGACAATAATCCAGTGCAGCAGATGTTCCCTGTCGACAACATCCAGGGCGGACTACTGAGCATAAACTTCACAGGGGAGACCAAGGACACCGTCAATCTCAATCTCCGCGTGAACTGCAAGGAGAAGATGAAGGCCCAGATCCTTACTCTTCAGGTTCAGACGTTGACAGTCACATATATTCCGATGCTCTCCAAGGGAAACGAGGCGCTTTCCGGCCAGCTTATGAAGGCCATTAACTTTGCCAACGAGGAAAATGACATTGTGATCAAGGTTGAGGTAACACCCGCCTTGCAGGCGGAGCTGAGCAAGATGGCGGAAAACAATTCCTTTAATTTAAATGACCTGCAGCCTCCTGCTCCTGGCCAGAAAAAAAGAAAAGGCCCCAAGGCGCCTGCTCCAAATGAGCCAGCCCAGCCCCCGCAGCCGGCGAACTGATAAGGATCATATAGGACTCCGGCGTTTTATTTCATCGATAGCTTGACATGGAATAAATGAAGCGTACGTTATTACGGACGCATGAAAGGATTTATTCCATGACAACAATTACAGCGACAAACGCAAGGGCAAATCTCTATTCCCTGCTTGACGAAGCGGCGGAATCGCACATGCCCATACAGATCACTGGAAAAAGGCATTCCGGTGTCCTTATCTCTGAAGAAGACTGGAGGGCGATCCAGGAAACCTTGTATCTCAGCTCCATTCCAGGGATGAAGGAATCAATCATCAAGGGAATGAAAATACCTGTCAAGAAATGCCGCAAGGAGCTTGACTGGTGAGTTGGAAACTGATTTATACGAACCAATCTCAGAAAGACGCCAAAAAACTTTCATATTCGGGATTACGCCCAAAAGCGGAACACATTCTTGAAATTTTGGAGATGAATCCCTTTCAAAAACCACCTCCCTATGAAAAACTGGTCGGGGATCTGTCCGGAGCATATTCAAGGCGGATCAACATAAAGCACAGGATCGTCTATCAGGTCCTTGTGGAAACAAAGACCGTGAAAGTCATCCGCATGTGGACGCATTACGAGTGATAAATTTCCCATCCGGGAAATTTATTGTTTCGAGAGCAATTTCACGAGTTCGGTGTTGAGATAGACGGTCTCCTTGCCGCACTTCTGGGATTTCAGGACGCCTATCTCCTCGAGATCCTTGAGATATTTCGAGGCGGTCTGGCGGACGGCGATATCCTTGCTGACAAGGGATTCTATTTTAGTGTAAGGTTTTTCAAAGAGCGTCTCGACGAGTTCTTTGGAGTAGATGACGGGAAGTTCCTGTTTAACTTTCTCGCACGTGACATCCATAAGTTGCCTGATCTCGACAATACGGTCGATCGTCTGGAGCGCGGTCTCTTCGACTCCCTGCAGCATGTAGAGCACCCAGCTTTCCCAGTCGTTCTTCTCGGTTATGCCCCTCAGCAATAAATAGTATGCCGCCTTCTTCCTGATGATGTAGCTGCTCAGGTAGAGCACGGGAAGGTCAAGGAGTCCCTTGCTTGCGAGATAAAGGACATTGATTATCCTTCCCGTCCTGCCGTTGCCGTCGAAGAACGGGTGTATCGCCTCGAACTGGTAATGAGCAATCGCCATTTTGACCAGGGGATCAAAATCGCAGAACGCCTCGTCATTCAAAAACGTTTCGAGATTCTTGAGTTTCTCCCGGATGAGATGCTCCCCGTCAGGCGGTGTATATACGACTTCCCCAGTTTTCCTGCTCTGGACCTTTGTCCCTGGTTCGTTCCTTATTGCGGTATCAGACTCTTTGAGTTGCTGGGCGATCTTTATGAAAAGAGCTGTTGTGAACTTCTTAGTCTCCTGAAGCTCGGTATGTGCCGCCCATAGGGCTTCACGGTAGCTCAATACTTCTTTCGTGGCCGGATCGGTGTTCTTCATACTGGCGGAAAAAGCTCTGAAAAGATTGTCGCTGGTCGTAAAGACATTCTCGATCTCCGAACTATCCTTGGCTTCCTGAAGGGTGATGTTGTTGATGAGGATGTCCTGGTTCGGGATGATGAGGGCCTTGCCGTTGAGTTCAGCAAGAGCCGCCCGGGATTTTATGACCTGCTTGAGTATGGTCCTTGACTCTATTTCCGCCTTGGGTGGAAGCAGAGGCAGTTCGTTGTATGGTTTTTGTGGATTAAAGGACATTGCATTATTTCCGATTGCCAATTTAGATTTAATTATTTTTACCCTCGTGACACGGTGACTTCGTGACACCGGGCATCATTCCTCCAATTCGGAGTCACCGCGGCACGAAGTCAACCGTTTTCCGTCATCTGCCGGATACCTTTGCATTGGGGGTAATTGCCGCAGCCCCAGAAGAAACCCTTGGCCGACTGTCTGCGTTTCATCGGAGTACCGCAATCAGGGCAGCCCGGAGTATCGGGTTCAATTCGTGCCTCCATACGGGCACTGAACATCTTCTCTTTGATACCACCCTGCGCAACGAACGCCCGCTCAAGCTGCTCCAATTGTCGTCCCAGCAGTCCTGTCGTCCGTTGGATCAATACGATCAGGGCATTGGCCGCAGTAAGGTCGTCACGGCCCTCCAACCAGGGATCGAATTTCTTCTTCTCCGCAAGCAGGAAAGTCCAGTAATCATGCAGAAGGTCATCCGTATAGGCGAACTCACCCAGCATGATGGCCATGATTGCCCGATAATCCGGCTCGTGGATACTCCAGGGAATGCTGCCTTTCTGAATGAGGTAATCTTCAAGATCGCCCTGCAGCTCGCTCAGGCTGGCCTTTGCAACATCAGTCAGCTTGATTTCGGTTTCGGAAGAGGTTTTTGCACGTTCGGAGCCCTCAATGATGTTCTGCTTGCCGGATCTGGAAGCGCCAATCATCTGACCAAGAGTCTTACCCAGCGGATCATTCTTCCAGGTGATATAGCGTTTGCAGAAACTGATCGTGCCAAGGTGAATGATCGTGGCAAAATTGAACGCATGCAGTCGCCGATAACCACCGCTGTGATTGTATATCCGGCTCATCTATCTTCCTTTCACTATAGATATTTTCTCCATGGTTGCCCCTTTTGGATAATATAACAGTTTCTTCTTCTCCAGCATAGCACCGCTTTCTTTTTAATTTTGTATTTCGTGACACGGTGACTTAGTGACGTCGGGCGTCGTTCTTCCAATTCGGCGTCACCGCGTCACGAACTCAGCCGTTTTCCGCATCTGCAGGATCCATGAAACTGGCTTGCAGGGCTTTTATGGGCTATATTACTGTCTTTAACCATAACTAATCAAGGATATCCGGTCAATCCTGCCTGCCTCGCCGTAGTCAGATGAAGGCGGGTTATCCTGTCAGAAAAATTATGAAACCACCAAGACTTGGAATAGCGCTTATCGTGTCGGGGCCCAGCGGTGCCGGCAAATCGACCGTCTGCAACATGCTCCGGGAAAAGCATCCTGAACTGTGCTTCTCCGTATCCTGCGCCACCCGCAAACCCCGGAAAACAGAAGTCGAAGGGAAAGACTATTATTTCCTGACTAAAAATGAATTCCAGCAGAAGATCAAGAACAACGAGTTCCTTGAATACGCCGAAGTACATGGCAACATGTATGGCACTCTGAAAACCGAGATCCTGGAAAGGGTTAGGGCTGGGAAGGACATCCTTCTCGACATCGATGTCCAGGGCGCATTCCAGATAAGGGAATCTTCAAAGAAATACTCGCTTCTTGCGAAATGCACTGAATTCATATTCCTCGGCCCTCCGAGTTTCGAAGAACTCGAACGCCGGCTCCGTTCAAGGGCATCCGACAGCGAAGAAGCCATCCGGAAAAGGCTTGACGATGCAAAGTCCGAACTTGACCATTGGCGGGACTACGACTACCTCATCATCAACAAGGACGTCGAAGAGACCGTAAAGGACATGGAGAAACTTATCGACATGCTCCACAAAAGCACTAAACGGCTGGAAGATTCGGGATTCTATACTTAACCATCCGCCGTCGCTGAGAAGCTATGGCGGACAAGCAGAACACGCAGAGAAAGATTGACCACGAAACACACGAATGACACGAAAAAGATAATTGTTAAGTTTTTGCTGCGCAAAAAATTAACAATTGATTGACGAATAAAATCATGTAAATCCTGTTATCCTGTCAAAAATGAGGAAAATATGAAAAATACAATAGTTCTCGGAGTGACCGGATCGATAGCGGCATACAAGGCGGCGGATCTGACAAGCCAGCTCGTCAAAAAGGGTAAGGATGTAGTTGTCATAATGACGGCCGCGGCCCAGAAACTCGTCTGTCCGCAGACATTCCTGACACTCTCACGCAATCCTGTGATCACGGATCTGTGGTCCATGCCCGACTGGCAGCCCGGGCACATCGAGCTTGCTGATCGTGCCAAGCTGCTTGTTATCGTCCCCTGCTCTGCAAATTTCATAGGGAAATATGCCAACGGGATAGCAGATGACGCCCTTACGACCTATGCCATCTCCCATACAGGCAAGGTAATGATAGTGCCTGCAATGAATCCGAAGATGTGGAAGCATCCTGCAGTGCAGCAGAATGTAAAGATCCTGAAAAGCAGAGGCGTCGAATTCATAGGTCCGGTGTCAGGCAGGGTTGCATGCGGCGACGATGGCGAAGGCCGCATGGAGGAAGTTCCCGCGATACTATCGAAGATACTAAGATACTGAATATCCAATATCGAACAAGGAATTCGAATAACGAAGTAAATCCCTTGGGAAAAGCCATATGCATGAAAGCAACACCAAGGCTAAAGGCAGATACGACCTGTTCATGGATGAAGTAAGTACCTGGCATGGTTGTATTGGAATTCTTATCTTGCTTTTCGTGAGTTTAAATATCCTTGTCTTTGGCATAATATTGTTAGGCGGCCCAGGTGTAGTTAATCAGTCTGTCGATGAACCTTTGCCCTGCCCTAAACCTTTATCCATATTATTGACAGCCTATTCTATCTCTTCATTCTTCACGATTTATCTGGTTATACCCTCAAATTCAAGCCTATCAAAAGTAATTTTCATCATATGGTCTTTCACTGGCATAGCGTTATGCATATTGATAATGTATCTAGATAATTACTTAGGCATACATGCAATTCAAGAACTTTCCAAATATGCAATTGTCCTATATGCCTATTATCTTATTATCTCTATTTATCGACTATGGCGTAAAAAAAGCCAATCGTAAGATTTTGGTTATAAATTTTATATGTTTTCGTGTGTTTTGTGTGTTTCGTGGTAAAGTTTTAATCTTATGAAAATATTAATCACAGCAGGGCCGACCCGCGAGAAGATCGATCCGGTCAGATACATATCGAACTATTCCAGCGGAAAGATGGGCTACGCTCTGGCGGAAGCCGCTGTCAGGAAAGGTCACAAGGTGACCCTTGTCAGCGGTCCTGTCTCTCTTGTCCCTCCAAAATCCGTCAAACTAATCAGTGTTGAAAGTGCCGCCGAGATGGCGTGCGAAGTCCGCAGGCTTGCGAAATCCGCAGATTTGATCATCATGGCGGCGGCGGTCGCCGACTACACCTCTGCGAAATTCGCAAAGGACAAGATAAAGAAAAAGAAGGCAGTTCTCTCGATAAAACTTAAAAAGACCGAAGACATCCTCGCCGGCCTTGGAAAATCAAAGAAAAAAGGGCAGATGCTCGTTGGATTTGCCGCAGAAACATCCGATCTGCTTAGAAACGCCAAACTGAAGATTGAGAAGAAGAATCTTGACTGGATAGTTGCAAACGAAGTCGGCAGGAAAGACAGAGGGTTTTCTTCGGACAACAATGCTGCGACCTTGATATCGCGTGAGGGAAAGAAAATAGTTCTTCCACTACAGAGCAAGAAATTGCTAGCAGAAGAGATATTGAAGATAATAGTACGACAGGCTTTCCAGCCTGTTATAAATTAAAGAAGTAACGGGCTGGAAAGCCCGCCTTACTTAAATAGAAAGGGGAGTTATGAGAAAGAGTCTTTTGGGAATCTTGTTTGGAGCCGCTTTGCTGGCGTTGAACTGTCTTGCCGCAGAAGAGGCTGCGGCGCCGGCGGAACTGAAGGTCCATACGATGTTCTCTAACAACATGGTGCTCCAGAGGGGCATTCCCGTAAAGATATGGGGCGTGGCGAAGCCGGGTTCGGAAGTGACCGTCAAGTTCGCTTCACAGGAAAAGAAGGCGAAGGCAGATGACAAGGGCAACTGGATGGCGACTCTGGACACAATGAAGGAAAATTCCACCCCTGCCGTTCTCGAGGTCTCTTCAGAAATCGAAAATCGAAAATCGAAATTTGAAAATGTCCTCGTCGGCGACGTCTGGATCTGTTCCGGACAGTCGAACATGGAATTTGTCGTAAACAGCTCCATCAACTCACAGCAGGAGATAGCGGAGGCGAAATATCCTGAGATCAGGCTTTTCACCGTAGCCAAGAAACCTGTCGGCGAGCCGATTAAGACACTCAACGGGGAATGGAAGGTATGCGCGCCGGAGACGGTAGGCAACTTCTCGGCGGTGGGATATTTCTTTGGACGTGATCTGAACAAGGATCTTAAGATTCCGATCGGCCTGATTAACACGTCCTGGGGTGGCACGCCTGCTGAAACTTGGACGACCTTTAAGACTCTTGAGAGTGATCCCGACTTTTCCGCGATGATCGAAAGGTATAAGGCCGCCCTTTCAAGTGATGCGATGGAAAACTACAAGAAGGCGCTGGCCGACTGGGAAAAGGAAAAAGGTTCCCGCAAGGAAGATGACAGGATAAAGGATCCCGGCAACAAAGGATTCGAACAGGGATGGGCGAAGTCTGACTTCAATGATTCCGACTGGAAGACGATGAAGCTTCCGTGCATGTGGGAGTCGCAGGGCATGAACATAGACGGCGCTGTATGGTTCAGGAAGAACGTTGAAATTCCTGAAAAACTCGCAGGCAAGGATCTTACGATCACCCTCGGTTCCATCGATGATTTCGATGTGACTTATTTCAATGGCACCCAGATTGGAACAACTGGGGAGGACACTCCTAATTTCTGGTCGTTCCCGCGCAAATACACAATTCCCGCAAATCTCGTGAAGTCCGGCAAAAACTGTCTTGCGGTAAGGGCATTCGACCATTTCGGCGGCGGCGGATTCGGCGGACAGGCCAAGGACATGAGGATAATTCTTGGAGAAGAGAACGTAGACATATCAGGAGAATGGAAATACAAGGTCGAATATTCCGTCGTGTCGAGCATGAGGCCGCAGGCTCCAATGGGGCCGAACAATCCGAATGCCCCCGCGACTCTCTTCAACGGCATGATAAACCCAGTTATCCCTTACACCATCAAAGGTGCGATCTGGTACCAGGGATGTTCCAATGCCGGGCGTGCATACCAGTACAGGAAGCTTCTTCCTGCGATGATCAACGACTGGCGGAAGGAATGGGCCCAGCCCGAACCTGGAAAGGATTTTCCGTTCTTCATCGTCCAGCTTGCGAACTTCATGGCTCCAGCCACCAAGCCTGAGGATTCGGCATGGGCCGAGCTCCGTGAGGCGCAGGCAATGACCGCATCTGGCTTAAAAAACTGCGGGCTCGCACTTGCGATCGACATCGGCGATGCGAAGGACATACATCCTAAGAACAAGCAGGATGTCGGCAAACGCCTCGAACTTGCCGCACTGAAAGTCGCCTATGGCAAGGACATCGTATTCTCCGGCCCGACATATGATTCCATGAAGGTCGACGGGGATAAGATCGTACTCAGCTTCAAGAATGTCGGAGGCGGCCTTATTGCCAAGGATGGGGATCTCAAGCACTTCTCAATTGCTGGCGACGATAAGGCTTTTGTCTGGGCAAAGGCCAAGATCGATGGTGACAAGATCATCGTTTCGAGCGATGACATGAAGAAGCCTGTAGCCGTCAGGTATGCCTGGGCGAACAATCCCGAAGGATGCAACCTTTATAACAAGGAGGGATTGCCTGCGGTTCCGTTCCGGACCGACACCTGGGATGGAGTGACAATCAACAACCGCTGAGCAAAAATCAACATCAGCAAAAGCCCCGCGTGTGCGGGGCTTTTTTTTAAGAGGCAATCCCTCAGGACATCTGGGGAAGTACGCCCATCTTCCTGAAATGGCTTGGCGTCATTTTGAACTCCTTCTTGAACATGCGTACGAAATGCTGGTGGGTGATTCCGCCGATACGTTCACATATGACTTTTCCACTGAGGTTTGAATCTTTCAGCAGCCGGCAGGCAAGCAACAGCTTGCGCCTGGCGATGTAATCATGGGGGGTCTGTCCGAGTTCGGCCTTGAACAGCCGTGTGATGTGCTCGCGGGAGATTTCCATTTTTCCGGCAAGGCTTGTAACTGAAATCCCGTTTGCGATCTCATCGTCGATCATGGTGCATGCCTCCGAGACAATGCGGTTTGAGGAAGACTGTTCATGGAAAGATTCCCTGGATCCGTCCAAGGTCATCAGCAGTTCGAAGACCAGGGAGGCTCCGGCAGAGGCAGATATCCTGACCGAGGTGCCGTCATACACGCTGAACGCCTTGAGCTGCTTGATCAGCTTGCATTCCAGATCGAGCTCGAAGATGGCACCGTGCCGCTTTACGATATCTTTTACTATTCCTGTGGCGGCTCCGTAGAATGTGATGTATATGAATTCCCATGGGCGCATCGAGCCCGGGGGATAGAAGTATGAGACGGCGGGATCATAGACTTCACAGAGGAAACCCTTTCCCGGTCCGATACGGTGTTCGCCCGACGCATCCTTAAAGCGTCCCTCCCCCGAAAGCGAGTATTGGAAAACCATGAGCCTCTCCACCCTCCTTGTCCTCCCCTCGAAATGATATGAGGGATCGTCATATCTCTCGCAGGAGACCGCGCTCAGCCTGGGCAGGGAGTCCATGGGTCTTACAGTAGTGAAATATGTGAGCCAGACTATCATAATCTACCCGTTCTCATTTTGTCTTCCATCATATAAATCCTGCACTATGCGCAGGATTTATATCACAATATGTTAAATAATATCAAATTCAAGCATCTTGCAGGGATTCATGTCATATAGTATTATAGATGACAGGAAAAGATGCTGGCATTAGCTGATGACACAATATGTTCATATAAATATTTACGGACGAAAATATTTATATATGGAGGAATCAAGATGAGGACAAAGGGGAATTTTACGTTGATAGAATTACTTGTCGTCATTGCGATCATCGCAATCCTTGTGGCGCTCATGCTTCCGGCCCTGAAGGGGGCGAAGGATTCCGCAAAGGTTGTCATGTGCATGAGCAATCTAAAGCAGATGGGATCAGGGGCCATCAATTATTCTCTTGACTGGGACGGCGCATTCCCGACAAGGCTCCACGGCACAGGAGGTTTCGTGCGTTTCTGGTTCTATCAGCTCTGCCTTGCGACAACTGGTGAATACAAGGGGAACGGAAAAGATCCGATTCTCATATGTCCCGCGAGGACGGAAGCTTCGGGTCCGAGGATCGGTACCTATACCTGGGTCGACTACAGGATCTGCGGAACCCTCTGGCAGAACTTCCACTATCTCACTGAAATCCAAAGTCCGGCGAACACTTTCTATATTGGTGAAACATCGGCAAACGCCGACGGCGTCGGTCCATACAGCGTCGACTGGCTCAGACATTACAAGAAGGCGAACTTCCTGTTCATCGACGGGCATGTGCAGTCGATTCGGATGGGGGAGCAGACGAATACGAATTACTTATGGTACTGAAGTAGGACAGGCTTTCCAGCCTGTTCGCAGAAAAATACAACGGGCTGGAAAGCCCGCCTTACTTAAAACAAAGAGGGGTAAGATGAAAACAATGATGTCCAAACCTGTAAGAGTGATTGTGCTTGCCTTTTCCGTATTTGCAACGTTCAACGCGAAATCCGCTGAATCTTTTGGCGGCGGGGATGTCAAAAAGGGGAATCTCTCCATCTCGGTATCCGACAAGGGTGTAATCGATGCCGTGTCCGTGAACGGTATAAGGATACTTGGCACGAACGGCGGGATCAGCACTTCCGGTTCACCTAAGGACGAATGGCAGCCCTGGTGTCCGCAGATGTGGGGCAGAGACATCAAAGTCGAAAAAACAGATACGGCGGACTGCACGACCATCACCACCACCGGTGTTATGAAACCCAAGGATGTCGAGGGGCAGAACAACTTCAAGACAGTCATCAAGGTCTATGCCGACAAGATAGTCTTCACCGCCAAGATTGATACTTCCGTAAAGGATCTCTGGAAGCGCTGTGGCGGATCCTTCAGGCTGGATGCTGCGAACTTCGCAAACGCCAAGTTCCGCGCGGATGGGGGCGAATGGAAGGATGTCCCGGAAGCACGTGGCAACAGGAATCTTCTCTGGCCAGAAAATGCAGCTGTGCTCGACGTAAAAGGGGGCAAATATCTGGCGACCTTCAAGTTCGACGGGATAAAAACCCATTTCTTCGATGAAAGGAAGGGCGAGAAACCGGTTCTGATGCTAGAGTACAACAGTCCGCAGCAGGAATTCAGCGACGAACGCGGGAACAAGAACTATGGGGCTGAGTTCAGCGTGACGGTTTCACTGAAAGAGGACAAGTAATTTAACCACAGAACACACGGATTACACAGAATATATTTCAAAGGAGAAGACATGATAAAACTAAAGCAGATACAAGTATTGGGCATATATGCCACAATGCTTTCCGCATTTTTTACGTCTTTGACAGGGAATCTTTCCGCGGCAGACAAGTTCTCCGGGGGCGAGGTGAAGAAGGGATCCATTTCGGTCAGCTTCTCGGGCAAGGGATGCATTGACGCGATCTCATTCGACGGGCAGAAGCTGATGCGCACCAACAACGGCATCACCACCACCGGCTCGAAAGACAACGAATGGGAGCCCTGGATGCCGCAGATGTATATGAAGGATGTCGTGCAGGAGAAGGAGGATTCTGCGGAATTCGCAACTGTCAGATCCTCCGGAATACTTAAGCCGAAGGGTTCGGACTCCTCAAGCAAGATCACCTCAACGACAAAAATATATGCCGACAGGATAGTCCAGGAATGTTCGATACGGACTTCCGACAAGACTCTCTGGCGGAGGGGAGGCGAATCGTTCAGGATGGACACATCGGCATTTGGTCCGATGAACTATAGGATCGAAGGAGGAGAATGGAAGGAGATACCAGAAGTGAAGGGCGACAGGAACCTTGTGTGGCCGGACGGCACAGCAATACTGGAATTCATCTCGGAGAAATATCTCATTACATTCAAGTACGAAGGCATCAAGACAAATCTTTTCGACGACCGCAAGGACAATTCCCCCTATCTCAATCTTGAAGCCAACGTGTCGCCTGCCGAAATCAAGGAACAGGACGGTTCAGCCAGCTATGGAGGGAATTTCACTGTGACAATAACTTTCACGCAGAACAAGGCAGGCACGCTTCCTGTAAAGCCAAAACCGGATCCGAACGCCGGTTCCCCTACCCCCACCTCCTCATTTGACCTTTCAGAGAAGTCACGTCTGCTAAGCTCAGATTCCTTCAGGCGGAGATATTCACTCGACGGTCAATGGGATCTCATGCCTCTCGGGACGGCCACGGATTTCGCGTCGGATCTCTTCAAATATCCGGCGCCCGCCGGAAAATGGAAGAAGACCGCCGTGCCGATGCCGAAATATATGTTCAACGAGTGGAACGGGCCGCAACATGCCGCCTGGTATAGGACTCAGTTTACAGCGCCGGATTCACTTAAGGGCAGCAGGATATATCTCCATTTCGAGGAGATCAGTTTCGACACGAAGGCCTATCTGAACGGCAAGGAGATCGGAAAGCATTTTGGCGGATATATCCCTCTGGACTTCGATGCTACCGACAGCATCGTATTCGACAAGCCAAACGTACTTGAGGTCTTCACCGGCGACAACACTTCCGCGCTCAACAAGGACAAATATCCCCAGGGTGCGCCGAAGGGCGCCGACTGGTCGGTGACCAAGGCCGCGTCAATGTTCGCTCTCACGTTCTGCTCACACAAGGGAATCATCCAGAATGTTTATCTCGATGCGGTCCAGCAGTCCTATATCAGCGACGTCTTCGTAAAGACCTCCGTCCGTAAATGGAAGATCGATGCCGATGTGGAAATCACTAATACAGGCAAGGAAGCAAAGAAGTTTACGATCAAATCCTCGGTTCTCGAAGGCGACAAGGTCGTCAAGGAGCTTCCTGCGAAGGAGATCGAGGTTTCCCCTTCCTCCATTGCCAATGTCACATGTTCCGCAGACTGGAAGGATCCGAAGCTCTGGGGTTTCAAGGAGCCTAACCTCTATTTCCTTAAGACTGAACTTCTCGACGGGGGAAAGGTCATTGATTCCAGCAGGGCACGTTTCGGTTTCCGTGAATTCTGGATTTTAGGAACTGACTTTTATCTCAACGGCGTGAAGATAATACTCCGTGAATGCGCCACCCATATTTATTACCATCCCGGCTGGCTCGACTGGGACAAGAAGTATGCCGGCAAGCCTTATGAGGGCGCAAAGGCCGAGATGGAAAGCATCCAGAATGCGAACTTCAACTGCACGCGCATGGTGCACCGCCCGCATCCCGCATTCTTCTTCGACATCGCAGATGAGATCGGTCATCTTGTGATTTCGCATTTCCCGATCGGTTTCCACAAGGACCAGTTTGATTTCAAGAATCCTCTTCTTGCAAAAAATGCCGAGGACACGGTCATCGGGCAGATCAGGAAAGAGCGGAATCATCCTTCGATAATAATGTGGGAGGGGGAGAACGAAGGTTTTCCGTATGGCGAAAATGAAATGGCGAAGAACTTCTCGGAATTCTACTTCAAGAGCATCGATCAGGCCGCGAAGAAACTCGATCCGACACGTACTGTAAAGTTCGGCGGCGACGGCGACATCTTCGGCAAGGCGGATATTGTAGACATACACGGTGGCGACCTGCAGGAGATGAATGAGCTTCCCCTTCCAAACAGCAACTGGCAGATACTCGACAGGCTCGAAGGCCGTGCACACGGCTCGACAGGGAGAGTCTACGGTCTCACAGGCGGAGAAAAATGGTCCTGGAAGAAGGACAAGCCTCTCTACTTCGGCGAGGGGCTCTACTGGATGTTCGATCCCGACAAGGGCAAGGCCGCAAGGTTCATCGGCGAAAAAGTCTATGATGACAAGGACCTTGGCGACCAGTGGTATAAGGGGCAGGACATGTTCCTCGGCGCGGGACAGTCCGAATATTTCAAGGTTGGAATTCCTGTCTGGAGGATGATGGGAGTCCTTTCCGGATACTGTCCATGGGCTGTCGCCCCTGGATTCGGAACGACGCTGACAATGCACGATCTGCCGGTATATCAGGTATCGAAGGAGATGATGAAGCCGGAACGATTCTTCATAAAACAAATGTACCGCAATTTTTTTGCAGGCGGAAAAATTGAATATGATTTTTGTTTTTTAAATCAAGATAAAAAACAAAATGAATATATGGTTGAATGGAACACCTCGATGGGCGGTGCGAAGTTCGCAGAGGACAAGTTCCAGCTGAAGATAGAACCGGCGGAGATGGCATGGAAGAAGATTTCCTTCAACGCCCCTAAGACCGAAAAAAAGCAGGATGCGGTCCTTGAGATCAAAATGTCACGGGGCGCTACCGTCGTCCACGAGGAGAAGATTCCATTGAAGGCATATCCTCATTCCATAGCTTCCGCCACTGCCAAAAAGATCTGCCTGCTTGATCCGGACGGGAAAACGGCCAAGGCGCTGGTGAAGATCGGAGTCAAAGCCGACAGCGTCTCCACAGTTGAAGATGCCATCAGGGCGAAGCCGGACATCATCGTCATCGGACAGTTCGCCCTGGCCGAGGGGGCAAACGTGCCGTTGACCCTTGATGAATATGTGCTTGCAGGTGGAAAAGTCCTGGTACTCGCACAGAAGACCGGAAAGACCTATTCCCCTGCTGGACGTCCGGACGCCGAGCAGTCTGTGGCCCGCGAGAATGTCTTCATCTGCGATAAAAATCATCCGCTCGTCAAGAACATTTCCGATGATGAGCTGAAATACTGGAACCATCCGGAATGGAATCTGGCGCACGGAGTCTCTCTTGCCGCAAGACAGAAATTCGGCAGAGGTAACATCCATGCCGTGATGGACTGCGACAACATGTGGTTCGCGCCTCTCCAGGAACTCCAGTATGGAAAAGGGCTGTATGTGGAATGCTCCCTGGACATTGTGAACAAGATAAGTTCCGAACCGGTAACTGAAATTGTTTGGTCGAACATATTGAACAGGCTTGCGAATTTCGCAGCTCCGGAATACAGGGCTCTTTCGGTACTGAGGGACGAGGAAATGGTGAAAAAGTTCCAGGGACAGGGGATTGTATGCGTTGAGACAGATAAAATTCCAGAAGCTGGAATTTTGCTGGTGACGAACAACAGCAAGATTTCCGCTGATGAGAAGAATCTCCTGAAAAGTTTTGTCGAAAAAGGAAATACGATATGGTTCCACATGCGCAAGGGGGCGGACTCTTCGCTGGTTGAAGCTGTCACTTCCTCGAAGATCAAGGTCAGTCCGTATCCGGGCGACGCCCGTGTCAGGGCTGTGCGAAGGACGGATGCAGGAAAGAGTTCAAAAGCGCTTTCCGGGATAAACAGCGTCGCAATCTACGAGAGGAATTCAGTGGACGATATCTGGAAGGCGGAAGTCGGCGGCGCATCGGAACTCGCCACCGGAGGCGCGGTGATCGATTTCAATGCCGGAAAAGGGAAAGTCATTGTCGAAAGGCTCGCCTGGGACAAGCCGTCAAACCTCCTGCACCAGCAGTGGGCTGATCATTTCCTGCATTCCTTCGCCACAAACATCGGCACCGAGATCGATGTCTATAAATATATGAAGAGGAAGATATACAATCCTGAAAACTTCTTGCAGATAGACATCAGCCCCGCATGCAACCGCGGCTTCAGGGATGATGCTCCGGGCGACAAAAAAGGCGGGTGGACCGATCAGGGACCCGATAACGACCTGCGCGGGATGAAGACCGGCCTCCAGACATACCACCAGATAGTATTCAAGATAATCGATCCTGCGAAGAACGACGGGAAATCATGCCTTGTGCTGAATTCCGAGGCGCATATGCCGGAATGTCCGAAGACGAGCGCCGAAATCCCTGTGAACGCCAAGGCTGACACGCTGTTCTTCCTGCATACTGCGGCCTGGTATGGTGATGGACAAAAGGGGAAACCTGTGATAAACTACGTCCTGACTTATGATGATGGTTCAAGCGCGAAGGCAGAGGCCATCGGCGGCGACAATATCAAGGACTGGTGGTCTCCCGGAAACTGCGACAAGTCGCTGGGGATATCGTTGCTGCTGAAGTCGGACACCGAAGCTGATGCGATCCCCCGGAGGCGCGGACTGCAGCTGCAGGAATGGGAGAATCCGAATCCCGACAAGGCCATTAGGTCAATAAGGATCGAAAGTGCGAATTCCGGGGCGATTCCGGTTGTCATGGGGATAAGCGGGTACAAGAGATAAATTTTCAAAGTGCTTTGAAAATTTATAAGTGGGAGGATGTGATGCATAAGACTATGATAATCGATTCTCATTTCCATGCATATTCCGGCAAGGACTGCAGCGGATTCTTAAGGGATCTCATGGAAAAGGCAGGTCTCGATGCAATCAGCATAGCCTCGATTCCGAAGGAGCTGGTGCATGATGAGCATTTCTACAATGAAGAGGCTTTAAAACTCAAGAAGGAGAACCCTGGCAAGGTGTATGCCTTCGGCTCCCTGGATTATTCCGACAAGGGCTACCTCAGGGGCAAGGTTGATTTTGCCGGACAGGCGAAGAGGCTTTTCGAGGCTGGCGCCGACGGGATCAAGATGCTTGAAGGAAAGACTAACGCAAGGAAGGCGCTGGGGATTCCACTGGACTCCCCCATATACGATTCTTTTTATTCATACATGCAGGAAAATGCTTTTCCGATCCTGATGCATGTTGCGGATCCTGAGGAGTTCTGGGATCCTGTCAAGGCTCCGGACTGGGCAAAGAAGCGCGGCTGGTTCTGGGGTGACGGAAGTTTTCCCTCGAAGGAACAGCTATATTCGGAGACCGAAGGAATCCTGGGGAAATTCCCAAAACTGAAGATCACATTCGCCCATTTCTTCTTCCTCTCGGCCGACATCGGCAGGGCTTCGAGATTCCTGGACAAATGGAAGAACGTGTCGTTCGACATCACACCCGGATGGGAGATGTACGATAATTTTTCAAGAAGCAGCTCCGATTGGAGCGCCTTCTTTAAAAATTACAATGAGAGGATAATCTTCGGGACGGACAATGCGCCGCCTTCGAAGGACAATTATGCGGGACAACTTGAACGCTGCATCTCGACGATTTCAAAGATAAGGGATTTCCTCGAGACTGACAAGGAGATGCTTTCCGGGAAGGGGATCAGTCTTGATACGGCTTCCTTGAAGAAAATCTGCTCCGGGAATTTCCTAAAAGCTATCAGGAGTCCCTATGAAAATCATTCCGGATGATTTTTTCTTCCCGGTGCCGGGAAGAAAAAATATTTTTACCCTTATCGAGCTGTTGGTCGTCATTGCGATCATCGCGATACTTGTCGCCATGCTTCTGCCGGCGCTGAAGAATGCCCAAGAACAGGCTCGCAGGATCTCATGCGTGAACAACCTCAAGCAGTTTGCCACCGCCACATATGCCTACACCGACGATAACGGCGGACATCTGCCTGGGCGTGGCTCAACCTTCAGCGACATATACCACAGGATAGTCGCAGCCGCCTACACTACCGGGGACATGGATACATGGCAGCATGGTGCCTTCAATCCGGACTACATACCGGGCAAGGACGTCTATTACTGCCCCTCATGCAAGAATACGAACTATGATTCAAGCAGATGGAAAGTCGTCAGCAGCTACGGCTATTACATCCCCTATCCCGGGGCAGACAATTCAAAGTATAAGAGGCTATCAGACCTTCCTTCGGGATACACTCCTGCAAGTCTTTTTCTGCTTTCAGACCTGGTAATGGGCGCAACTGGAACAACATGGCATCTCCCGCGCGCATATAATGTCATGTACTACGATGGCCACGCCATCACTGTCACCGACAAGATCTACCAGGCAACCGGCGAGACGGCAGCAAGGAATTTTTTCAAGGCGAACTACTGATAATTATATCTTATTCAACTTTACAACGGCACTGGAAATTACCTGTTCCAAATATTTATTACCGGAAACTGGCAATCCAACTTCAATCGAGGTGTGGAAAAGCAGAGACTGCTTGCAGTGGATAAATGATCCTACCTGGAAAGAACTTTTCAAAATCACGTTATGAATGTTATGAACTTAATTGGTTGAATGTTTTTCTACCCATTTACTCCAGCTCTTCTGGCAATTATCAATTCTTTCTTGGGTAGAAAGCTTGCTATTCTTTTGTATATCATATCTTCATCCAACGTCTAAATCAAGAATCCGGCGGAGCCGATTATTTAAAGGCATCTGGTTAGAATTTGCTTAGTCAATCTCATTTTCTTCTATAGAATTACGTTGAGCGCGATCTGCTTTTATAAACTGAATTATGACTCGTTACTTTTCTGGAGTAATATAAATGTCTATAAGTAAAAGATGTAAAACCGGGACACGCTAAAGCTGTGAACTCCAACAAAAAATCAGAGAGCTTCGATTCACATATGCCGGCTTTAATGGAACGGAAAAGAGCCTGGGCGGTTTACTGCTGGGTCGTCTGCGGGCCAACCGGATCAGTTTTCTTTTCAAGGGATGCCGCCTTTAGCTTTTCGTAGTCCTCAATAATGAATTTGAGGCGCATGGTCTCGGTAAGGCTGAACTTTGATGTTTCTGTAGCGAGTTTGCCGCTTGCCTTCATCTCGAGGAACTTCCTCTGATCCTGTACGGCTGTCCGTAATGCATCGGCCACGGCTCCGACATATGCCTTCTGGAAAATGCTTGCGTTCAGCAGGGAGATCTCCCGTCCCTCGACGGTCAGCATCACCTCGAGGTATTTCCGGAGTACGAGGCAGAGCCAGACAAACGCCCCCGCAGACACAAAAAGCATTACGACAATGAACGGCATGATGAAATCGCTTGGAAGAACATAGCCGAAGAATATCAACACCGGGCTTCCTATCATCAGGCCCGCAGACATCGTCACCCTGTCAATGCCGGGATTAATGCGGAGAGCCTCAATCTTGGAAACGGGTACGCTGACCGATTTGCAGGTCACCCTCAGGTTTGTCACCTTCAAAGCCGAATCTGAATAGTAAATCTTTTCATTGATTGGATCTTTTGACATATCCACCCCAAAATAATCAGTTGTTTATCGGCATACTTAAGCATATTTTAAGAATTTTTCAATCATCGTCAGAGGATAGACATTGTCAGCTTTACACGGATCTCCCCTTAGACAACCTCTGGAAATCGGCATATGCCGCCGCAATCGTGGTCGTTTAAGCTGCCAGCAAAGGATCTTGAACTCCTGAGCCCAGAACTACTTCCCCTTCATTGGCGCATGTCCGTTCAGCATAATCTATAAATCTTTCTTGACATGTCTTATATAAGACTATATGTTATATGGATAAATGAAAGGACTGCCATGAAAAACATATATGAATGGCTAAGGAGATCAAGGACTTTCCTGTATGACGCATACTGGCCTCCATTCACCCCGGAGCTGAAATACACCCCGGAAGAAGGAATTGCTGTCGCAAAGAGAATGAATGCAAACGTGATCCGTTTCGGCTCGATCGGCAAATGGGCGCTTTACCCCAGCAAAATCATGCCTCGTCATCCGGATCTCAAAGGACGCGACCTTCTGGGTAAAACGATCGACCTCGCGCACAGGAACCGAATGAAGATCATCGTCTACATACCTGTTTCACATGCCTTGCCAACGGAAATCATATGGAAAAGAAAGCCCGAATGGGCGTTCGTGGGAGATGGCGGGAAATTCGTGGAGCCGGTAAAGCATTTTGGCGGGCTTGAAGTCGTCCCGACCTGCATAAATGGAAAATACCACGAGGACATTCTTGGGATTGTGAAAGAAATCGTCGGGAACTACGATCCCGACGGCATCTATCTCGATGGTCCATATCAGGGGTGGGCCCATCATAAGACAATCTGCCAGTGCAAAAATTGCTCACGCAATTTTTATCATGATACAGGAATCAAGCTGCCAGCAAACAGGACACCAGACGGGAGAAACGTGATGAACACCTCTGATGGGAAAAAATATTTGCCCTGGATAAACGGGAAGCTCGCAGGAATCCTTTCGGAGATCAGGGATATCACGAAATCAAGGAAGGACATCCCGCTCATTATCAACAGGACGGCTGTAAAGATAACAGGGCTGGACAACGAACGGGCCATGATAAAGCTCATTGACGGGTTCCTGACCGAAACCGACGCCGGAGGCATCGAAGGATTCAGCTACGGGGCGATCAACGATAAAATCGTCTGGAACTACACGACCCAGCACAGGTGGTGGCCGAGGCTGAGCTCAATTAGGCTTGAAGAGGAAAGCGCCCTCGAGGCATATCGCACCATATCCATGTGTGCAACTCCTATCGTTGCATATGCCGGCAGATATTTCTACGAGCAGGAAAATTCCGGTCATATGAAGACCGTTTTCACAAGAATGAAATCATTAGAAAGAATTTTACAGGATTCATCTCCTGTAAAATTCTCAGCAGTCCTCTACCCCGGAGGCAGGGCCCAGGCGACGGTCGACTTCCATGCCCTGATGAAGATCAATCCTGACGCATACGAAATATACAAATGCCTTCAGGCAAATGGAATTCAGGCGATGGTACTCCCAGATTACATGTTTCACGAAAAGGCATTCGTCTCATCTTTCAAGATCATATGTGTTCCATCATCGCTTCCGATAGACGACAGCCTGTCCATTCGGCTTGCAGATTTTGTAAAAGGAGGCGGAACACTTCTCATTTCCGGAAGCCGCAGGGATTCCTTCATGGACAGGGAATCTAAACTCGAATCATTGCTCGGGATAAAGGTTCTCAAGGGAAACTGCGAGGAGCGCAGGCTTATGAAGGATTTGAGATGGCTTGACAAGGCATATGAACTATATCTCTCAGCAACAAAAGGTTTCAAATATGGGAATACTCTCATGCCCCAGTGCGATTTCATCCCGATAAGGCCGTGCAATGGCGGAAAAATCATGGCGGAGACTGTCTGCTGGCCGAAAGGTGAAAGAAGATTTCCGGCAGTCATTGTGAAAAAATCAGGAAAAGGCCAGGCTATCTATTTCAACTCTCCCGTCGAGGATCTGCTTTCCAACTACGGGCAGATCGAGTTCAAATATTTTTTCAGCGAGACGCTTAAAAAATATATAAGGAAAGAAATTCCCTTTGAAATAGAATCCGTGAGACCTCTGTCGGCTACGCTCGTGGAAAAGGACGGAATGAAGATCATCCATGTCCTGAACGAAGAGAACTTCGGTGACGAAGTCACTTTCTCGATATATCTGAAAATTCCATCCAAGGCACGTGCGATCTCCGCAAAATGCCTTGTCTCTGGAAAACCTGCGAAGTTCGCAAAGGTAAATAACGGGATTCTCATCAGGAATCTCAAGGTTTCGGAATATGAATGCATAGCCATAGAATTGACTTGATAAATACAACCGCAGACAGGAATGCCTGCGTTACTAAAACAGGAGATAACAATGGGCAGTTTGAAGGGTAAAAAGGCGCTTGTGACAGGGGCGGAACAGGGGATAGGACAGGCGGTGGCGAAAGCTCTTGCGGAGAGCGGATGCGATGTCGCAATACATTATTATGCCAGCAAGGAACTGGCCACGGGAAATGCGGATTTCGCAAAATCCAAGGGCGTCATGGCGGAGATCTTCCATGCTGATCTGACGAGGGAGCAGGATGCCAAGGCAATGGTTGCATCTGCCGCAAAATTCCTCGGCGGCATAGATATCCTTGTCAACAACGTCGGGGATCTCGTAAAGAGGAAATTGCTGGGCAAGGTTGAGCTGGATTTCTGGAAGAAAGTCTATGACATCAACGTTACATCCGCGATGATGGTCACCCGTGAATCACTCCCCTATCTCGAAAAGAACAGCGGAGGTGCTAGCATCGTCAATCTTGCCTCGCTCGCAGGACGGAAAGGCGGGCATCCCGGCTCTCTCGTATATTCGACATGCAAGGGGGCGGTAATCACATGGACACGTGCCCTTTCGAACGAACTTGCGCCCAAGGGCATTAGGGTCAACTGCGTGGCTCCGGGATTAATCCTAGGGACAAGGTTCCATGACACGCATACTACCAGGGAATCCGCGGACGAGACCATCAAGGGAATTCCGCTTGGAAGGGCTGGAACACCGGAAGATGTCGCAAGGACGATAGTCTTCCTGGCATCGGAATACGACGGCTTCATCACAGGGGCTACAATTGACATAAACGGCGGTGTTTACTGCGCATAAATTTTCAACGGAGTTGAAAATTTATAATATTGGAGGGCAAGATGAAGAACATAAATATCAACAAGAAGTTGCCGGTGCCTATCTACCACCAGATCAGGGAACAGATACTGGAAAGGATAAAGTCAGGGGAGCTTGCCGTGAAGGATAGGCTTCCTGCTGAACTCGAACTTGCGAACTCATGTGGCATAAGCCCGATGACTGTCCGCCAGGCATACACCTCGCTTGTGAACGAGGGATTCCTGTACCGGCGGCATGGGAAAGGGACGTTTGTCAGCGAGGCACCGGCTCCAAAGGCAGTCTCTGGCAATGAAAAGAATTCGACGGATATCGGTTTCATTTGCAGCAGCTACTCAAGTTTTCTGTCGTTCCGCTCCAAACTTCTTCTCGGAGTTGAAGACGCCTGCAGGAAATATTCCTTCAAGATACACATGATCGCCACGAACGAGATGGGGATCAATCCGGAGGACAACTTCATACTCTCCAATCTGCTCTCATCAAAGCAGCTTGATGCCCTGATAGTGGTCGGTTCGCTCACCGAAGAGGACATCGGAATGATAAAGTCGCTGGTCATACCATTCGTGCTTGTCGACCACGACTACAAGGGGCAGGATGTTCTCACAGTACTTACTGAAGACGAGAAATTCGTGGAACTTTCCTTCAGGAAGCTATTGAGGGAAGGAAAATCCAGAATAGCGCTGCTCAGCGGCCCTCTCAGCAGGAATCCTAGAATTTTCCCGAGACGGGGCGACAAGCTGATCAAAGCCTACAAGGAATCACTTTCAAAGGCCGGCCTCAAGTTCAAGGATTCCTATGTCAAGACAAGCGAGATCGAAGATATGTCCGCATTTAAGGCAGCCATGCAACTTCTCGAGGATCCCGACCGTCCCGAGGCAGTGCTAGTGAACGGGGATCTGATAACCAAATCGCTTCTCCGTGCTGCGGAGAAAAAAAACATGTCTGTCCCAGGGGACCTGTCAATTTTGAACTATGGGGATTCACAGGATTCCCCTTGCAACTTCATAAGCAAACCTCTTTTTGAAATGGGCAAAACCGCTGTTGAACTGCTGAAAAAGTCCATGAACGATGTCGAGTTAAAAACCAAGAGGACAGTGGTCCCGCTTGAAACATGAGGCCGACAATGAACTCCAATATGGAAATAAAAAGACGCTCCCGGATAGATGAGCTGTCAGGAAAATACAGGAAGATGGATTCCGAAGGTGATGATCTTGATTTGAAGCTGAAGGATCTTGATACAGACAAAATTTCCGCGCGTTTCTTCAGTTCCCACGGGAAGATGGTGTTAAAGGCTGCGATTGTCGCAAAGAACTTTCCTGAAGAAGCAATTGCACTGAAAAGCACAGGCGAAGACATACTGGACCATAGGTTCAATCTTCTCGGTTACGGTCCTGCCTGCTTTGGATTTCCGATAAGATGGCATTGCGACTATCGCAGTTCGAAGGAATGGCCAGGCGATGTCAATTACCTTGCATTGGGACACAAGATGTTTGACGTCATTGTCGACAAGAAGGCCGGTTTAGAAGTAAAAGTCCCCTGGGATCTTTCGAACATGATGTGGCTGCCCACCCTCGCCTGCTCCTATCACCTGACAGGTGACAGGAAATATGCCGAAGCTTTCAAGAATGACATGTCCGACTGGATTGTGAAGAATCCATATCCGCTTGGAGTGAACTGGATATGTCCGATGAATATCTCCATAAGGGCCATGAACATGATCGTCGCCATGACATCCCTTTATCCGGCGCTGGAAAAGGATTTTCAGATGGAAGCCATAGAAAGCCTGTTCCAGCATGGAATTGCGATCATGGCATATCCTGAGCTGGGGAATAACGACAAGAGGAACAACCATTATCTGACTGATCTGACGGGACTGTATTTCTTAGGACAGTTCTTCAAGGACACGGAAGAAGGGGCGGAATGGCTGGATTTTTCCACGAAGGAGCTCGAGCAGGAATCAGGATACCAGTTCTATCCGGACGGCGTCAATTTCGAAGATTCGACCAGCTATCACAGGCTGTCCTCCGAGATGCTTCTGCTCTGTGCGATACTCGCAAGGGATAATGGTGCAGGATTTTCCAAGGGTTTCTTAGACCGGCTCCACAGAAGCCTTACCTTCAGCAGTGACATCCTCCAGACGAACGGCAGGATTCCGATGTTCGGGGACAATGACAATGGCAGGATGCTGCAGTTTCATGGTTTCTCCAGGACTGCTTCGGCCGACCACAGGCACATTCTTGCAGCAGGAGGCGAGTTCTTCAATGATGATTCGCTGCGGTTCCCCGGCAGGAATGCCGCAACGGAGGCAGTATGGCTGCTTGGCAGTTTCAAATCGCCGTCCATACCTGCGGGCAAGACCGGCCCTCTACTTAAGAAATATCCTGATTCAGGCTATTACATCATAGATGACGGAGAGAGGAAGATCGTGATCAGGAATGCCAGGATAAATCCATCCTGCGGAGGTGGCCATACTCACTGCGACCAGTTTAGTTTCACGTTGAGCTCCGGCAAACAGGAAATCCTGGTCGATCCAGGGACATATCTTTATTCAAGCAACTTTGAAGAGCGGAACCTGTTCCGATCGGTCGAATATCACAACACCGTCCAGATCGGTTCAGAACCAATGCATGAATACGACAGGGACACGTTTGGCGGTCTCTGGTGGATGAAGGATCTTGCTGATGCTGAAACTGCAAGATTCGAACGTAAAAGCGAAAGTACTTTCTTTGACGGAAAAATCCACAGTTATGAGAAGAGCCGTGGGTATACGATCAGGCGCAAATTAAAGTATGTGGACGGAATACTGTCCCTTGCGGATTCCGCAATCCCCATCACTAGGAATAAACCGGGGAAATGTCCGGCATTCAGCAGATTCCTGCTTGCGCCTGGACTTATGCCTTCGGTCGGTAAAAGTGGCGTTGTTTCGATAAGAAAGGGCTCGAAGAAAATCTGTTCCATTGAAATCCTTTCCGAATCCTTCAGTGTAAGAATCAAGGATCTCTGGGTGGCACCTGGATATGGAACAAAAGTCCCATCCAAGCAGATAGAGATCGAATGGACGGTGGAAAGAGGATTGGAAGTCAATATAAAGATCTTAACATATTTGACCAGCAACAGGATTTAACGATTTTTGAAGGAGTAATTGCAGAATGAAATCGAAAATATATAAGACGAGAAACTCTCTTTCTCTTTCAAATGGTCTTATCAACGCAGTGTTCAGCGTTGACAGGTGCTTCAAGCTGGATAAATTCGTTGATCTGTCTTCAGGAAAGACGGTCTGTTCGCAGAGGGAGCATATAATTGCATTTGACAGGGACAGGGAGGATCTTGCCGTAAAGGGTTCTGCGAAATTCACAAAAATCTTAATCCGCAGGATTGATGATGCGTATCAAAACACAGGAATGGAGGCCGTACTCTCTTTCAAGGCCGTAAAGTCAGGATTAAGTATTGAGAAGCACATTTTCATATATGACAATGCTCCTGCGATAAGGATTTATGATGTATACATTCCGGACAGGGATCTGTCCGGAATGTATTATTCGGACATCCTCAGCGTGCAATTCAAAAAGATATCATCCGGGAAATGCGTGGAATATTTCACATGCACTGACCAGTCGAACTACAGGTTGATCGAAAAAAGGGCTGAGTTCAAGAACAAAGCGGGATTCTTCATCACTGACAGGATATTCCTTTACAAGGAAGGTCCAATGCCTGACTCCCAGCCGATAAAGGGGGAATATGACTTCATATTTAATAAGAAAGCAAGGAGTGTTTCAGTTGCAGGCCTTGGCTTTGGCAAGATTCGAAAAGGGGAAAAACGCCGTGCAAATGGAATAGTGATCGGGCTGACGGAGGATGAATCCCTTTCCGGGCTCAGGAAATATCAGCATGCCAGATATAAGATCAATCCTAGGAACGACATTGAATACCTCTCGAATTCCTGGCCTGCATTCCATCTTGACGTCACTGAGAAAAAGATCCTGGAGGAAATAGAGCTTGCGGCAAAATTCGGCATCAAGACGGTTTTCATT
The DNA here is from genome assembly GCA_001804805.1 of Lentisphaerae bacterium GWF2_49_21. Classification (GTDB taxonomy): domain Bacteria; phylum Verrucomicrobiota; class Lentisphaeria; order Victivallales; family GWF2-50-93; genus GWF2-50-93. The sequence goes on from MHBH01000061.1 coordinate 201,310, forward strand.
GATGATGGATGGTTTGAGACATTCATGGGTGAAATTGACAGGAAGAAATTCCCGAATGGATTTGATAGGATTTCAAAACTCGCCTCGGGAAAGGGGATAAACATCGGACTCTGGATGAATCCGCTCGGGCTTGACGTCAATGACAGGAGTGCGAGGGAATGGGATGGAGCCGAGGCGCATGACACATTTGTCGAGGGGAACAAGTGGAACTGGGTGGCCCGTTCGAATGATTTCAGATATGCCGAAGCAGTCGGCTCGGAAGGCGTGAGGGCATACTGCGCGATGGATCTGATGCACGACGGATATTTCAACCATATCAGGAGCAAGATCGTCTCGTTATACAGGGAATATGGCATAAGAAGGTACAAGTTCGATCTTTACCAGCTGCATGTCTTCGACACATTGCTCGGTGATCCGAACCAGCACTACGAAAAGTATCGCGAACTCCTGCAGGTTCTGAAGAAGGAAATTCCGGGGCTTGTTATATCCATGGACATTACGAGGAGGAACCGTCCGTGTTTCGATTTCGGAATGGATTTCGGTCGGCTTTTCATGGAAAACAGGGGACGGCGCCTGAACGACCACCGTTACTACCATCCGTATATCAGCTTAAGGAACCTCTGGTATACGGCGAAATATTTTCCTGCACAGAAGATGGAACTGGAGATGATGCCGCAGATCAGCGATTATCCCTTGGAATACGTGCTTGGCACGACAATCTTCGCGAATCCTCTTTATTGGGGAAGCCTGGCGGAGCTTTCAGCTGGCAAGGTGAAAACCATGAAGACTTTCATCGACACCTTGAAACCGCACAAGGATGAAATCATGAAAGGCTTGATTTTCCCTGTCGGGGAAATGCCTGAAAAGGGGAATTGGTCTGGATTCATTTCAATGACCGGCAAGGACAAGGGCTATCTTGCGGTCTACCGGAATGGGGCGGCAAACGGAACATATCGCCTGAAGACGGATCTCCTGGGATCAGGAAGATATCTGCTGGAAGATGTCTTTTCAGGGAAAAAAATGTATATTACAAATGGAGCAGGTAATTTTAAGATCAAAGGTAAATTTGGATTCAAGCTTTTAAAATTCCTGAGAGATGTTGAAAATGGGTAAGAAATTCAATATTTATAGCCAAGCCGACGCTTGGCGTTCCCGGCCCGGGACCTCTCCGCGTGCCATGGCGAAGTTGTCCTACGGAGACAGGTCTGGTCGGCATTGGAAGTTGGTCTAAAACGGTGATTCATATACAAGGGGAGATAAAACATGAAACCAATTTCAAAATGGATGCACACATATCCTGAACATGTGGCAATTCCGGCATTCAAGGATAAATCAAGCGGCGACAGGATATCCCTGATGACTGAACTCAAATCCTCCGATAGCGCCGGATTCTGGTGTGCGGATTTCGCAATAGAGCCCGGGGCGGCATATCGGATCGAAGCCGAGGCGCATGTTCCGGACTCCTCGGACGTCTACAATTACGCTGGTGTCGTCGTTACATGGAAGAAAACCTCCGCATTCGAAACGCAGGTCCAGCGGGAATACCTTGACCCTGACATCCAAGGGAAAAACCGTGTTGTCTTCTCATCGGTCCTCGTTTCCCCGGAGAATGCGAATTTCGCAGAGATCCGTCTTTATGCGAAATGGCGGAAGCTGAAGGTCGAATGGAAGGCCGTTGAGATCAAAAAAGTCCCAGTTCCGGCTCCAAGACCAGTGAAAGTCGTGACGACAAAGGTTGTTCCCCCGTATTCTCCATCAACTATCGGAGAAAACATAAATCAGGCCGACAAGCTTCTCAAACGGATAGAAAATGAGGTTAAAAAGCCTGATCTCATATTATTTCCGGAGAACATGCTGGACCGATGCGTTGGTGGTCCGCTGGAAAAGAGGGCTGAAACCATTCCGGGTCCTTTCACAAAATTCCTTTCCGGCTGGGCGAAGAAGCTCAACTGCCATATGGCCACGACGATCCATGAAAATGACAAGGGCAGATTCTACAACACTGCATTCATAATCGACAGGAAAGGCCGCGTTGCCGGCAAATACAGGAAGATACATCTTACACTCTCTGAAATGGAGGCTGGAATCCTCCCTGGCAACGAATTCACTGTCTTCGATCTGGATTTCGGCAAGGTCGGATTCACCACCTGCTGGGACAACTGGTTCTGCGAATCAGCAAGAATGCTGCGCCTGAAAGGGGCTGAAATGATACTTTTCCCGCTTGCCGGAGACGGAGATTTCAATCATCTCGAGCACATGTGGCCTACCAGGGCGATGGACAACGGGCTTCCTATCATTTCATCGGTCTGGCAAGGCGAGCCAAAACGTCCGGTTCCTTCGAGAATCATCGACGGGGACGGCAGAGTTCTCGCCGGGACGATTGAAAACCTCGGATATGCGGCCGCAGTGATAGATCTGAACAGGAAATACAGGGCTTACTGGCTGTCGGTCGGACCTTCATTCGGAGAAGGCAGAAGCCTTTATGTGAGGGAGAGAAGGCCGGATCTGTATGAGTAGCTGACATGAATGTAGAATATCTAATGTCCAATTTCGAATAATTCGACAGGATAACAGGATTATCAAGATGTAAATACGAGGTTAAGATGCAGACTTTTTCAATTTTCGTGACCGTATGGCTGAAGTTCTTTTTCCTGCTGACGCCATTTTTTGCATTGTCGCTGTTCCTTGTAATGACAAGGACAATGAATTCTTCCGCAAAGACAAATCTGGCGTTGCGAGTGACAGGAGCCGTCGTACTTGCGTGTTTCATCCTTTATTTCTTCGGCAACGTCATCTTCTCCGTGTTCGGAATCACTCTTGATGCATTCCGCATAGGTGCCGGTGCAATACTTTTCCTGTCGGCGATGGATCTTGTCAGGGGTTCCAAGGCGGGCCACTCCAGTGACGAGGAAGGAGACATAGCGGTAGTTCCACTGGCGATTCCAGTGATAGTCGGCCCGGGGACGACCGGTGCCCTGCTGGTCATGGGTGCGGAGACGACCGACATCAATACGATGTTCATTGGCTATGGGGCGCTGCTGCTTGCGGTGTTCTGCGTAATGGTGCTGCTCCTGCTTGCAACTCCTATTGAAAAGCTGATCGGCCAGCGCGGACTAAGCATCCTGAGCAAGCTGACGGGACTTGTAGTTTCAGCGATAGCCGCCCAGATGATCTTCACGGGGATCAAAAATTTCCTCAAATAAATCCTGACCCAACGGTCAGGATTTATGAATCCAGAGTTTCGCGGACTTTCTCCTGGAGGGATTCCGCCGAGAACGGCTTCTGGAGGAAGTGGATCCCCCTCCCGACTATTCCGTGGTGCGCGACAACTTCCCTGTCATAACCTGACATGTAGAGGACCTTTATGCTGGGCCTTTTACCGCGTACGCGCTCATAGAGTTCCTTACCGTTGATGGAGGGCATGATGACATCGGTCAGAAGCAGATCGACATGATCGGTGCCGTTTTCAATGAACCGGATACAGTCCTCTCCTTTGTCAAACACAATGGTCCTATATCCGAAATTATTGAGCAGCAGGCTGGCAATCCCCCCTACCATTTCATTGTCCTCTACGATAATTACCGTCTCCCCTCCTCTTCCGGATTGTTTGACAGGTGCTGATGGAATTATGACCTCCTCCTGTTCCTGGACAATTGGCAGATATATCCTGAAGGTGGTCCCCTTGCCGAGCTCCGAGACTACTTGCAAATGCCCCTGATGCTGTTTGACTATCCCATAAACCATTGAGAGTCCGAGGCCTGTACCCTTCCCCATCTGCTTGGTCGTGAAGAACGGCTCGAAAAGATGCTCCATCACCGCCTTGTCCATCCCATGCCCTGTGTCGGAAATTGACATACAAACATAGTTTCCCGGCATAACATCAGGATATTCCTTGACGTCATCACTGGCAAGGATGGTGTTTTCAATCTTTATCTTGAGCATACCTCCTTTAAGCATGGCGTCCTGGGCATTGACAGTGAGGTTCAGGATGACTTGCTCTACCTGTCCGACATCAGCTTTGACAAGGCCGGCATTATCTGGCAGATCAAAAACAATATTAATATCCTCCCTTATCGTGCGCTTGAGCATCTTCCCGAAATTTTCGACGACAGAGCGGAGATTTATAACCTTGAGCTCGAGCATCTGCTTCCTGCCAAACGCGAGAAGTTGTTTTGTCAGATCCTTTGCCCGATCCGCAGCGTTCTTTATCTGTTCAATCTGATCACGTCGCGGGTCAAGCCTTGGAACATCCATCTTCAGGAGTTCCGCATATCCGAGAATTGGCGTAAGGAGGTTGTTGAAATCATGGGCGACTCCGCCTGCAAGCCTGCCTATCGACTCCATCTTCTGCGCCTGATGGAGCTGTTCCTCCAGCTTAAGCTTCTCCTCCTCGGAAAGCTTCCTGTCGGTTATGTTGCTGACAATATGGACGGCTCCGCGTATTTTACCTTTGTCGTCAAATATCGGATCAACCTTGATGAGGAACCATTTGTTCCCTATTTTAAGCTCCTGGGATTCCTTCTGCCTGCTCTTGTTCATCCTGAGTATTGGACATTCCGTAAGAGGCTTCTCAGTGTTATGGATGACCTCCCAGCAATGCTTCCCGACAATTTCAGAATTCTCCTTTCCTGTGAATTCAGCGGTAGCCCGATTGCAACGGACAATCCTCTGATCCTTGTCGAGGAGCCAGACGGCGTCACTGACCGCGTCAAACGTCGAACGCCATTCCCTTGCGGCGTCAAGGATAGCCTCCTCGTTCTTCTTCCGTTCGGTTATGTCATGGAATATGACGGCGAACCTGCCTTTTCCCGGACAGAAGGCCCTGACTTCATAATATTTGCCTATGACGGACGAATACTCTTCAAACTGCATAGGTTCCCCGGTAAGAGCGACCTTCCCATATCTTTCGATCCAATATTTTTCAGTGTTCGGAATAACTTCCAGCACCCGTTTCCCGACAATGTCCTTGGCCTTCAGTCCTGTCAGTTTTTCAAATGCCTCGTTTATCGAGATGAATCTGTAGTCCACAGGAATACCTTTCTCATCGCAGATGATCTCATGCAGGGCGAAACCGCTCATCATCTCCTCGAAAAGCTGGCGATACTACCTCTCGCTCTCCTTCAATGTCCCCTGTATGTGAGAGTAGACCAGCAGGGTCATGACGATAGTTATCAGCAGTCCAATTGACATCACATAATATGGCGTCCTGCCGGTATGCTCCTTGACATATTTCATGGTCGGCCAGCATCTTACCAGCAACGATCTTCCGCCAAAATCAAACTTCCTGACAACTTCTCCTCCCTTGTAGATACCAAACTTTTTTTCTCCGTCAGAATATATTATCGCCTTTTCCGATCCGCCTTCTCCGGCATCGGAGATCTCCAAGGACAAGTTCCTGTGGTTCGAATCTGAGAGCATCGAGCCGACTGTGTCATCCATATGGAAAACCATTACAACAAAACCCATTATGTTGGCAAAACGGTTTTCAGGGCTGTCGACAGGAATGTTTCCCTTATAAACAGGATTAAATAAAAGGAATCCCGGCTTTTTTGACTTGTCCTGGACGAGTTTGAGGTTCACCGCCAGTATCCGCTGTCCAGTAGAACGTGACTTGTCCAGCATAGCCTTCCTGGTCGGTTCGGAATAATTGTCAAGTCCAGCCGATTCCAGGTTTCCTGCGCGCGGCTCGAAGTAATAGACGGGGAAATATTCATCCCTTTCGCCAGTCACGACCATCCTGCCATCAGGGGATTTCTCTGTGAAATGAAATTCCCTGTTTAATTCCTCAGAAGCCTTACTTTCATAATCCGAACGTTCTCCTCGGAGCACCCTGGGAACCCAGTCAAACGCCTTTACATCCCTGTTCCTTTCGAGTACTTTCGCCGTGAAGTTCCTGAACTCCTCGCGGTTGACATGCTCGTCAGTCTCAAACAGTCTAATTGTTGAGTCGATGTTGTCTTCAAGGGTCTGCAACTTCTGTTCGATGCCAGCTACAACAGGAGCGGCTTCATTCCTTTCGAAATCCTTGATGAGGCTGTCCGCTTCATTCTTCTTGAACACATGGTACATGAACGCCGACAAAGAAGATCCGAAGACAAGTATTACCATGATGATCAACACGGATCGGACCGACCAGCCATGCCTGAACGCAATCTCTTCAGACGGGAAGTTCCGCCCGAGGAACAAATGGATCATCGCGGTGACGATCGTCCCCAGCCCTATAAGTATCAGCATAGCCAACCAGATGGCCGAAGTCCCGTTCCTTGTTATGTTCCTTTTGATATTTATTGAAAAAGCAAAGGCCGAGTTGCCATTGATGTCCTTGACAGTCCATTCAACATTCAGCAGTTCATGCGACAATTCACGGATGCTGTATTTCTCGCCGGACAGAGGCAATGCCTCACCTTTGAGCCCATTCTTCACTCCTGGCAGCATTTCGATGTGGAGCCCCGTTTTTTCAGACATCTCATCCACGAGCTTCTTGTCCACCAACCGCCCCATGATGATCGCTCCCAGTATCGGTCCTTGCCCATGCGTGGTCAATACAGGATTTGATATGGCGATAAAGTGCCCCTTTTCAGTGGTTATGAATCCTGACAGCCTGGAATCCGGCGATTGAAGCCTGAGCATCTTCAGGAAATCGCCCTGGACTTTCGTGCCCGTCATGTCTTTGAGCTTGAAGTTAGCCTTTGATTCCAGATCGAACTTGTCCGAGAAGATTATCTCGCCGTCTATCTTGGCGAAGCAGATCATGTTCAACTGGTTGCTATCAAACAGCGTATTGCTGAGGTTGGCTGCAATAAACGACTCATTTTTATCTTTGACATATTTGTACGCATCATCCCACATGCCCCAGTCGTGGCACATGGCGGAAATCCTGGATATTTCACTGTTCAATGCCGCTTCGCAGCGCCCCATCGCATCCAGCGCCTGCTGCCGCTCGACCCTTACAAATGAGCTGTATATGGTGAGGCGGAGCGTCGCATAGATCATTAGAAATATGAAAATCCCTCCCGCAAAAATCAGAAGGAGACGCCAAATATGTCTCGGCCATCCGCTCATTGTGCCATTTCCCCGACTACTGAAATGTTTCTCCGGTTAAATCCAAACTACATTATATCATAAAGAGCCACCTGTTGCCCATGTTTTCAGATAAAATTGCATATAATGGAAAATCCTCTTGACAAACCTGCAAGTTGACTGGAAAATATCCTGAGTTGACGGAACAATAACATTTTTTCGGTCTGGAATGAATATTTTCAGGACAATAATTACATTTATCATCTTCTTCTGCGGGACATCTACATTCTCCCAGTCTGCGAAATTCGCAGAAGTGGACGGCGTCGAATACGTCTCTGGATACCTTGCCCGCCTGCTGATCAACGAGAACCCCTTCCCCGGGGAAAAAGGATACAAGAGCCTTGATGACAGCAAGATCGGCATGGTGCAGATCCTCTGGGTGCTGCATTCGCGCCTCAAATACATACCGGCGGGATACCGTCAGGAGCATGTCGCCAACATCAAGTCCGAAGACATCATCGACATAATAACCGCACAGGGCCAGTGCGATGGATTCTCCCGCGACGAGAAAGGTGTCGCCGTAGTGGTGCCACGCGTCGAAAAAAGGCTCAACTACCTCCTTAACATAGCCAACAAGGGCGACAAGCCCGGCAAGTTCTCCGAACTGATCAATTACGGACAGGGGCTTGCAAGAGCGTATGCCGAAGGTGGCATCGACAAGGCGGACCGTTTCGCAGGGCTCGAGATCATCAAGAACATAATGGTCACGGGGCGGGCCTATTCATGGATGACCGACAAGGACTACTACAGGCCAGGAGGAGATTTCGTATACATACCCGACTCCCTGAGCGGTTCCATTGGAGGCAATCGTTTCTATACACTTAAAAAAAAGGGCAATAGCAAATGAAAAAGATTAACATTATTTTCCTCGCCGCAATGTTGTCGTTGCCGTTGGGGATACTGAATGCCGAAGACGCCCCTGCAAAGAAAGTGCCGCAGGAAGTCCTTGAAAAACCCTACCTGTATGAACTCACCAGATATCTATATCGCTGGTATCTGGATGAGACGGACATTGAAAGCATTGCGGATAAAAAGGATATGGAGTTCAAGATCCGTGTGATGGACGTAAAACTTGACGAAGGGGACAAGAGCCAGTATGTCGAAGTTTTTATTCCTGAACTGAAACTCTCCGTAAAGCTCAAGAAATCGGATTACATGATAGAAGAATTGAAGGCCGAGGTCAAAAGCAACGGATTCAAGGTCGACAATGTCTCCAGATACGCAAAGGATTTTGAGATCCCCAAGGAATGCATGTCCATTGAAATCGACATGAAGGAGATGAGGGCATACCTGTTCAAGACCCGCAACGATGCCGCATTCCCCTCTCCTGAACTCTATGCAAGGATCAAGAAGGCCTTCCACGAAGAATTCAAGGACGAACTTCTGAAGAAGCTTCCGGCGGAGAATATCAAGAAGGAATGGGTGACTTTTGTCGCACCGCTGTCGCCGGTGGCGAACGAATTCTGGGCGTTCTGGGAGAACGGCAAGTATCTTGTACGCTGTTCATCCGACATAGACCTTACAAATTCGGACGTATGGGAGCACGAATCGCTGTCATTCAAGATCTATGACACTCTCAACCAGATGGTGGTGTCGCTCGGGGAAACAGCTGGTGACAATTCGTTCATGACCCGCGACCAGATAGGACGCGCCCTCTACAACTGCGTGGTACTGGGGCATAGGATAATAGTGCGTCCGCAGATACTGCCGCCGGAGCAGGAAGAGAAAGGCAAGAAATAGTATCAAAAGTCGGAAGAAGTGTTCAGGTGTCAGGCCTGCCCCTCGGAGTTCCGCTACAGCGGACGAAGTGGGGGTGTCGGGTGTCGGGTGTCAGGTGTCAGGGGGCGGGGGTCGGGAAAGAAGTTTAAGAAAGGGATGGGATGGAAAAGAAATTTTTAGAAGTAGAAGATCTGGAAGTATATAGGAAGCTTTGCCAATTACATATAGAAGTGTGTGAACTTACATATGGATGGCCCAGGGAGGAAAAATATGAGCTTGGTGGACAAGTCAGACGATCATCGAACAGTTCTCCGGCTCAATTGGCTGAAAAGAACGATGACAGGCATGTTAGGAATAAGATTGAAGGAGTAAATCTAAGCCGAGGAGAGGCCGGAGAGACAATTCATCATTTGTATATGGCCATGCTAAAGAAATATATGTCTGAAGACAGGTATTTGTCTCTTAAATCCCGCTATAAGGAATGCATCCGTATGCTTAATGGCCTTGAAAAATCCTTGGAACAGAAAATTTCTCCGAAAGACCGAGTATGGAAAACATCCGAAGCGACTGAAGATTATTACGATACTGGAAACAATTTTAGTCAAGTTCCGGGTTGGCCTGCTCCCTGACACCCGACACCTGACACCCGACACCCGACACCTGATTACTTCTCCTCAAGAGGCATCACATATCTGAAACCGACGTCGCTGGGCGCTACGGGCGTATCGCTTGCATAGGAGCAGTTGAGGAAGCGTCTCGTGGTTGATGAACTCGCACCTTTGATCTGGTAGAACGGACCTCCATCGATGAACCTGCTGGAGGTCATTTCGCGGACATTTCCGCCCATGTCAAAGACTCCGTAGACCGAGATATCCTTAGGAAAAGATCCAGGAGGCGCCCAATTGCCGAATTTTTTCCTGGCGGCTTCATTTTCATTTATATTGGCGTATTCGGCATTGAACCCGTTTCCCCATGGAAAAGCCCTGCCATCTACGCCTCTTGCCGCCTTTTCCCACTGTTCCGCAGTCGGAAGCATTATTTTTTTTCCAGTTTTCGCCGAAATCCAGCTGCAATAGGCTTCAGCAGACTCATGGAGTATCCCGACCACTGGCAGATCTTCCTTCAACGGGCTTATCAATTTCCCTCCACTGTCCCAGGCGTCGTAATACTTCCTTTCCGAAAAGTCGAATATTATCTTTGCCATGTGCTTTGTCTTTTCCTCGGGAGTTCCGAGCTTCCTCCAAAACTCCATGTATTCTCCTAATGTCACCTCGTACTTCTTAATAAAAAATCCGGGAAGCACAACCTCGTGCGAGCGGTAATAGCGCGAATTCTCGCCCCCGATGAAGAACTCTCCGGCCGGCACATAAGCCATGTCTTCAGGGATTGATCCAGGAACCAGGATCTCTCCCGATTCCTCTTCTCCATGGTTTATCGCGACAGGATATATGACTTCAGGCTGGCCGGCGGCCTTTATCTTCAGCACGTATGAGCCTTTGGGTATGACAAACTCCTTAACTGGAGAAGTACCGAGTCCCTTCATTTCCGTCTCAATCAATATCCCGTCTCCTTTGTCAGCCAGCTTCGACATTGTCACCGATGCTCCGGACGGATTTGTCCTGACTGTCATGTATCCCTCACCACTGATCCGCCCTTCAAAACCCAGGATGGTATTTTTATTCTCAGGTGTCAGCTTCTCGAGATTCTTTCCGCACCAGAGGTGTATGAATCCAATCCATTTCTGCGCCCTTTCGTAATTGCCGACAAGGATTGAATATTTCAGGCGGTTGACCATTATGTCCATAAGCCCATCCCTTACCTCCCTATCCCTTGCATAAGGCTTCGGTACTGAAGTATAGCGGATTACGGCCGCCTCATATCTGTTCTCCGCCGCATTGTAGTGCTCGTTCATCTGCCTGGAAAGCTCACTCTCCCCGGGAGACTCCTCCTTGTAAACCCTTTTCGAGGCAATTTCATCAAGCTTCTTGTATTTGTCGGAGGCCTCCTTGATTTCTGTATTGCCAAGCATCCTCTCCTTGTCAGCCTCTTCAATTGACTTGGAATAACTGATATATTCCGCATATTTCAGCATTGCATAACCTATTGTAACGATCAGGATGAAGACTGCGGCTATCGACGATATCACCGGATGCCTGAAGCAGAGTTTCCGGAATTTAACTATTGCCGGATCAGGATATGCAGATACAGGGAAACCCTCCATGTAGTTCCTCACGTCGTCTATCAGCTCCTGCACCCTTTGGTAGCGGTCCTTCTTGTTGAACGACATCGCCTTGAGGCAGACCGCCTCGAGTTCGCAGGGGATCTCATACTTCGGGAAACGCTTCCGAGGATGAATGAAGCTTCCTTTTCTTACTTCCTGCAGGACTTTGTGGATATCCTTACCATTATAGGGAGGCTCATAAGTCAGGATCTGATAGAGAATTGCGCCGAGGCTGTAGATGTCGCTCCTCTCATCAAGCTCGGATATTTTTCCTTCGGCCTGTTCCGGGGGCATGTAGTTCGGAGTACCGCTGATTGTACCATCAAGTGTCACGGATGTATCTCCGGAAGAAGATCCCGGATCAGACCTTTCAGCCTCCTGTCCTTCACTTATCTCCTTTCCCTCTCCAATATCAAGATATTTTGCCAGTCCCCAGTCCATGACAAGCACCTCACCATAGTCGCCGATTAGGACATTGTGGGGCTTCAAATCCCTATGGATGATTCTCTTGCTATGAGCGTATGCCATTCCATTGCAGACGCTTATGAATATCTCAAGCAGATGAAGGCGCGTATATTTCCCCTTATATTCCTTTTTGCTGCTTTTCAGCCCGTCAAGAAGGGTATGGAAATTGTCCCCTTTGATCTTTTTCATCGTAAAATAGACGCCTACACCTTCCATCACGCCCATTTCATGGACTGGTATTACGTTTGGATGCTCGATGGCGGAGGTTGCACGGGCCTCCCTGATGAAACGTTCGACCTCAGGAAGCTTGTTCTTGATTTCCGGGCGCAGCATCTTGATGGCGACATCACGGTCAAGATTCGGATCGTGGGCGGTGACTACGAGGCCTACTCCGCCAAATCCTATCGTACGAACCCCGGTGTAATGGCTAGTGGGAACGGTATTGGTGATGCTGAATGATTTTTTAACCTCATTGAAGTCGACCGGAGGAGCAGAATCCTCGTCCTTCTTGAACATAGACATAGTCCGTTCGGAATCGCACTGTACCTTGATGGTCCTGCTTGTCTTTGGCTTCCTTGTCGTCATGATGAAATTCCCAGGATATTTAAATTCGCACCGCGAATATACACAGCACCATAAATATTAGCGCATGCCGTTGCCCGCAGAAGCCCCCTATGGCAAGGCGCGACGAGTAAGCATACCCCTGCGGTCTGTGAGCGAGGAGCAACGCAGGCAGAGGGGGCTTCTGCGGACAACCCTTTGGGCGGCGGTTCTTTTGCCCTCTGGCTTTGTCGCTTGTCGGTCAAAGACCACTGCGGGTATTCTCCCTCCTCGCTCTGCGCCAGAAGCCAAAATACCTCGCCGCGACATGCGCTAATATTTATGGTGCTGTGTTCAAATCATTTATCCTTTTCCGCGGCGATCCGCGCCTTTTCGGAATTGACTTTGGCCGAAATCTCCATACCCCACTGCATGCTGGCCTTTCTGAGCTCCCTCACTACGGGCAGGCTTTTCTTCACAATCGCCTGCCCGACAGGCGTTGAATAGAAATTTATCATGGCGTCGAGTTCCTCCTCGGTATATTTCTCAATATAGACCGGAACGAAGTATTCCATGAGGCTTTCGGCGGTCGCAAACTTGCAGTAGAGCTCCTTGTCCTCAGGGGTCAGCGGAGCCTGCCTGATGCCCTCAAGAAGCGCTTCAACATAAGCCTGGGCCGCGCCCGAAACCTTCAGGACCTTCAGGGCCTTCTCCTTCTTTGTTTCCTGCGGAGCATTGTCACCTCCGGCGACGGCAAATGAAACCAGGAAAGCGGCGGCAAGGAGGAAAAATCTGATTTTGTTCATATTGTGGATCCAAAAAAAAACCCCGTCCTGTGACGGGGTCTGAATTTAATTTCTCCAATCATTCCTTTGCCATAGGGCAGGCAAGCTTGTCAAAATTTTCCTTGCTGAGGAATTTTGTGAGGTTTGTACCGTCATTGTCCTTGGCACGGACAGCATAACGTTCCTGGACTCCCTTGCTCGTCTTTCTTTTGTAGACGACCTTCCTGCAGTCTCCGTCTGAGATTGTAACAGCCTCACGTTTCTTGACGTTGTAGAATTTCATAGTCCTCCTTTTCCTTTCCCTTTTGAGGTTAAAAGCCCTATGACTTTCCATATATAACGGCGGAAAATATTGAATTCAAGTTAAACTCAATAAAAAATACACCTTTTTAAATGATGAATCCTGAAGGGATTGAGTAATACAGCCTGTGGTTTCAACCACAGGACATATATGAAAAAATGATTCGTCCTGTAGGGACGGAGCATACCCTGCCCCTTCAGGGCAAAATAAATTTCGGGATCCAATACCTATGGTTGAAACCATAGGCTTTATTACCCAACGCATTCCATGCGTAAATAACACCTCTATTATTAAGATGTTGCGCTTACGCTTAAGTTAACGGCATTGTGGCGTCACCACGTTTCTCGTTGCAAAGCAACGAGATCACGTCCTCGTAGCGGTGGATTATTCAAGTGACGTGAATAATCCAGGAATTGACTTCTTCAAAGCCGCTGCCAGCTTCAAGGCGACGACTTCAATGCTGTATACTCTTTTAACAAGCCCTCTGCCCTTTATTCCGAGCGACTTGCGAAGTTCGCAGTCATCGAGAAGTTTCAAAATGCTCCTGCTGAATCCGTCATTGTCCGCAGCTGTCAGGCAGTAATCATCGTCTCCCGCAACCTCGGCATTCATTCCAACCGGCGAACATATCGAAGGGACGCCCATGGCCATGTACTGGAGAAGCTTGTATGCCGATTTACCCCTTGAAAAAGGATCTTCCGACAGCGGCATTATGCCTATGTCAAACCGTGCAATCTCAACATTCTGTGTTTCAAGGCTCCAGGGTACGCATTCTACATCTACCCCATCGACGGTAAATTTCCTGTCAGATACTATTCTGAGCACAAATTCCCTCCTGTCGCGGACTTGGCGGAAAGCCGGAGCAATCATCTCAAGGTATCGGAGAGTGCTTTTGGTTCCTATCCAGCCTATGACGGGAGGAGAAGACAGGGCATACCCGCTTTTCGGGATGGAATTGCCGACATCCACCGGCGAGGGTACTATTTCGACAGGAGTTCCAGGCGCCAGCTCGGAAACCTTTTCGGACAGGACTTTGTTTGCAGCAATCACAAGATCAACACCGCGTACCGTCCTCTTGAACTTTCCCATCCTGGTAAAACTCTTGTAGTCGGCGGGATTTCTGGAACATGAGGCGTTCTTATGGTATATGGCGTCATCAAAGTCAAATACAAGCCGTTCTGCATTTTTGCGAAGTTCGCGGAAATCAAAAATGGAAAGAAGCCGTTTCTGCAGGACGGTCACCGGATATTCCCTGGCCCTCTTGAAAAGGCTGCGCCTCTTGAAATATGACTGGGGCAGGACTTCAACATCCGCCTCAATCCCGTGCTGCCGGAGGAGTGGTGCCATGTCAAGCATCCTTATCCTCGAGCTTGGTGTCTTTTCAGATTTCAATAGGAACAGTACTTTCATCGTCATTCCCTCTCATACAGGATAAATGTCTTTTTCTTTCCTTCCTTGAAAACAGCTTTCTGTTTGAAGGGGAAGGGAACTTTCTCATTCTCAAACAGGTCCTGCAGGTTCCTGTCCTTTTCGTCCAGGAAGAGAAATACCCGTTGAGCCCGGATGCTCCTGATCTCCGAGGCAAAATCTTCAGCGCTGTAAATATTGTAATATGGAAGCCATAAGAGATAGGCTTCACCTCCGGTCATCATTTTCAAGAGCTGGAATTTCGGATATTTGTCCACCGGCAGCAGGCGGTTGTCGGGATTGGCGGTAAACTTGATGAACTCAGCACCTGAATGATAAGCAAGCCTTATGTCGTCAACTCCGGAGATGAGTATCGTCTTCTCAGTGCCCTTCTTCGAATCTTGACCTATGGCGGCCGAAACATCTCTTATCCACTGCTTGTCAGCTATATGATAAAGCCCCTTGGAGGCATTCACGACAATAATTACGGCAATCAATGCGGCGGTAATCCTTGTGGAACTGAAATTTTGCAGTCTTTTCATTCTTTGGAGGAAGGCGATAAGGCCGTTGAAGCCGACCGCTGCAACTATAGACAGGGCGATCACAATGGGATAAAGGTATCTTCCCTGATATGGCACCCCGGAAAAGAATATCATGAACCTGGATGCAAAGATCAGCAGGAGAAAAATCAGGAAGAACCTGAACTCGGGCCTTCCCTTCGCCGACTTGATGCCGTTCCAGGAAAAAAAGAGCAGAATGAGCACTGTCGGGAAGACTACGTCCGTAATCTTTCCAAGAAAGGCCAGCCATGTCTTTATTGATAAAATTTCGTTCAAGTTCAGCACACCTATTTTTTCATGTTCCCACTCTGATAATTCCCCATAAAACCGTGATAAAAACCGGCAATCCTCTGATCGACAGGCCCCCAGGTTGAAGGAGTTTTCGAAAGCAATATCTGGACTGGAACAGTGACGATCAGGAACGCTGCTGAAAGGCAGAATAGCGACAGCAAGGCCCTTGCAAGAAATTTTTTCCCGGATCCGATCCTAAAGGCTAGATATATTTCGATGGCGAACCACACCATTGCGGCCACTAGAAGTTCTATCCCCTCGGTCCTCGTCATTACGGCAAGACCCGCAAAAATGCCGGGGACACACCAAAAATAACAGCTCTTTCCCATAGTAGCCCTGACAGCATAGGCGAGTCCGGCGAACAGCAGCAACAGGAACAGCGAATCCCTCATTATCTCGGCGCTAATTCTGATAAGATATGGATGGGTGGCGACAATAATCGCTGCAATCAGACCAATCTTCTCATCGAAAATCGTCTTCCCGAGCCAGAAAACGGGTATGAGAAGAAGGGTGCCGGCCAATATGGAAACCGCCATGCCAGTATTGTAAGCGCCAATCCCAATATATTCTCCAGCCGCCATTGCGGAAATATAGAGGGGAGGCATCCTTTCATTCAACGCCGCCGCATCGTAGAAATTCCCTGCCGCCGCCTTATTGGCCATCCACATATATATGACTGAATCCTTGTCGAGATTGTCGTCAATACAGGCCCGAGCCACCCTCAATCCCAACGCGAGGACAACGATGAGCAGGAAATAAGACAGCGTCCTGTTCCTGTATATGTCGAAAACCTTGATTCTCATTTTTGTGATTTGCCCGAATATGAACATTAAAATGGTATTTTTTAATATAAACCCCTAAACATGTTATGTAAAACCTTATCTTGACGATGCCTCAGGAGGGCCGAATTGTGGGAGTACCATGCTTCCTCAATTTTCTCGCACAAAGGCACAGAGGCATACCTTTTGCCCTTCCGTATGGAATCCACAAAACTAATAAAACCGAGCTGATTTACCGCCTCTTCCCGATAATTGATTCCGTGAAGGAACTTGTCCGCCCAGTTGACATAGTATTTGGCCTTGTCCCTCTGAACCAACCTGTTGGCCATCAGATACTTCTCGAACTCCATCAGCTTCGCGCAATAAGTGTCCATGATACCTTGCCTTTCTCGTTTTAGTGGGTATATTACAACTCAATGTTACAGTTTAATGAAATTTCGTTTAACATGGTTAAAAACCTTGCAAAGCGAAATAAACCTATTTTATTATAGCCTATTTTATAATAGTTAACGTAAAATTGCAACCTTTATTGTTGTTTTTTAGTTTTTTAAAGCTAAAAGTATAAGCGGTTTCCCGGAAAAACGAAATTTCATCTAAATACAGTTCGCACAAAAGAATACATGAAAAAAATACCATATATCTTTTTATGTCTTATAATGACAGCCGGTTGTCATTCTCATGATAAATATCTGCCTGAAGTCTGTGATGGAGGATTGTGGCGTTTTTCAGCCGCCCAAATACAATATATGCACTCAACTGAACTCGATTCTGATAGATGCATTGCCTATATCCAAAAGGAATGGCCATTGGATCGCATACGTGGATATTGTATTCCTGAAAACATATTACCAAAAATGGCCCATAATCTCGCAGGGTATTCGATTCTTAATGCCAACCTCTTTCTTGATACCCCAAATGAGTTTGATTCAATATCAGTATATGTCTGCGACGACTCTTATCATTGTAAAGACAACGCATATTCTGATGGGGCAAGAAAAATATGGAGTCGCTGGGAATACTCATTGAATATTAAAAAGGGAAATGATCATTGGGCTATTATTGGCTCTATCCCAAATAGTTTCATGGACAAAGACGAGAAACCATTTTTAATGACTGATGATTACAGTTTGCAAAAACAGCTTGCCTATTGTCCTACGTTTTCAAGCACAAAACTGACTGTAGCCCAGTTAACATCAGAACTCCGCATATATTGTGTTATGGGAATTGATGAAAAAACAAAGAATACTGTAATCACGTTGCCTTCAGTAAATGTAGATCAACGGACTGCACTTTGGTTATTACATGAGCAAACTGGAGCTAGAGTTAAGATATTTTCAAATGGTAAGATGAAAAATTGTATTAGTATTTATTGGCGAGACTGAAATGAACACTCGACGAATTTTCTTTTAAGAATAGGTCGAATCGGGTAAGGGGGAGTGATTAGCTCCCCCTCCCCACACCACCGTACATGCGGGTCCGCATACGGCGGTTCATGAGGTTGCTTTCCGCTGGTG
>MHBH01000062.1 GCA_001804805.1 Lentisphaerae bacterium GWF2_49_21
CATTCCGTGTTGGATATTGGACATTCAATTATTTTATATTTTGTGTGTTTACCCACTCAAAATGAAAACGAACCAGAAATGTTTATTAATATTGATACGGTAAAAACCGCGAGTGCCCATGAATTCAACAAAAATAATATCAAAAGACGGTCTTCAGACGAGCATACTGGTGGTCGATGATGAATATGGAACAAGAATGCTTCTGGATGTTTTTCTTTCAAAGGAGTTCAATGTCAGCATGGCCTCTTCCGGCAATGAAGCCATAAGCATGCTTGAGAAGGAAAAATTTGATATTGTCCTGTCCGATGTGAATATGCCGGAAATGTCGGGCAAGGAATTTTTCGGGGTGTGCAGGAAGAAGTATCCGGAAATGCAGTTCATACTCATGACGGGAAAGCCTGCATTTGCCGATGCTATCAATGCTGTCAAGGATGGTGCATTCTATTATCTGCTTAAGCCGCTCGATCTGAAATTGCTGAATTCCCTGATCCTGAAGGCCGTGAAGGAAAAGGAAAGCGGTTCCAGGCCGGAAAGCCACGACGCAGGCATAATAAAAAATCTTGGCGCGCAATACAGGATTGTGCGATCTCTCGGTTCCGGAGTTTCAGGAGTAGTGCTTCTTGTCGAGAGCAAGGGGGAGCTATATGCGATGAAACTGCTGCGTTGCTGCAATGAGGACGATAATTATTTGAATAAGATGGAAAGGTTCACGCGTGAAGCCGAAATACTCATGAGGATAAAAAATGAACATGTTGTCAGGATCATCGAGCACAACCTGAGTAAAACAGATGAAAATCCATATATAATCATGGAATATGTAAAGGGCATGTCCCTGTCTGAATGCATCAGGGAGAACAAGTTGGACATCCATCAGAAAATTTCCATAATCCTGCAGATCGCGGAGACGCTAGACTGCGTGCATGGCCAAGGTGTGCTCCACAGGGACATCAAACCCGACAATATTCTCGTAACCGACGATCTTTTTGTGAAGATGACAGATTTTGGAATCTGTTATGTTCCGGAGTCGTCGCTCACGATGACGGAGCAGGTGCTGGGCTCTCCGGCATACATGGCTCCGGAAAGTTTTGAAGCAGGCAGAAAGCCGGATTTGAAATCCGACATATTTTCCTTAGGCGTTCTCAGCTATGAGCTGTTTACAGGAATAAGACCTTTTGAAGAGGATACTATTTATCGGGTCGTGAATGCGCTCAGGACCAGAAAACCTGTTTCCCCGGTTAAATTGAATCCTGAAATTCCCATGTGGATGGAGGATGTCATGGCGAAAATGCTTGACAAGCATCCCGACAGGCGCTTTGGAAGCTGCGGTGAAATATCGAAAGCCATAACCCATTACCTCTCCGGTGGCGGGAAAGAAAAAATGAGCTTCACCACAAGAATATTCAGAAGCATGATTCCCTGCGATACCGTATGGAGCTGACATTGGCTCAGACCCCTTATGAACTCTCCTGTTATTGTGTTTTATAAGTCTCCCTTGATCGCAGTAGGGATTCACCCCATATCGAAGTAGGTATCCACCCCATGGCGAATTGTCTAACAGGATACTATGGTGTTTTAGTGATTGAATATACCAAATGACAATTTCTAAAACATAAGGTGAAAGGAGGCGCAACACCAGCTGGTGGAAGGCATTGCTCAAACAGATAATCAATTAACAAAAAACACACACGAAAAGGAAATAAACATGAAAACTCTAATCGCAATTTGCATGATGATGACTTTGATCACGGCGTCAGGATGCTGGAGCTCGACGAGCAGCCAGGGAGGAATCGTTGCCGCGGACGAAACATTCAGCATTACTGTCCCGTCGTCCAGCACAATCAAACAGGGTGAGGTAGCAACCGTTGCCGTTACTCTGAACAGGGGCGCCGCTTTCAAGCAGGATGTGCAGGTGGACATCAAGGCGGATGGCATCAGCGTAACGCCAAAATACATTATGGTCAAGGCGAGCGAGAAGCCTGAAGCGAAAGTCCAGATTTCAGTGGCAAAGGATGCCGCTCTTGGTGATTATATTGTCAATGTCAAAGCAACGCCGGCAACCGGCAAGTCAGCTTCTACAGCATGCACGGTCAAGGTCGTTTCTCCATAAGGTACGGTCAATATATTAGAAACATCGCCGGCCGCGCAAGCGGCCGGCGATGTCCGTTTCCTAGCTTAATTCGAAAAGGATAGTGCAGGATGAAGCTATTGCCAGTGGGCACACAAAGAAGAGTGAGGTTCAAGCTGTTGGCAAAACCGGGAAGCCAGGTATTTGTCGCTGGAACGTTCAACAACTGGAATCCGACGGCGAATCCAATGAAGGATAATCCGGAAAGCGGACATTACAAAGCAGTTCTGCGTGTTCCGCCAGGGGCACATGAATACAAGTTCATTGTCAATGGCGTTTGGAGCGTGGATCCGAAATGCGCGGCCCGAATTCCGAATGCCTACGGATCCCAGAACAATGTGCTTCATGTAAAAAAAACGACCTGTTGGGATGAAGCACGGGAGTCTGGGCTGCGCCCCGCAGGTCACCTGCCATTTCGAAAACAAGCGGACAGGATCTTGAAAGACATTCCTCTGGAACTACAGGGAAAATCCATCTGGGTGGATTACCTCCGGCGTGATCGGATTACCGTCGCCGGGCTTGGACTCGCAGTCTTGCTTCTTCTCATGCTGGTAGTAACGGGTCGGGTATAGAAGCTACTGAAATATTGCAGGAAGTCACAATGATATTAAACAGGAGAATTACTATGACTTTATGCCCAATGGCACTGATGGCCGGCTGCAAGAAGTGTCCGATATTCGCAGTTTGCCCGCTGAAGAGCGTTATAGGAGACTACAAGAAGCCGGAAAAGGAAAAGGACAAGGACCGCACGAAGCAGGAGAAATAGCAGGACAGGGTGGCAGCCTTATATAATAGAAGAAGAGAGGTAACGGAGTCGCCAGGTCATTCTACTCAGGAATATTGCCAAACAAAGGAGGATATCATGAAAGGGTCAGTAAAGGTAGTGAAAGGGCGCA
This sequence comes from Lentisphaerae bacterium GWF2_49_21, assembly GCA_001804805.1. Lineage (GTDB taxonomy): Bacteria > Verrucomicrobiota > Lentisphaeria > Victivallales > GWF2-50-93 > GWF2-50-93. Next base: position 3,022 of record MHBH01000062.1, read on the forward strand.
TTGAGGAAGCGGTAGGAGCGCTGACCGACAACGACAAGCTTCGCAGCAAGGGCAAGTTGGATCAGAACGTGGGCCGCGTCATTCAAGATGGAGAAAAAAACATACGTCAAGCCAAAAAGTACGCTCGGGCAATTATAGGCAGGGCGGAGAATAACGCACAAGAGGCTCTCGACAAAGTCAAGGGTCAGGCCGCATCATGAAAGACAATTCTCTGAAACAACTGGAGAAACTTGGGCAGTCGATCTGGCTGGACTACATCCGGCGAGATCTGATCACCAGCGGAAGGCTCCGGAGCCTGATCGAGAACGATGGATTGCGGGGGATGACCTCGAATCCATCCATCTTTGAGAAGGCTATTTTGGAAAGCCGCGATTACGATGTAGATATTCAGACCATGGTCCAAGAGGGGAAAGGCGCCAAGGAAATCTATGAATCCCTCAGCCAGCATGATGTGCAAGACGCCGCCGCCGAATTTCGACTGCTTTATGAGAGTACCGGGGCCAGGGACGGCTATGTCAGCTTGGAAGTCAATCCCCATCTGGCTCATAACACCAATGGTACGATAGATGAAGCCCGCCGGTTGTGGAATGCGCTGGACCGGCAGAATGTCCTCATAAAGATTCCGGCCACGTTCGAAGGGCTGCCTGCCATCCAGCAGCTCATAAGCGAAGGAATCAGCATCAACGTGACGTTGCTTTTCGGTTTGTTGCGGTATCGGCAGGTGGCGGATGTGTTCATTGCCGGCCTTGAAGAGAGAGCAGCTAAAGGAAAGCCCTTGAAGCAGGTGGCTTCGGTAGCCAGCTTCTTTGTAAGCCGTATTGATACCTTGGTGGATCCTCTGCTGGATGAACTTGTTGTGCAAGGCGGCAACAAGGAGGATGTTGCCAGGCAAATGTCTGGACAAGTTGCCATCGCAAGCGCCAAGATGGCATTTCAAATCTACAGGGAAATATTCGACAGTGAACGGTTTAAGAAGCTGGCCGTCAATGGCGCCCTTGCACAGCGGCTGCTATGGGCCAGTACCGGCACAAAGAATCCGGACTACAGCGACATCAAATACATTGAAGCTTTGATCGGGCCGGACACGGTCAACACGGTTACGGTTGAAACTTTGGACGCCTATCGCGACCACGGCGATCCTAAGGCCCTCCTGGAAAAAGATGCCGAACGAGCTGGCTGGATTCTGGAGCAGCTGCCGGAACTGGGCATCAGCATCGACAAAGTGACTCAGCAGCTTGAGGACGAAGGAGTCGATAAATTCATTAGATCTTTTGACAAGCTGACAGCGACATTGGTGTTAATGTCATCACGGCATAAGACGGAGAATCTATTGACGGTTCCCTAACTTGGATTATTCACGCACCGTGAATAATCCACCGCTTATTTATTGGAACGTAACATTCGCAGGACATGGAAGATGAAGGACAAACCGGTAATATTGGTCGTCGATAACGAGCCTCCAATCATTAAACTTCTCGAAGCAAATCTTGCTCCGCATGGCTACGACATTGTTACTGCGGCAAGCGGGGAAGAAGCACTCGGGAAGCTTTCTGATGGACGCATCGATCTGATTCTGCTGGACGTAATGATGTCAGGCATTGATGGTTTTGAAGTTGTCCGGAGGATCAGGCAGGATGACATGCATCGGCTGATTCCAATCATATTGGTTACCTCATTACGGGAAACGGAATACCGGGTAAAGGGAATCGAAGCCGGGTGTGATGATTTTATTTCAAAACCTTTTGACAGGATAGAGCTTTTGGCCCGGGTCCGGTCCCTGCTGAAGGTCAAGGCCTATAACGACCTGATGAGTAATTACCGGAAAGAACTGGAGTCAGAGGTAGGCAGGAGGACAGAGGAATTGAAGCGTGCCTTTGAGAGGATAAAAGCAGCTTCGCTCGAGACGATTTACCGGCTGTCCATAGCCTCTGAGTATAAGGACAGGGATACGGGCGCACATATCAAGCGCATGAGCCATTATTCCGCCGCCGTTGCCCGTCGCATGGGCTTGGGCGAAAGTGCTGTTGAAACCATTCTTTACGCAGCGCCCATGCATGATGTGGGCAAGATAGGGATACCCGACAAAATACTGATGAAACCAACCAAGCTTGATCCTGAAGAGTGGGAGATCATGAAGCAGCATACGGTCATTGGCGCCAAAATCCTCAATGGTTCGGACGCCGAATTCATCAGGCTGGGAGAAACTATAGCCATGTGTCATCACGAGAAATGGGATGGAAGCGGTTATCCAAATAGTTTAAAGGGTGTGGAGATACCAATTGCAGGGCGAATTACGGCAATCGCCGATGTATTCGATGCCCTGACCTCCAAACGACCTTACAAGGAAGCATTTTCCTTGGAGAAGTCTCTGGCCATTGTCAAGGAAGGTAGAGGAAGCCACTTTGATCCTGATGTGGTGGATGCTTTCTTCGCCATCCAGGACGAGATACATGCAATTAAGAAGCAATATGATTATGAAAGTCAACAGGCTTCTGACATGAAAGCAAACAAGATGAAAGCAACTGATAAACAGTATGTGCCAAAAGGATTTAATCATGCGAACCACCCCAAGTAAAGCCGAGACTGAACCGGCGTCCTTGAATCCGGCAGACACAAAGCATCCTAATATCCCATCCGCATCGATTTCAGACAGGTTCGCGAAGCTTCATACTGATCTTCCGCGTGCCGCACCCCACCTGGTGATGGTGGCGAGTATAGTTGTCATCATCGCGGGAATGCGCGCGGCCAGTTCTGTGCTGGTAGTCTTCCTGCTGGCGGCGTTCTTTGCGACCATCTGCACAATTCCGCTGACCTGGCTCCAGCGCAGGGCTGTTCCCAGCAAACTGTCAGTTGGCCTGACCGCTGGCGGTATTCTTGCGTTCGGATCCCTTCTGGTAGTGCTGGTGGCCTTGTCTGTGAACAGCTTCCTCGGAGATCTGCCGAAGTACCAGGAGAGTCTGAGTGCTTTGACCGCATCCTTGATTGTCTGGTTGAACGCTCACGGGGTCCATGTGTCGGGAGAAGCGCTGCGCCAGAATTTCGACCTGGGGAACGTTATGGGTTTCGTGGGTATGATGCTCGCAGGTTTGAGCAGCGTGATCGCTGGAGGGTTTCTTGTTTTGATCACTATCGTCTTCATCCTGTTGGAGGTGTCAGGTTTCCCCAGGAAGCTTCGGACGGCTTTGGACGATCCCGAGAAATCGCTGGCAGGTCTGCGGGAGTTTGGCGCCGCAGCCCGTCGGTATCTGCTCATCAAGACACTGATGGGAGTAGCCGTCGGTGTGACGATCGGCATCTGGCTGTGGATCCTCGGTGTCAAGTACGCTTTCCTCTGGGGATTCATCGCATTCCTATTCAACTTCGTTCCCTACATCGGTTGCTACATTGCAGCCATACCGGCATTGCTGTTGGCTCTCGTGGATCAAGGAGCGGTACCGGCAATCCTCGCGCTTCTTGGGTATCTCACCATAAATACGGTTCTCGGTTACCTTGTGGAACCCCGGCTGATGGGTGCCCAGCTTGGCCTATCCCCCCTCGTAGTATTGGCCTCCCTGCTGATCTGGGGCTGGGTCCTGGGGCCGGCGGGGATGATTCTCTCCGTCCCTCTAACTGTCCTACTGAGGATTGCCTTGGAAGCGAAAGATGAAACCCGTTGGATTGCCCTCCTGCTTGGGCCGGAGCCGCCCAAGAGAAAGGTTTGCGTCACTGTGCCATGAAATGTTACAGGCATGATGATAGCTGCCTGGCTTGAATGATTTTGCCGTGTCGCAGGCGCAAGCCCGGTTTTCCTTATATCCCCGGTAGGGTTTCACCCCATGGATAAGTAGGGCTTTACCCCATAGCAAGAGAGATGGACAGGGCCTATTGTAAGGGAAATGAATAGAGGTGGAAAATGAAGCTTTATCTTGCTGTGCTCGTGTTCGCATTGCTGCCTGTTGCACTTTTTTCACGTGACATAGCAACCTTGTCGGGGACGATTTACAAGGACGTCAAGATTTGCGAATCCAATCCGATAGAACTGATAATATCCTTCCAGGATCAGGACAATCCTGAACTGACGATTATGAAATCCATCCCATTCACCGATCTTCCATATGAAATCAGGAAAGAATTCAAATATGATCCACTGAAGGCGGAAGTATTCGAGAAAGCCATCAAGGAAGCGATGAAGCAGAAAGCCGAGGATATAAAAGAGCAGAAAGCCGAGGACAAAATGGAGAAGGAAGCAAAAGAAGCATCACCTGGGATGCTTGATAATCAGGCAGGTGCCGCAGTCAATAAGGACCCAGTTGTAAGCAAGACCGCGCCTGGAGAAAAAAATTACACGGAAGAAGTTAAGAAAATAAAAGAAGAGGCTTCGGCAGTGGGCATAGCTCCTGGAGAGAAAAATGATGCAGCAGAAGTCAATAAAATGAGGGAAGAGGCTGCGGCAAAAGGTATCGCTCCTGGAGAAAAGAATGGGCCGGAAGAAGCCAATAAGATGAGGGATGAGGTAAAATAGGAATAAAAAAAAGGAGAGTACTTATGAGAATCGACGTAGTAAAAGTGCTGGGCGTTCTGGTGGTTGCTGGAGCCGTGTCTTTGGCCGGCTGTGGTGAGAAACCCGGAGTTGCAGAGAAAACAGGTACCGCAGTGGATAAAGCGGCTGAGAAGACCGGTGAGGCTGTGAAACAAGCAGCAACGGCGACAAAGGACGCTACAGTCAAGGCGGTCGATAAGACCGGTGAAGCCATGAAACAAGCGGGAACGGCAACAAAGGACGCTACCGTCAAAGCAGTCGAAAAGACTGGTGAAGCCCTGGAGAAAACGGGAGCCGCCGTCGAGAATTCCGTTAAGTAGGCACTCGCGGCCTGTAATTATAATATTTCTAAACGGCAAACCTGATGCCGGAAGATTAAGGAGTAGCAATATGAATGTCGGAACGATTCTAGTGATTGTCTTGATTCTTATTCTCGTGGGAGCATTGCCCACCTGGCCACACAGCAAAAGCTGGGGTTACTTTCCGAGCGGCGGGCTTGGACTCGTTGTCGTGATTCTGCTCATACTGGTGCTTATGGGACGGATTTAGAGGTGCCGTTTCAACAGTAAGGAATGAAAGTTTGATAAGACAACAAGAAGAAACAATCGATTAATATTATCCGCAATAAGAAAAGCTGGTTCGGCGATCTGCCGAACAGCTTGGCCCCGGCGATGATTTTAATCAACTGGTGATTTTCAGAGGTTCTCTAGACGATTTAATTTAAGGTTTAAATAAAGGAGGATTGAAAATGACAGGCAATTCAAAAGTTCAAAACGGAATGAAGAACATGATCAGCAGGCTGGTGACATGGAGCCTCATGATTCTGGCTGTCCTTTCGGTATGCCTTCTTACTGGATGCCGCTTGTTCACTATAGGTGACTGAACAAAGAAAGCTCCGGGAGAATTTCACTCCGTGCAAGAGCAGGTTAAATATCTATGGAATATGGATAGGCTATAATTAATGTGAATTTATTGATAATCAAGACAAAAATGAAAGGATTAGGATTTGCAAGTACGACTTAGAGGGGACATGAATACAATCAATATTAATGGAGGAAAATGACCATGGCGATTTCAGCTGACAAAATTAATGAGGCTCTGAAGCTTCTTGAAGACGCCGCAAAGGAAAACAAGGATCAGTTCCTTAGTGCAACAACCGGAAGATATGAAAACCTCAAAAGCGCCATTCTTGATGAGAAGGGTTTGAAGGAGAGGCTTGCCCTTGCCACGCAGAAAGCTGCGGAGATCGCGGCAAACATCAAGGACGCCGCCTTGGATAAAACAAGGGAAATTGCCGGAGCAATCGACCAGAACGTCCGCAAGAATCCATGGCCTTATGTTGCCGGAGTTGGAGTCGGTGCACTCCTCCTGGGTTTCATTCTCGGCCGCAGATCAGCAAAGTGATGCAATGATTAATTTCCTAAAAGGAATTATTTCTTCATTGGCATCCGGCCTTCTCAGGATCTTGAAGGGGACGTTGATTCTTGGCCTCAAGATTGAGGCGTTGAAGATGTATATCATGGCGGTCGGCATAGCCAGGAAATTCAGTATCTGGGTGCTGACCGCTATTTCTGCCCTTCTGCTGGGAGCAGTCGCATTCACAATGATCCATGTAGGTGTTCTGATCATTCTTCCCGTCAGTCTTGAAGCCAAGGGGTTTATTATTATTCTCCTCGGTGTCGTCTATGGCATTATTGCCTGCTGTTTCCTGAAGGATATGTGCTCGGAAAAAGCCTGGCTCGATATGTCCAAGGCATCCGAAATGCTGAATGATGTCCTGAAGAAAAAAGATTAAGACCAAGCCGTAAGGTTTTTGGAGCTTGTCCACCTCCGGTGGATTACTTCTTGGTATTTGCTTCTTGTCCTTTGATATTCGACATTCAGACATTCATTTCCCCTTGCTGAAATCATTCTTCAAGCCTGACTTGCGGCAGCTCAACGAAGGCGTGCCATCCATTAATCCATCCCCATAGGGATTTCACCCCATTGGGAAGTAGGTGTGTACCCCATATGCAGTGGCGTATCCACGACCTATAATACTCACATAAAAGGCGTTGAAAAACACAAAATGCATGGAGGAATATTATGACTGGCAAAAACACATTCGAAATCAACAGGTGTACAACTGATAACGAACATTCCTGGAGGAAGGGCATGCTCACTAGGCTGGTGACGTGGAGCCTTCTGTCTTTAGCTGTCCTTTCGGTATGTCTTCTAACCGGATGCCGCTTGTTCACGATCGACTGAAAGGTCCCGGGCAAAATGCTTTGGACGACTAAGTATCCTGTATGGGAATTGGAGAGGGTATGAATAGACTTGATGAAATAATGAACATGAAAAATATCGTGCAGAATGCTTCATGGTGGAAGTATAAGGCCGGCAGTATGAGATCAAGCCAGCATATGGGCAATTCAATAGAATCGACGCTCGCAGGAAAGGATAGGACTGTCAAATCTTCCAGTCATAATACCCCGTACTACTTGATTTCGGATACAAAGGCCATTTATATCTTTCTGTCTGCAACCTTTATTTTCCTCTGCTGCAGCCTGTATCAGTATGTTTATGTATCGTATCCTGGCTTCGCAATTTCCTATGCAGAGGAACCGGATATTAAAAAAGCCGAGAGCTTCGTCAACAGCTTCCTCTGCGGGAATTTCTCGGAGCAGGATTGTTTCAATCCTGAAAAGGCCGAGCACCTGAAGAAAAACGCGGCTGATCTGCTCCCTCCCTTCAAAGGCGTTCCGGCTTCAAGCGTCGTAGTAAGCAGCAATGATGGCAATAAAAGCCTTGTACTGAAGGCGACTTGTCTGAAAGGAACCGAGGCGGCAATCATATATATGGTTCCTTCCGGAAATAAATTCTACATTTCTGGAATAGAAATTGACAAGACATATGCAATGAACAATGTGAAGAGACGGTAACAGGGCAGGGGATATATGAATTATGAAAATAATAAGGAATAATTATGAAGAAGTTGCCTCCGGGAACCCAAACCCTTCCCAGGGCAAGATAGACTGCAGGGGAAAAACAGGGATTTCATCAGTTTCATCTGCAAGGAAACCTTCTCCAAAGCTAAAAGAGCCTGAACATGAAGTTGTCGTTCATTTTCAATATGGGAGCAAGGATGTCAAGCGACTGTTTGATCTTCATGATATGCTTGAAAATTCAATTTCCAAGGCAAAGGCAGGAGAGTTTGACCGGAACGACGTAGTGCAGGACCGTTCCGACGTATATCTGCATATGTACGGCCCCGATGCCGACAATATTTTTGACATTGTCAGGCCGATTCTTGAAGCAACAGAATTTACCAGGGGGGCTTCTGTCAAATTGCACTATGGACGACATCATAATTTAGTGCGGGAAGTAAAAAAGAAGATAAAAAACTGAGCAAATAATGGAGTTATATAATGAGAACGCTCCGAGTTCTTGCACTCATATTAATGACGATTGGCTCAACGGCTTATGCCCAGGAGAAGACCTCGTACTTTGACAGCAACTGGCTAAAGGTGTTGATTTCTATCGAGGTGGAATCCAAGACTGACAAGGAAACTGTTTATTTGCCCCAGGGAACGGGATTCCTTGTTCAGACGCCGCAAAACCACACTGCACTTTTTACTGCCAAGCATGTTGTTTATGATGAGCAGACTAAAAAAGTCAGGGAAAATCTTGTCTACCGCCTTAATAGGAAAGGAAAGGATAGCGATACTGTCTCCGAGACCCAGGTGTTGTCATTGGCTAAGACCGGATGGGTATTTTCAGGCACGGTTGATATTGCCGCACGGTTGATAATGGGTAAGGATGAGGATGATATAGCCAGAATCCCGTTTAATTCAATCTTGAACAGCGATCCGGATGTTGGCGCCAATGTTTATGTAATAGGGTTCCCTCTTGGATTGAGATCGGAAATATACTCAACTCCAATTGTCAGGCAAGGAATAGTATCATTGGTTGATCCTTTTCTTGTTGACTCATTTATTTTTCCGGGAAATAGTGGCGGACCTGTAGTTTATGTCCCAATTATTCCCCTCGGGAAAAATATCAAAACTGACGTGCTGCAGGAAAACAAATTGATAGGATTGGTGACAGGATATCTGCCATATCAGGATGTCGCGATCAGCTCACAGACGAAACGGCCAAGAATAATCTTTGAAGAAAATACCGGATTATGTACAGTGGTGCCTTCAAAGACAATCCTGGAGTTCATGAAAAGCGACAAGTTCGCAGAGGTGGAAAAGAACAGTTTCATAGGACTAGGGCCGGTTCAGGAAAAGAAAGGCAGTACACCAAATAATTGAAGAATAACCATGCTCTATCTCAGGGCGGTGGCATTCGGTACAAATTGCATGTTCAACGGCCTCCGAACGTTCCTCAGGTATTCGTCTACCGTGCTGGTGAACGGTTTCTCGCTACGTTCTCGGACCCATGGATTTCTCATCCCTCCTCTTGCTGCTGATGCGCAGCATATCCAAATCCTTGCTTTTGATAGTATTGTCTTGGAGGTTTTGAGATTTGCTTCGGATTTGGATATTCCCGCCATTTTGCGAGAATCGCAAAATGGCGGAGAGGGTGGGATTCGAGTTTACTTGTAACCGCATCGTCCTGTCCCGCAACGCGTTACGCACACGCAACTCCGATATTTTCATTGAACGCATGTTCCTTTTTCAGCCTCATTGTTCCTTTTTAGGTTTCAAAAAATGACACAATTCTGCCACAGTGGAACTTTTACCTTTTGCATACCTCAAAAATTTTGACAACTCTAGCAAAAGCTCCTTTTGGATATTTTCGGGAAGTTCCCGGAAAACATCCAGAAGAAGCTGTTCATCGCCTTTGAGCTTCAAAGGATTTGAGGCAATGTATTTCAAGTCCTTGAATTCCTCAAGCTGGCATAGTTTCCTGAAGGTCTTCTCTTCAATCCAGCCTTCGCTCTTCCTGAGATATCTGCAAATCAGATTTTCGTTGAGGCCGAGAAACCGGGCAATCTTCTTGTTTGTCTTCAGGCGGACTCTTGATGAAGCTAAAGCATTTCTCAGCTCCGAGGTCCACTGTACTGGATTCAGTTTTCTGCTCATGATTAGAATTCTTCCCTGTTCCAATTATTCTCCAGCCGCGCTCTTAAAATGCGGAATCCGGTTGATGATCCCGTCCTCCATAGCCTTTTCAAGGAGCTGTTTCTTCTGTAAATTGTTCAGTTCACGGTATTTTTCAAGGAGGATGCGCTCATCCGGCTTTAAATCTTCTAAATTTATTTCCTTCCTAGGCATATGAGGCTTAAGCAGCGGTTCAAGCTTCTCCCATTTGTCATCATCAATGCAATTGACTTTTCTTTTAAGATAGCGATGGATGTTCTGCTTGCTGACCTTCGCCTCGTCGGCGAATGAAGCCTGTGAACCGGCTTCAAAGACGGCTTTTCTCAATGCCTGGAAAATTTCTTCAGTTATTTTCATAAGTTTGGATTGTATCGCAAAAACTATGAAATTGCAAATTTATTGTAAATTTAGTGCAAAAATATACTTTGACAAGTCGCAGTTATAATAATATTATAACATTTATGATAATAAAATGGAGTTTTTATGCCAAAACAGAAAACAAGCAATGTTACGCGTGTGATCATCCGCAGGAAAATTCATGCCAGTGTGAAATCAGAGGCCAAGCTCTGCGGAATGAAGCTTCAGCCGTTTGTGGAAAAATCTCTGGGTTTTGCAATCACCAACAAGGGGCACTTTTTTGAATGGTTGCACAAGTGCAATATAAATCCGAAAGGAGGCATGTTTTGACAAAAGACGAAAGGAAATTCATAGAAATAATCAGGATGAACCCAAAGAAAAAGCAGTTGATTGTCTCCATGCTGATAAAGAAACTCAGGAAGACCGGTCTTCTGATGACCGGCTCGGAGCTTGAGAGAAAACTGGAGGGAAAGATAAAATGAAGACGGGAATTCCAAAGGATGTCAAAGTCGAACCATATTTCATCAGGCAGAGCCACATAAAACGACTGTTCGACATAAACAAGAACATTGTCATTGAATGGCGGAAGCAAGGTCTCCTTAATCCTGTCAAAATCAGGAAATCAATCCTGTATGACAGGAAGGAAATCGTTGATTTGCTGAACAGGCACCGTGTAAGACCGATTGTCGGTAATGACAACACCGAATAAATGGATGTCTTCTGAGAAAAAAACAGCACTTGTCCCCCGTGATTTTCTGACTGCTCCATTATTTGCAGCTATTCCCCAGACAGGCCCGAGAAAAGTCTGGCTCAACGACAAGATATGGGAAATCGGCGTCAGCAATCCCTTTGATCCATCGGCCAGGCCGCATCCTGCATTGGACATAAGGCAGGGAAGGCTTCTTTTCTGCATATTGTATCTGATGAGACGGAAAACACTGGACATAAGGGAACCTGTTCCGTTTTCGCTCAATGAGCTGGCGCTGCTATATTCCGGCAGACATAATGGAAGCTCCGTCAAGGACATCAAGAGGCTCATCAATGATTTGAGAGAGACCTGGCACAAGATAACATTTCCGGATGGAACAGAGAGATTTTTCACGATACTCGGCACAATAGGCCTTGAAAAAAAAAGGAATTCAAACTGGCTCCGCGATGTTTCAATAAATCCCGACTTCCACAATCTCATCCTTGCCATTGAAAAACAGATGCATATCCGGCTTGATGTCTTGAACAGCATCAGATCCAATCTGGCACGTGCTGTCTACACCTATCTTCCATCAAGATCGGTGAAAAGGACTGAGAGGAACCCCTTTGTCATATCCTGTGCAAAGCTGCTTGAGCAGTCCGGTTGCAAACCCCCGGCATATGTTTCCCTGCAGAAAAAACTGTTTACGCAAAACAAAAACAGCATCTTGTCACAGCTGGACGGAGTAGAAGTCCTTTTCGGAAAATTACGGATAAAGATGAATAAAAGAGGATATCTCTTGTCCTGGGTTGAAAAGGAATGCATGGAAAACAAGAAGTCCTTCTATAAGGCTTGGGTTGACAGCGGAAGGGCAGAAAGGGATTTTTTCGAAAGGACAAGACAGCTTCCCCAGCTTGATGATTATGAGGAGATGTGCCTCAGTTCAAGCTGTGTCAATCTCCATAAGAACATGAACTGTTTCAGGAAGGCGAAGGCGCTCCTCGGAAAATACAGATTTGATGTCTTGTGTGCCGAGGAGAAGAATTACGCCCTTGAAAACATAAGACCGACACAGACCGCTGAAAAACGGTTTTTGTTTCATCTTGCCGAAGCTATTCGTAAGTTTTAAAACCCGGAAAATACTGAGACAGGACATGTCCGCCTCAAAAAGTGTGACACTTTAAGAAAATAATGAGGCTGGGCTTTTTTCCCGTTCCACGCCCATTGCCGTTCGAAAACACGCCAGGTGTGACAGTTTAAGTAAATGGGCATGAAAAAGTGTGACACTTTAAGAAAGAGACCCCGGAAAAGCGTGACAGTCTAAGAAAGTGTTTGAGGCGGAAAACACCCCTCTCCTTAATGTATTACCTTAATGTTTTAAAAACCATTAAAGGGATTTACATGAGTGCGCCAAGCACAGCCAATATAAATCAGTTGGCAAATCCAACACGGGCAAAGGCTAACTACCAGCCCGGAACTAACCCGGGCGTATGAGAGGGCAACTAATTATGCGAAGCCTTGGGAAAGGTGTTACATCAGCCACAACGCAAGTGAAGGTATTGAGCCCCGAAATCTCCTTTTGTCGCATTGGGTCAAGGATTTCATGTTCTGGAAGCCAGTATCGGTACGCGCGACATGGTGAGCGCGGAACCGGCGTGCCGGGGTCTAAGTCCGTAGTGGGTGGACGAACGGTCTATATTGGAACTTGGGAGAACCGCGGTGCTCCGTATAGAAGCCCCCGAGAAGCCGAAAAGGCGGGGAGGGGGTATGGTGCCGTGGTAGTCGGACTGACTCGTATTAGAGACAAGGAATTTATGCCGAAAGTTGTCATAGTCAAAACGGCGGGAACGCATGATTCGACGGAGGCGAAGGAGCTTTGCGCGGATGTGAAGTCAGGGGAGATCGTGGTTTTCGACAAGGCATATATTGACTACAAGCACCTTCATTCCATGACGGAGCGCGGAATCTCCTGGGTGAGCCGCAGCAAGGCCAATATGAAGTACAAGACTGTGGGTGTGGGACAGCATAAAAAGGCAAAGGGTAAAATCATACGGGATGAAGTCATTGTCCTGACATGCAAGAACGCAAGGGAAAACTATCCGGAGAAGCTGCGCCTTGTGGAGGCCTGGGTGGAAATTAATGGCAAAGAGAAAAGGATGACTTTCATCACCAATAATTTTACTTGGGCGGCAAGCTCAGTTACTGATTTGTACAGGTCCCGCTGGGGCATTGAAGTGTTCTTCAAGGAACTCAAACAGACATTCCAAATCGCCGACTTTATCGGCTACAACGAGAACGCCGTCAAATGGCAAATCTGGACAGCACTGCTTACATATATTCTTTTGCGGTTTATAGCTTTTCAAAGCAAATGGGGACATTCATTTTTCAGATTGTTTACAATGTTGAGAGGTGTTCTCTGGAGCTGCCTCAACATGTTCAGCGTCCTCGAATGCTATGGGACAGCAGGAGGCACTATAAGGCTTCGCGCCGCTCCTGAGCAAAGCTATTTGCCGGGGTTCGCCCCGATATGAAAATGAAAATCACTTTAACTCAAAATACAGGGGAAATAAAAAATGGGTAGTTTGGAAAACAATAGGGAGTTGAACTCAAAACAAGAACAAAAACCGTCAGTTTTCAACTCTTAGAGGATGGCAGTGAAAAATTTTGTAAAAAATGGAACAAACCTGATTTATGGATGTCGAATAGTTTATTAATAATGATAGGGAGCCTACATGGAAGTTGATTTATTGGAACAGTTTGGAGTCTGCTTTTCTAATGGAGAGGAAAGATGAGATTGCTGAGTTGGATGCAAGAAGTAAGGAACTGGAATCCAGAAATAGGGAGCAACCCAGGTATTCATCACAGGAACCAACTCGTCCGGCCCCGGTTGTGCCCAGGGAGGGAACGTGCATCCACTGTGGCAAGAAAACTGCGAGCTACTGGTATTGTGACGGCGCAACGGGGGAATGCGAATGCAAGGAATGCAAAACCCCGGAGAAGATTTGAGTTTCACTGTCCTTGTCATCATTCCATGCACGGGTAGATTATCAATCTGACAACATAATGGGGGTACAGAATGACTCAGCAGAAATACAATTGGCCTGCAATGGTCCGGGACATACTGGAGACCGCCTTCCTGCCGCAGGCGGATATGGCGGTGAAACTCGAAGTAAGCCAGCAGTCGATTTCCAACTGGCTCAACCACACGAGGAACCCGGGTGCGGAAACCATACCGGCGATACTGAAGCTCGCCCAGGATACCGGACTGGACATTGACAGTTATGAACCGAATTCTGATTTTGATGGAATCGCAACCTACATGAAGAAGAACAAGGCCAGGGAACTTGTAAGGTTGTTCGATCTCTACGGCAGGATGAGCAAGACGGATAAACAGAAATTCATGAACTTCGCCCGGATGATGAAGTAGTAGGTGGAGTTCAAGAGGCTGATCACGTTATGACAGAAACTGCATTCTATGCCATTTCCGTTGAGGAGTTCACCCCTGCAGAGCTCATTCTTTTTTTAATACCCTCGAAAATCTTACACATAAGGGAACCTCTAAAAATTGGCATATGGCGCGCAACAGCAGATTATGGGGAGATGGCGAGGAAGAAATCCGCGAGCATACCCGTAGCGGTATGTAAGCGGGTTCCTGACGCAGCCAGAACCCATAAGATGCTGTTGCCCGAAGGGTTGCGAATCTTTTGGCTTTAAAAAGGAATTGTCCTCATTCGGCGTATCGCCCTGGATACGCCTCCATTCGGAAATTCTTTTTAAATTCCAAAATCTTTCGCAACGCGCCAAATGCGAATTTTTAGAGGTTCCCATAAGAATATCCCTATAAAGGATCACATTTTGAAGCCTGATTAAATTTCAAGATATTTTATGTTTTAAGAAATAAGCAGATTATTTTTGCAACAAATGGAACAAACCTTAATTATGGCTGTCGAATTGTTTATCAAAACGATAGGGAACTTAAATTTAAAATCTGTAAAAAATTATAATTCAGGGAACTTTTCGCATTCTGCGGTGTCTTAGCATACATATGACAATATTAACACATAGCTTAAAATTTATATGCACGGGAATGTTTCATTGCTTTGGAAAGGCATTCTTCGCAGTGCTGATCATCGTCGCCTTCACCATATTTGCCGTTGAACAAGGTTTCTGCGGTATAGATAATGCGGCTGTCGCTTCTCAACCGGTGACTAAATGTGTATGTCCCTGCCATGTCAATGTTGTTCATCAGCAATCTTTGCGAGAGCCAACTGTGAATTTGTTGCCTGAAGATATTATTTCCAGTATGAATCAAGATGTAAAACCCCCTCTTGCCACAGATATCTTTCGACCTCCTATTGCCTGAATCTCCTCCCATTATGCACCAATCGGTCCGTTTCATTCTTGTTTTTGAACGGTCGTGATCGGTCGCTTGACGGAGTTTTCCTGTCTGTTCTCGGCATTCTAAACTTTAACGAATAATTCACAAGTTGAAATTCTATGCGTGTTTACAGTTTTAACAATATTTCTCAAGGTCAGGCCTGCGCATTTTCGCGGCGAAGTGTAGGGGGAACCATGTCACAAACACCAAACAAGAAAAGAGCATCCGAATGAAGGATTATGTAAAAATTGCAGGAATTCTCGCTGGCGTTATTGCTTTGACTGGTTTCCTGGTCTTTTTCTCCTGGAAATTCAAAAAGAACGAGGACATAGGCCAAACGGCATCAGGTCGGCAATTGGGTGATGACGTGGTCGCCACATATGCCGGCGGGGAAATCACTGCCCAGGAACTCCGGACCTACATCAACAAGATGACATTGAGATACGGGCAACATGAAGTCTGCGAAAAGCATAACTATGAACACGGCAAGTGTGATCCGTCAGAGAAATGCGAGACACATCCCCTGGACTCTGCAGACTCCTATCGCCTCCTGCTACGCTACCTGATAATAGACAAGATGACTGACAGATGGATTCGAGAGAAGGGCATGCTGGCGCGCGAGGACGTGACTCATCGGCTCAAACATCTGGTGGAGGAGATCAACCTCGGTTCTCTTAGCGGAAAGATGCACTCCGAACAGCTCAAACCCGACCGTTTGGAAATGCAGCAGTACTACGAGAGCCATAAGGAAGAGTACCAGAACCGTCAGTTTGCAGACGTGGAGAAGGAGATTGAGAAGCTATTGATCGCCCAGAAGCAGGCTGACTACATCCCAAAGTATATCGAGGAACTTAAAAAGAACGCCGTGATCGAAAGAAACTATGAACTGCTTAAGATACCAGAACCCACGGATGCCGAGATCAGGAACTACTATGAAGAAAACCTCAAGGAATACGTTCGAGCCGAAGCGGTCAGCGCCCAGTACATGACATTCCAGATCGGAGGGAATGAGAAGGTTGCCCGCGAAAAGGCCGAGAAGGCGCTGTCCAAGGTTCGTGCCGGAGGCGAGTTCGGGAAGGTTGCGGAGGAACTGGGTGTGACGGCCTCGACAACGGAATATCTTGAAAAGGGTAAGACCTCCAGCAAAAGCGCCAAATTCCTGGAAACGGTGTTTCGCTATCAGCGCGGAGAAGTGACCCCGGTTTTCAAGGATGGCGAGACCCTTTGCATTGCCCGTATCGCGGATCTTGTCGGCTCCGGGCAAAGGACTCTTGACACCGTGCGCGGAGACGTCAAGTCGAAGGTTTATCTGAAGAAGGAACGTGCAAAAATGGAAGAGAACAAGTACGAAGCGCTTTTCTCAGTGCATGGCAAACGCTTCACGGTGCAGGAGTTCATGCGGGAATTCGATGAGCTTCCGGCTGAGTACAAGACGCAATTTGCCTCGTTCGATGCCAAGAAGAATCTCCTTGATCAGATGGTCGTCAAGGAACTGCTGATGGAAAAGGGAGAGGACCAGGTGCAGGACAAACAGGAAAAAGAATATCGCGAGGATGCTAAAAGAAACGCGCTGGAACAGATGTTGCACAAGGAGGAAGTCGACGAAAAAATATCTATTCCCGACAATGAGGTCAAGGAGTTCTACGAAAAGAACAAGGAACTCCTGCAAGAACCGACCAAGGCGAAGGTAAGCTTTATCCGTGTCACCATCGGTTCCAGCGATGACGAGCGTAAAAAAGCCAAGGAAACTATTGAGAAGGCCCAGGACAGCTTGCGGTCAGGGACGGATTTTGCCACCGTCGCCAAGAAATTCTCAGATGATTGGAGCGCATCACAGGGGGGCGAGATTGACCAGTGGATCTATGAAGGGGCGAGCCGTCTCGCGGAATATGCCGAGCACGGTTTCCATGAGTATGTATTCGCCCTCAAACCAGGTGAAACAAGTAATTTCTTCGAGTTTCAGAACTATTACATGATCGTGAAACTCCGCGAGAGAGAGGATGCCCGTCCACAGACATTGGATGAGGCAAAACCGAATATCGTCAAATATCTGAATGCTTCCCGGCACGAAGAACGTACGCTCCAGATGGAGAACGAGCTCATGGAGAAATCGGAGCTGGTCATCAGGGACTCTGTCCTGAGCCGGTTATTCTCTGCCGAATCTAAAGGGCATAGCGGCGAGCCCCGCTTGCAGAAGGAATCACGACATAATCACTGAGAATACACGCAAATGAATATTAAGGAGGTACGCACGTGAATATTATGGAGACACTCACATGAATAGAAAACAGCAGACGGTACTCATAACCCTTGGCGCGAACGGCATTCTAATCGCGTTGCGGTTTATCCTGGCTTTTGTTTCCGGGAGCATTGCGCTGAAGGCCAATGCCTGGCATTCGGTCGCTGACTTGGTGGTGATGGGAATCGTCTATCTGGGCCTGCTTTTTGCAACCCGGCAGGACGAGCGCTACAAGTGGCTCATCGGTCGCACGGAGAACATCGTCGCCATAATCGTGGCTTTGTTTATTTCGTATATGGGATTTGAACTCTTCTATGAGGCGATTGCCGGCGAGGCGATAGAATTGCGGTACGTGGCATGGGCCTCGTTGGGGGCATTCCTTGGAGTTTGCATCACCTATTTCATGGGACGCTATCTGCTATATGTCGGAAATCAGGAGAAGTCCCCGAGCCTGATCGCCGCCGGCTATCACGCGCGGATGGACATGCTCTGCTCCAGCGCCGTCCTCATCGGACTTACTGGTTCGATCTTTGGAATGACTGGGTTGGACAAGGTCGCCGCAACGATCGTTGTAATCTTTATCTTTGTGGCTTCCCTCGAGATCCTCATGGTAAACGTGAAGGCGATGCGGTCTAATGCCGATGTGGTGCCTGACGAAGGATTCGAACATGGACATAGCAGGATCGGCTGGCTTGTAACTGTCGGTTTGTTGCTCGTGGCAGGTTATTTCGCCTCAGGCCTCTATTCCGTGCGTCCCGGCGAGCAGGCCGTCGTACGGCAATTTGGCAGGATTTCCAGCGTAGCGGCGGTGCCTGGACTTCATTACCGCTGGCCATATCCGGTGGAGCGTGTTGACATCGTACCTGCCGCACGCGTGCAGCTTGTAACCACAGATCAAAAGTTACTGTTGACTGGTGATGAGAACCTCATCGAAGTCGCCATTACGGTACACTACCGGGTCAAGGACGCGGCCCTGTTCCTCCTCAACGTCACTGATCCGGAACAGGTCGTAAGGAACGCGGCCGAATCGAGCGTCCGCTCAGTGGTCGGACGCAACGCTATCGATCTTCTTCTTGCCGAGGGAAGGAGTAAGCTCCAGGAGGAAACCCAACAGGCGATCAGCATAGAATTAGACAGCAACCGGGTCGGACTGGAAGTGACAGGCGTCCTCATTCGCTACCTCGCTCCGCCTGACGAAGTCAAGGCCGCCTTCCAGGACGTCGCCAGTGCCCGGGAAGACCGGATCACCTACATCAACGAGGGGCATTCCTTCTACAATGCACTGGTTCCGAAAGCCAGGGGAGAGGCGGCGGAGAATCTTCTCTCGGCAGCTGCGTACAAGACAGAGAAAATCGACAGCGCAGAAGGAGAAGCGACACGTTTCCTGAAGAGGACCGAAGAATATGCGCAGGCGCGTGAGATTACCCGGACTCGTCTGTATCTTGAAGCGATGGAGAAGGTGCTTCCGGGCGTAAAGAAGTGCCTGATGGGAGCAGGCACGGAAATTGATGGGACTGACCTGTGGTTCACGGGACCATATGCGGAAGCCCCATTTATAAAGAAATAATATATAAATTCAAACAGAAATTTAAGGAGAATATGACTATGACGACAAGGTACGGATGGGTGAAATGGGTGGTGATACTTGGATTCCTTACGGTGGTTCTCGTTGTAAGCAATCTCGTCATGTTCGTCGTCGACACGACGGAGTATGCAGTTGTCACCCAGTTTGGAAGAGTTGTGCAGACGATACTGAAGCCAGGGCTTTACTGGAAACTGCCTGAACCGATCCAGACCGTGCAGCGCTACGACAACCGCATGCAGATCTATGAGGCAGGACAGGTTGAGTTCCTTACCAAGGACAAGAAAAGCGTTCTCACGGACTTTTACGGCTCATGGAAGATCAAGGACCCGCTGGAGTTTATGAAAGCGGTCAAAGACAAGGTCGGTGCGGAGGGAAGGCTTTCGGACGTATTCAGCTCCACGCTCGGTATGCAGTTCGGGCGTTTCGACCTGAGCGACCTGGTAAACACAAATGCAGCACAGATGAAACTGCACGACATGCTGACCCAGGTTACACTGGAATGCAACAGGAAGGCCGCCGAGTACGGGATCGAGGTCGTCAATGTCGAGCTGCGGACTCTGAACTTCCCGGAAAAGAACAGGCTTTCCGTGTTCGGTCGGATGAAAGCGGAACGCGAACAGATCGCCCGCAAGTACAGATCCGAGGGCAGCGAGGAGGCTGCAAAGCTCCGCGCCGAGGCCAAGAAGGAGGAAAAGCAGATTCTTTCCCAGGCATATAAGAATGCCGAGATACTCCGTGGAGAAGGTGATGCGGAGTCGATCCGCGTCTATGCCCAGGCATTCCAGAAAGATCCTGAGTTCTACAAGTTTGTACGAACTCTGGCGGTGTACGACAAAATCATCGACGACAAGACCACGGTTGTGTTCCCAGCCGATTCCGACCTTCTGCGGTTCCTCGGACAAAAACAACAGTCCGCCGCAAAGCCTGAAACCTCAATGAAGGAGAAGGATGGTGTAAAATGAATGAACAACCCGGAAATCCGCTGGACGACATTACGGAAGCGTTCCGGCACCTCCACCTCGGGATCGTGCTGCCATCGGTTCTGCTGGGGATTCTATGTATCTACGGCATGACCGGCTTCTATATTGTCAAGCCAGGCGAACAGGGCGTTGTCCGCCGCTTCGGACAGGTCATTCGCACTACTGAGCCAGGTGCGCACTATCGATTGCCCCGGCCAATTGAATCCGTCGAGGTTGTGACGGTCGGCGAGGTGCGCCGTGCAGAGATCGGGATGTTGCTGCCGGAGCATAGGCACGCTTCCTTCATGCCTGAGAAAATCCAACTCCTGACAGGGGACGAGAACTTGATCAACGTAGAGGCGGTCGTCCAGTACAAGGTCAAGGACGCGGCGCGATACCTCTATAGCGTTAACTTCAGCGAGGAACGATTATTGCACAACGCCGTAGTGGCGGCCCTGGTGGAACTCATTGGCCAAGTCGGGGTGGATGATATCCTGACCACTGAAAAGGTGGCGGCCCAAGGAAAAATACTCTGGAAGGCGCAGAAAGTACTGGACTTATACGACAGCGGACTCCAGATAACCGGATTCAACATCAAGGGCATTGTCCCACCTACTGAGGTGGCCGACGCTTTTCGCGACGTGATAACGGCCCGGGTGGACAAGGAACAGTCCATTAATCAAGCAAAAGGATATAGCAACAGCGTAATCCCCGAAGCCAGAGGAAAGGCGCGGGAGCGGGTCAGTGAAGCGGAGGGTTATCGTACCGAAGTCGTCAATCGGGCAAAGGGTGACGCGATGCGCTTCGAGTCGATGTTGACCGAGTACCAGAAGGACGTCAAGATTTACTCGGAAGATGTAACACGCTATCGCCTTTACCTGGAAACGATGGAAACGGTGCTCCCTCGCGTGAGCAAGTATGTATTAGGGGAGGAAACCAAGGGGAAGAGCAAGGTCAACCTAAAGTTCTTCAACCGCCAATAGGATGGCATTACGATGATCCAGATTCTACGAACGCTTTCTATCTGTTTCTCCGTGCTTGCAGCAGCCATCGCGGTGATAGTGCTGGTGCGGACGTACATTTTGCTTGTTCGAATCAAGAAACAGTCAAAAGTCCAGAAACACGTAAATCCGGAAGGGGGTGATGTTAATGGATAAAGTTGGAGCGATTCTAATCAGCATAGCAACCCTGATAGTTTCGGTCGGGATGCTTTTGGTTCTGCTCCGGGCAGGAGGATTGATAGATGCGCTTTCGAAGGCTCTTGGAGGCAAGCGCAACAGTGAGACAGAAAAGAAACAAAACTGAACTTTGTAAAAGGAGAATATATCATGTCGAACATTTCGGAAATACTCAATAGCATTGGAACTTTGCTTGTTGCCATCGGCGCTGTAGTGGTCCTTCTCAAGACCAGCACGCTCATCACTGTTCTCTCAGAGCGGATAAAAGAGTGGAAAGACTAATCCGCACCGGAGAATGAGACAGCCGCGTTTCCACAGTGAACTGCAGACGGTATGGGAGCATTCCTTCTGCCACTGTGGGTCGCAGCGTTCTTAGAATAATACATGACATCCAGGAGGGAAACGGAGGTTATAGTTTTTCTCGCAAGGGGAAATGAAGCAATCGGCATTAATAAATTTTCTTCATCATATAATATTGAGGAAGAATATAACATTGCAGAAAGGAATCTAATGAAAGAAAAGCATCAGATAGAGAAAGAAAAACAACTATCATTGAACCAGGATACGATCAGGAGCAAAATTTTCATCTGCCCAGCCAAGGAAGATGCGCAGAAAGTATTTCTTGCAGGAACCTTCAACAATTGGGCGCTGATGCCAATGACAAGGCTAAAGAGCTGTTTCCATGCAATTCTAAGACTTAAGCCTGGTGAATATCAGTACAAATTCGTTGTTGACGGAAAATGGCTTGAAGATCCTGAGGCCAAATCCGTGCAGAATGTCTTTGGTACTGCAAATAGCATCGTCTCGGTTGATTGAGTAAGTATTTTAATTGGGCAGATGACATTGCAGCTGAACGGAGTCAGTTTTATACGGATTACAGCAAGGTTCAAGATAAAAGGCATTGACTGCACGGAGGAAATCAACTAAGAAAACAGAGCAACTGGCCGATAAAAGAGGAAATAATGCTGTCATGAGCATGAATTCCACCAATATCTCATATTATCCTTTTTCGGTCTCGATAGTATGGAACATATTGGTTTGCAAGCTGTCTATATTGATAGTTTTTAAACTTTAAGCAAAAGGATGGATCATCGTGAAAAGGGAACTGTATCTTTTAACTGCATTGTTATTCTCTTTCTCCTCGTTCAACATTGTGAATGCCGAAGAAAAAGATTCGAAAAGAACTCCGGCCCCCAGGCTGAAATCGGAAACATTTTTCAAGCCCGATGAGGGCGCACCGGAGAAAACGAATACCGAGCCTCTGGCATTCCTCCCTGAAATTGTCGCCAAAATAGGGGATGAAAAGATAACAAAGGCTGACATCGAGGCCGAGTTCAAACCAATAATCTCTATGATGAAGGGAAATGGACAGTTAGACAGTATTCCTCCTGAAACCTGGAAGAAGGAAGTCATAGGCGGAATCAACGGCATGATCTCAACGAAGATGCTAACCAAGCTCGCGGAGGAAAACGGCTACAAGCCTGATATGGCAAGGACGGAAGAGGAATTCAAGAAAATGTCAGCCAAAATCCCTTCGGAACAACTTGCCGAGATGATGGCAAAACAGGGGATGACTGAGGAAACCGTTAAGAAAAGGATCGGAATCAGCCTCACAATCCAGAAATGGATCGAGGAAAAAGTAAGCAGCGACATAAAAATCTCCGATGCTGATGTCGAAAAATTCTACAAGGAAAACCAGGATCGTTTCAAGAGGCCCGAGTCTGTGCGCGCCTCCCATATCCTCATAACACCTGAAGAATTAGACGCTGATAAAGCCAAGTCCATGTCAGACGAGGAAAAGAAAAAAACAGCAGATGAACAGAAGCAGAAAGCCCTTAAAAAGGCCCAGGAAATACTTGCCAAGCTCAAGAACGGTGAAGATTTTGCGAAACTCGCATCTGAAAACAGCTCCTGCCCCAGCAAGGCAAATGGCGGCGATCTTGGGACATTTGCAAGAGGCAATATGGTCGCAGAATTCGAAAAGGCTGCGTTCTCCCTCAAGCCGGGCGATTTGAGCGATGTCGTTGAAAGCAAGTTTGGATACCACATAATCAAGGTTTCTGAAAAAAACAATGCCGAAACGGTTTCACTGAGGGATGCGCAAATCTCCATCTCCGAAGACATGAAGAATATAAAGACTTCTGAGGTTGTTCGGAATCTGATTGAGGCCGAGAAGAAGAAGGAAAATGTCGAAATATTTGTTAATTGACGCATTACGGGAATCTTATCAAACTCGACAATGATGTGCAACAGTCATCATAGAGAGGTATTGTACCGGATAAGAACAGGAAGAATATTGCGAATATAGATAGCCCCAATAGAAAGTTTAGGATGTATGTGTTTTTGTATTAGCGCAGCCGAATGAAACAAATTATGAACACAAATGGAAAATTCAAGATCATAGGAATGGATTGCGTGGAGGAAGTCAACGCGCTCAGGGGAACGGTGGGCAAACTGGCCGGTGTCTCCAGCCTCGACTTCAACCTTATTGATGGAACTATGACTGTCCAGTATGACGCCAGCTTAGTCGACAAGGACGCTATCAGGAACGCAATACAGGAGGCAGGACTGAAGGGCGAGTCTCTTGATGAGAAGCAACCTGACGGAGTTGTCAAGGCATCTTGGTGGCAAATACGCGGACGAACAGTGATGTGCTGGAGTTCCGTTGCTTTGCTGAGCATGGGCTTTATAACTCATGCTTTTCTGCATGGAGGCCTTATTCATGCGTTGATCAGCGGCGAGGGTATGGCGCGACACGGATTTCCTTTACCAGTCATACTCTTCTACGTAGCAGCGGTTGTGACCGGGGGTTGGTTTGTTTTTCCAAAGGCCTGGATGTCCTTGCTGCGATTTCGGGCGGACATGAATCTGCTGATGACTATTGCAGTAATAGGCGCGATGATCATTGGCCAATGGTTTGAAGCTGGTACTGTGGCTTTTCTCTTTGCTCTGTCCCAACTGCTGGAATCGTGGAGCGTGAGCCGCGCCCGCAGAGCGATTCACGCTCTGGTAAGACTGTCACCTCCGATGGCGCGCTACATCTGCCCCCATCACGGGGACATCGAGGAAAAACCGGTCGGGGAAGTCCTCGTAGGCTCAACGGTCATAGTGCGCCCCGGCGAACGAATACCACTGGACGGAGTCGTTACCAAAGGCCGAACTGCAGTAAACCAGGCACCTATCACTGGTGAATCCATGTCGGTTGTCAAAAAGGAAGGGGATGAGCTGTTCGCCGGAACGATCAATGAGCATGGATCTATTGAGTTTAGAGTCACTAAGCCCGCCGCCGACACCACGCTTGCGCGAATCATCCGCATGGTGGAAGAGTCACAGTCACGCCGCGCGCCGATCGAGCAATGGGTGGAGAAATTTGCACGCTATTATACGCCGGCCGTGATTGTTATAGCCATGCTGGTGGCTATCGTCCCACCCATGTTCGGGGGTGAATGGAACCGCTGGTTCTACGAGGCGCTGGTCATGCTGGTTATCGCCTGTCCCTGCGCACTTGTGATTTCAACACCAGTCAGCATTGTGGCGGCCCTCACTGCGGCATCCAAGGTAGGCGTGTTGATCAAGGGAGGTGCGTTCCTTGAGGCGGTTGGTCGTGTGCGCGTTTTTGCCTTGGACAAGACCGGCACTCTAACTACGGGACTCCCGGAGATACAGATGATCGTGCCTTTTAACGGCCACACCCAAGACGAACTTCTTGCCCGTGCTGCAGCGCTGGAGACGCACAGCGAGCATCCGCTGGCAAAGGCTGTATTGAGAAAGGCCCATCATATGGGGAAGATTACCCCATTGGTGGCTCATGACTTCCGTGCCCTCAAAGGCCGCGGTGCCGAAGCGATGATTGATGGTCGCCTTTTCTGGGTGGGAAGCCACCGGCTTTTGCATGAAAAAGGCATCGAGGAGTCAGAAGTCCACGAACATGCGCAACGTATGGAAGACGCAGGACATTCCGTTATTGCTGTGGGGAATGACCGACATGTCTGCGGGCTTATCAGCGTGGCCGATTCCATACGCCCCGAAGCGCCAGACCTGATCCGCCAGCTGAAGGTAGCGGGAATATTGCACGTAGTAATGCTGACAGGGGACAACCGAGGCACGGCGGAAGCGGTAGGCCATGCGATTGGCGGCATAGATGAAGTGCGTGCGGAACTGCTGCCCGAAGACAAGATGCAGGCGATTCAGGAGATCGCGCAGAAACACGGGTCTGTCGCAATGGTAGGTGATGGAATCAACGATGCACCGGCTCTTGCCACGGCCACCATCGGAATTGCGATGGGTGCCGCCGGAACCGATGCTGCGATTGAAACGGCTGACATTGCCCTCATGTCCGATGACCTGTCACATCTTCCCTGGTTGGTACAGCATGCGCGGCGTACCTTGTACATTATCCGGCAAAACATTATGTTTGCCTTGAGCGTGAAAGCCGGGTTCATGGTGCTGGCCTTGATGCAGATTGCAACACTGTGGATGGCTATTGCAGCCGACACGGGCGCATCCCTGCTGGTGATCTTCAACGCGCTACGCCTATTGAAAAGCAGTTGTAAGGAAAAGAATGAAGGATTATGAATATAGTATATATGAACGGGAGAGCCGGAGAAAGCAGGAAAGTAGCTTGAAGATGCCCTCAAGGCGAGGAAATTCGACGTGATTGGCGTCTGTATCTTCAAAGGGAAAAGGCATCGATTTTGCCAATTCATGCCGTTATGACTGCAATCCACTAAAGGCCAAACAGGTGCTCGAAGACGGTATACGCTTTCCACGACGCTCCAGTGCCGGATTCCTCCTTAATTACAAAGGGGCAGGCGAAACTGACTCATTTGTAGAAAGAGTTTTAATACTCTAAATAAGGTTTAATGTTTTTTATGAAACTCATATGTCTGATATGTTGTTTGAGTGGTTTATTCGTATTGCCGTCTGCGAATTCAGCGGAGAAAGGCCCCCGTGAAACTCCAGTGGTAAAAGCAGTCTCAGAGGTCATGCCGTCCGTAGTCAATATTGGTACTGAACGGATTGTAAGCACGTCATTCTCTCCCTGGAGGGCGGATCCGTTCGAGGGACTCTTCCGCGATTATTTTACGGAGCAAGGAGAATCCAGGAACACTTCACTTGGCAGTGGCAGCATCATCGATTCCAACGGACTTGTACTGACTAATTCCCACGTTGTCCACAGGGCTTCCAAAATAACAGTTACTCTGGAAAACGGTGCCCAGTACTTTGCAAAGGAAATCGCCAGCGATGATGTCAACGATCTTGCCCTAATCAAGATTGAAGGACTACCGGAATCTGCAAATCTCAAGATTATGAAGTTTGCCAGACCGGATGATCTCATGCTTGGTGAGACGGTTGTGGCACTGGGAAATCCATTCGGATTAGGCCACAGTATTTCACAGGGGATTCTCAGCGCGGTCAAAAGAAAGGCGGTCTATGAAGGGAACATTATTTTTTCAGACATATTGCAGACCGATGCTGCAATAAATCCGGGGAACAGCGGTGGTCCTCTTATAAATATCAATGCTGAAATGATAGGTGTTAATGTTGCGATTTTCAAGGAAGCCCAGGGAATTGGTTTTGCAATCCCCCTGAAACGTATTGAATGCGTATTGGCAAAATGGCTGATTCCTGAACGCTTTGGAGATGTTTCCCTAGGCATAATACCAGGAGAAAGAATGAATGAGAAGACCGCTATGATTGAATTTTTTGTAGAGGAAATCATTCCTAACAGTCCGGCTTTTAAATCTGGTATGAAATCCGGAACTCAAATTACTGAATTCAACGGAAAAAGAATAGATAATCTTCTACAGTTGAGCAAAATACTCTACAAGGTCGGGGTTTCCGACTCCGTGTCTTTTAAAACAGCGGAAGGAAGGATTTATTCCTTTAAAGCGGAGAAAACAAAATTTGTTGATGGTGCTGAAATGGCAAAAGTACGCCTTGGCCTGGGACTGCAGGTGCTTAATACCCAGCTTGCCAAAGCACTTGATTATCCCTTCGAGGGGGGGCTGATTATAAGCGATCTCCCAGCTGGGATTGAAAATGTTGAGAGGGGTGATATTATTGTCCGTATTGGCGATATTCCTGTCAATGCTATTGAAGATGTTTCCCGCGCCCTCCAAGGGAAACGCTATGGCGATGCAGTTCCCGCAATCTTTATTTCCGTAGTCAAGAAACACGATAGATATTTCCTAGTCAAAAAAGTTGCTACTCTAAAAGTGAAATAAGAGGGCATCTGAAAATTCATATTTGCGTGATTCTATATTCACTTTGCAGATAATTTGAGGCTGGTTTTGTCTAAAGATATTAAAGAGAATCCCTAAAACATGAGGAGATCCTCACTTGCAGAATCCCATATCTGGAAAAGAATCTGTTATCAAGGCTGTCGGCCTTTCAAAGGAGTTCCGTGATTTCTGGAACCGTCCAAAGGCCAAGGCGGTGAATGATATCGACTTTGAAGTCTATGAGGGCGAGGTTCTTGGTCTTCTAGGTCCGAACGGATCTGGGAAATCAACTACCATTAAGATGCTTCTCGGCCTTCTCTATCCTACCGCCGGCTCGATCACCGTATTCGGGGAATCGCCGAGGAGCGTGCGCACAAAGATGAGGATAGGATATCTTCCCGAGGAGTCGTACCTCTACAAATATCTTACCGCAATGGAGACTTTGGATTTTTTCGGCGCGCTTTTCAATCTTTCGGCGTTGGAGCGCCGGAGCAGGAGCGAACAGCTTCTGGAAATGGTCGGTCTCAGCCATGTAAGGAACCGCCCGGTCGGCGAATTTTCAAAGGGAATGGCGCGCAGGATAGGACTTGCCCAGGCGATGATAAATGATCCGGACCTCCTTATACTCGATGAACCGACTTCCGGCCTTGACCCGATCGGCTGCAAGGAGATCAAGGACCTGATAACGTTCCTCCAGAAGCGCGGCAAGACCGTCATTGTGAGCAGTCATCTTCTCGGCGATGTCGAGGACATATGCAACAGGGTGTTGATACTTTATGGCGGAATAATCAGGGCTTCCGGTACGCTTGACGAGCTTCTCACGGTTTCAAGCTCGAGCCGCATAACGACTCCGCTGCTTGAACCGGGGATTACCGAAAGACTGGTGAAAATACTCAGGGACAGCCTCAAGGGTGAACAGTTTGTCATAGATCATCCGAGACGGTCGCTTGAAGATTTCTTCCTCGATGTGGTCAACAAGGCGAGAAGCGAAAGCGTGAAGACCTATGGAGCAGAAGGCGGAGGCGAGATCGCCGGTTATCTCAAGGAGGAATCACGCGACGTCCTCAAGGATCTCATGTCCGGCCAGAAGGAGAAGGAACCTGAAATGCCCAGGATTGAAAAGGCGGAAGGGAAAGAGGATGATGGAGCGGCCAAGTCAAGGGAGACGATTGACAAGCTTGTCACGCATGCAACCGAGGAGAAGAAGCAGATGCCCGAGCTCAAGCCGCCGGAGAACCGCGAAGAGGTCAACAAGAAGCTTTCCCATCTCGTTTCCAAAAAAGATGGCAAGGACAGATAAATCCACAACTGGTGCTGAACGATGATTTCTTTATGGGCGATTATCAAGCTCACGTGCAGGGCTTCTATAAGATCGCACATCTTCCATCTGCTTCTTTTCGTGCTCCTGCTGGCAATCCTGATCCTTCCCAATACTGTTCTTGGCGACGGTACGGCTTCCGGTTTCATCCAGGTTTCGCTGAAATACTGCCTCGGAGTGGTGGGATTCATACTTTCGCTTTCAACGATATGGGTGGGCTGTTTCGTCCTTTCCAATGATCTTGAAAGCTATCAGATACACATGGTCTTCACAAAGCCCATTTCGAGGATGAAGGTCTGGATCGGCAAATGGCTCGGAGTTGTACTCATCCACGGTATCCTGCTTCTTGTTTCTTCTGGAATTGTCTATGGCTTTATCCTCCTGCAGTTCTCCTGGAAGAATTTTACAAAGGAGGAGAAGACGAGAATAGAGAATGAAGTCCTTGTTGGAAGAAAGGTGTATCTTCCCGATCTTCCCGACATAGATGCCAAGGTCAAGGCCGAATTCCAGAAGAGGGTCGCCTATCTGAAGACGGTGCAGGCGGAGAATTTCCAGAACCTGACCAATACGGAAAAAAGGACAATGCTTGGCGACCTCCGCAAGCAGATTGTGGCCCTGCACGGAGAAGTCAAGCCGGGCCCGTCTGGTTCGAGATACTGGAACTTCAAGGGACTGAACAAGAATATCAAGACCCCCCTCTATTTCAGGTATAGGATGTATGTTGGCAAGATTTCATCAAAGGACCAGAGGGAGGTGGATGGAATATGGAGCGTGAGGTTTCTTGTTCCTGAAGAAGACGTCAAGGGCAGGAAGCCCGGGGAGGAGATCGCTACAAAGGAAATATTTGTTCCAAAGTCACAATATCCGGAGAAGCAGATGTGCGGGGTCTTCCACGAGATCGCGCTTATGCCGGCTGTCATTGACAAGGATGGTACGGCCACTATTGTGTTCACGAATTTCGACAGGGAAAACAAGCCGGTGTATTTCCAGGCTGCCGACGGCCCGAAGCTCCTCATGAACGCGGGACCATTCTGGGAAAACTATCTGAGGGCTGTCTTCATGATTTTACTGAAGCTCCTGTTCCTTGCCGGACTTGCCTGTACGGCAGGAGGCCTCCTGTCAATGCCCATGGCCGTGTTCGTGGTATTTTCATATCTTCTCGTAGGGATATGCGCATCGTATATTATAAACATAGAGTCGGAATTTGGCGACGTTCACGAGCTTGTTCAGTATGAGGCGTGGCATGAGACTGCCGCCAGAATTGTCAGCCGTTCGATATTATGGGGGATAATTCCGATGCAGAAATTCGAGGTCTCTGACATAGTAGCGAACGGAGAGCTGATTGAACTGTCCTTCATGGGCAGGACCGTATTTGACTTTTTCATTTTGAGAGGGGTGCCTATATTCATAATAGGGGTATTGCTTTACAGAAGAAGGGAACTAGGGTTGATAATAAGAAAATGACTTTTTTTAGAAAAATATTCCTGCCTGCAGCCGTTTTCCTGCTGATAACGGTGATCTTTGCCGTCGCCACGAATTATGTCCAGAGGCGGATAAATGCGATCAAGGTCACTGAAAAGCTGACCGACACGGATCCCGTGGACAATGCACCGCCCATAGTGGCGTTCACGACAGTGGCGCTTGGCAGTTTCAGGGGTATTGTGGCAGATCTGCTATGGCTCAGGACCATCTCTCTCCAGGACAAGGGCCAGTATTTTGAAATGGTCCAGCTTGCTTCATGGATCACCAAGCTCCAGCCAAGGTTCACCGGAGCCACGGCCTACCTCGCCTGGAACATGGCGTACAATATATCCGTGACCTTCTCCTCTCCCGAGGACAGGTGGCGCTGGGTAAGGAGGGGGATAGAGCTTATAAGGGATGAGGCTCTCAACTATAATCCCTCGGATCCCGTGCTCTACAAGGAGCTCGGATGGATATACCAGCACAAGGTCGGCAACATCATGGATGACGCCAACCTATACTATAAGAACCAGATGGCCGTCGAACTCATGGATGCCTTCGACGGGCCGGAACCCGACTGGGAATATCTTGTTGCGATGCCGGACAACGAAGAACAGTTCAAAAAACATTTCAACGAAAAGGCGCCTGTATGGAAGGCATTGAAGGATTCGGAAATAAATTCCCTAGACGCACTTGAAAAGGAATTCAGGAGCAGTGCCAGGCTTCCAGTGAAATTCGTCGAGAAGTTCAAGGATCCTGCGGAGATCAAGTTTGTTGAGAGCTATCTCAGGAAAAGACTTCTCAAGGCAAAGTTCAAGCTTGATCCTGTCAAGGTCGTCCAGATAAACAACAAGTATGGAAAGCTTGACTGGCGTCTGCCCGAGGCGCATGCCATCTACTGGGCGACGCTCGGTATCGAGCATCAGACCACCAGCGAGCCAGACGTCAGCTGCGAACGCATGATCTCCCAGTCGCTCGCTGACTCATTCAAGGCTGGAAGGCTCCTTGTTTTTGACAAGAACAATTTCAAGAGCCTGATGCTTGCGCCGAACTTCAACATAGTCGATGCCGTCAAGAAGGAGTTTGAGGACGTCTATGAAAGGCAGAAGTCAAAGTCCTTTGTCGCGGCCAAGGAGAACTTCATGGTGGATGCAATAGTGAACCTCTATACTTTCGGGAAATACAAAAAGGCCGAGGAGTACCTTATGGTTCTCCGGAAGGAATTTTCGGGGAATCCGAGATATCTCAAGAACATTGATGAATTTGTACTCAAGGAATGGATTGAAGACGCCAAGGACGGCTCAATGAAGCAGGTCATGGGGCTTATCGACGGTATGCTGTACCAGAGCATGAACTTCCTTGCGTTTGGCGATGCTGATACCGCCGCGGGATTCGAGAAAAGGGCGCATGCCATATATATCTATTACGAGCAGTCCCAGAGCGGCAGCTTGAAAAGGGTCGGGCTTAAGCCATATATGGAAATTAAAATGAGCATAATTCAAAACTGCCTTTCAAACTTGCCCAAACCCGTCTCGGACAGCCTCCGCGCATCTCTTGAGGAGCAGAAGGTGCTCAACAAAGAAGATAAGGGAACCCCGGCAAAAGATATTCCCTTGTAGGCTATTTCTCTTCCGCATCCTGACGAACTTCGTGCATGGTCAGTTCTTCGCCGGTCCTTACCAGCCTTGCACTGTTGAAAAGGACTATCGTCGTGCTGACAGTATGAAGGGCGGCCGCCAGAATCGGGTTTAGTAGACCGAAGACCGAGAAGCTTATTCCACCAACTATGAAGACAAATCCGATAAGCAGGTTCTGGTTGATTATCTTGCCGGACTCTTTTGCAAGGGTAATGAGAAGCGGTATCCTGCGGAGATCATTTGTCATCAACGCGATCGAGGCGCTGTTTATCGCGATGTCGCTGCCGATTGCGCCCATTGCTATTCCAAGATCACCGGCAGCAAGGGCAGGAGCGTCGTTAATTCCGTCACCGACGACTGCGACAGTATAATTCTGCTTGACTTCTTTTACATAGGCGACTTTGTCGTCGGGCAGACATTCGGCCCTGACGTTTTCTATGTTGAGTTCCTTTGAGACGAGATCCGCGACGGTCTTAAGGTCGCCTGTGACCATGGAACACTGCCTCACACCGTCCGCCTTGAGGGATTTGATGGCTTCCTGGGCTTCTTTTCTTACTGTGTCCCTGAATCCTATCCATCCGATGGCTTTGCCTTGGATGGAAACATAGACGACGCTTATGGCGCCATGGCCGCCCTCGGTCTCCGGATCTTCGAGGGATGAAATACTTATATTATGTGATTTCAGCCATTCTCCTCTTCCTATCAACGCCTTTTCCCCGTTGATAATAGCCTCGACTCCTTTCCCATGTACTTCGGTAAACTTCTCAACGTCGGTAATTTTAACATTGGCTTCTTTTGCAAGGTTCTGCAGGGCTTTTGCCGTAGGATGGTTGCTATGGCTTTCCACGGATGCGGCGATCTGCAGGAGGTTGGCCGGATCAATCCCTTCCGCCGGAGCAAGCCTTACAACTGAAAGCGTTCCCTCGGTAAGAGTTCCTGTCTTGTCGAAGATTACGGCTCTTACTTTTGCAGCGAGTTCGAGGTACGATACGTTCTTGATGAGAATTCCGAGCCTGGCGGCGGCGGCGAGTGCAGCGATGACCGCAGACGGGGCCGCAAGTACTAGCGCACACGGGCATGCGGCCACAAGCACGGATAT
Organism: Lentisphaerae bacterium GWF2_49_21; assembly: GCA_001804805.1. Classification (GTDB taxonomy): domain Bacteria; phylum Verrucomicrobiota; class Lentisphaeria; order Victivallales; family GWF2-50-93; genus GWF2-50-93. Next base: position 35,751 of record MHBH01000062.1, read on the forward strand.
CACATTGCGCATGTTTCCGCCGGAGAACCACCATGCAAGACCAGCTATCATCAGGATGGTTGGAATATAATATCCGGCATAACGGTCTATGACCCTTACAACCGGCGGCTTGCTTGTCTCGGCTGCAAGGATCATTTCCTTTACCTTTCCCAGCGTAGTGTCCTTGCCGACCTTTGTGACTTTCACGTCAATCACGCCAGTAAGGTTCTGTGTTCCTGCGAAGACATCATTCTTCTCCTCTTTTTCAACTGGGAACGATTCACCGGTGATCGAGGCCTGGTTAACCGTGCTCGTACCTTTGACTATCATGCCGTCAACCGGGAAATTCTCGCCGGGGCGAATCCTGATGACATCTCCGATGACGAGTGAAAGCACGTCTACCTCGAGTTCCTGTCCGTCGCTTATCTTCCTTGCCGATCTCGGAGTCAGCTTGATAAGGTCCTCGATGGATCTCTGCGCCCCGTGTGCTGTCCTTGACTCGATGATGATCGCGATGAGGAGGAAGAACGAGATGTCTCCGGCGGTCCTGAAGTCTCCTCCCGAGAAAGCCGCGAGGACTGCGAGTGCCACGAGCTCGTTCATATAGACCTTGCCTTTTGCAAGATCCTTGAACGCGACGATGAATATTGGCAATGCGAGGATTATGGCGCCGATTATGGCGCTGAGTTCCGCAGTGAAAGTCTGGTCGGGCTGCATCCATACGAGGATATAGGAGTTCAGGATGAAAAAGCCGCCGACAAGGGCGATGCTGAGCCTGGCAAGGCTCCGACTATGGGGAGCACCTCCGCTCTCGTGATCAGGATCACATCCACAGATCTCGCTGTGGGCGTCAAAAACCTTTTTTCTGGCTGTCAGTTCGGGCATATGTTATTTCCCTTTTTCCTTGTCTTTGTCATTCTTCTGGTTCCTCGGTTCGGGATTGAGCATTATCCTCACCTCATGAGTGCCGTTGCTGTCCTCGGGGATTATATATTTATCCTTCACATTCTCCAGCAGTTTTGAAATTGTGTCGTTATAGAGGACGATGAGCACCACCGGATTTTTCCTGTATTCTTCAAGGTACTTCTTGAAGGAGATACTGTCAGATTCGATGTCGGCGACGATCTGGATCTTATAGACATTTGCCTCTGCCACTATCCTTGAAGCTTCTGAATCGGTCTCCCCCTCGACAGTCACTGCATATGCCCTTGCGTTCTCCTTTTCCGTGGAGCACTGCAGTTCGGCGTCAATGACCTCCTGGAATGCCGCAACTGTATTAAGGGGCGCAGTGTTGCCTTTCAGTGTGAGATTTTCAACCTTTATCCCGATCTCCCATTTGGCAATTTCGGAAATGAAAAGGTCGTTGACAGCTGCCCGGTACTCGGAGGATTTTTTGTATAGTGCTGAATCTACCTGCTGGGATGCGGTGACTTTCAGGACTGCATTTTCCAGGATGGACTGGATGAGCGTCCTCGGACCTCTTGTGCCAATGGCTTTGCCTGTAACAGGATTGCGGATGATTTCATCAAGCCTGGACGGTTCATCGGGGCAGAGGCAGTTCAGATAATATTTCATAGGATCCGTAATTGTATAGACAAGCTCCCACTCGGTGTGGATTATATTTGCATCTCCGGTAAGCAGATATCCGTCTTTACCTGGGACAAGGGTGGAGGCTCCGGAAGGTTGCTGCTCCCCTTTTATCGCCTTAACATCGGACCTGTGCCAGTATGTGGCGAGAGTGATGGTCTGCTTGCTGACAGGTATCCTGATGATCTTGCTTACCGGATATGGGAAAGACCAGTAGTATCCGGCCTCATGCTTTTCAACGACCTTGCCGAAACGTTCGACAATGACGTTCTCCTGGGGCTTGACTTCGTAGTATCCGCCAAAGGTGAAATACCATATTATAAGGAAGGCTATGAAGCATGAAAGCAGGGTGAAGGCGATATGAAGGCTTTTCGTGAGGGAGTCTATCCCGGCCTTGTAATGCCCGTTGCTTTCAATTTCAGATATATTCTTGTGATCGTGTTCAGTCATCTTGGTTAACCCTTGAGTGCATCATTTGGATTTTCCGCTGTCCTTTTTTCCATCCAGAAGCAGTTTCTGGTCGGCCTTCAGCAGATCAAACGGCGCGTAATCGGTATTTAAAATAAGAGTGGTCCTGCTGGGTACGATCTTCCGAAGCGACTCGAGCTTCCTCAGGAAAGCGGCAAGTTCCGGCTCATCCTTGAAGGCGGCGTAGAAGGGGGCGGCGGTCGCATCCCCTTCTGCCTTGATCTGTTTGGCCTGTGCATCGGCCTGGGCCAGCTTGAGCAGGCGGTTGGAGTCCGCCTGATCCATGATTTTCTTCGCTTCGCTCTTCCCCTCGGCACGGTACCCCGAGGCGACTACATTCCTTTCGGCTTTCATGCGGTTGAGAACGTTTTCAGTGTTCTTCTCTGGAAGACCGAAGTTCTTGATCCCGACATATTCTACCTGGATGCCGTATTTCTCAAGGACAAAAGGAGCAATTCCGGCCTTCATCTTATTTTCAATTTCTGTCAGCTTCATTTTCCCGGGATTGGTGTTTACAAGCTCATCGAACTTGTATTTTCCAAGGACGGTGGCCTTTTCATTCCTCATCTGGCTGTTTATCTTGTCCTCGGCCTGTGAAATGTCCGGGATTGTCAGGCTTTTAAAGAGCTTTTCGGCGTCAACTATCTTGTAGACCACGAATATCCCTGCGACAACAGGCTGTCCGTCCGCTGTATAAGTCTCCTCGATTTTTCCGGTGCTGCCGTCGAAGCAGTGGTATCGGTTGTCGAACTTGTAGATTTTCTGGAAAGGCCATGGCCAGCAGAAATGCAGGCCTGCATCCTTTACGCCGGTAATCTTGCCGAGGGTCGTTACAACGGCAAGTTCGGTTGACTTCACCTGGAATGTGAATATCGCGAGAAGGAATATCACTGAAACGATCATGCCGAGAAGCAGCGTCGGCCAATGCTGCAGCATTTTACTTTTATCTTGTTCATTCATAGGTTAATTTCCTCCGTTGTCGGTTTTCTTGTTTACTTCGTCGGACAGGGCGCCGAGATCCGCATCAAGCAGGTCCATGCGGGCCTTCTCCTCGAAATTGAATATGTAGATATTGTTCGTATTGTTATCTCCGACGACTATCTTTCTCGTGTCGCCGCAGTCCTTCTCCAGGAATTCGAGATATGTCCTGAGCTTGAACATCTCAGGCATTGTCTTGTAGGCCAGGATCTGTTTATCAAATCGGTCTTTCTCCGCTTTTGAAATACTGACGGCATTTTTCCTTGCTGTATCCGCGGACCTTATTCTCTGCGCGGCTTCGGCGATTGCATATGGAAGGATCTTGTTCTCATAAGCCTTGGCATTGAGTATCGAAGCCTCCTTCTCCTGCCTGGCGCTTGCGACCTCCTCGAAGGCTGGCGCGACCTCGTCGACCGGGGGATGGACATCGTGCAGGTTGAGGGAGACGATTTCCACGCCGAGACTCATGTTGTCCGCGGACGCCTGTATTCTTTTAGAAAGATCGGCTACAGCCTTGTCCTTGTCAACGGACATGAGTTTCAGCATGTCTACACTTACAAGGTATTTGCTGATCTCCCGTTCCGAGATTGTCTTGAGCAGGTGGGGAATGTCATAGTTGCGGTATGCAAAATCAAAGACCTTGTCGGCTCTGGCCCTGTATTGGATTACAAAGCTGGCGGACAAGAAGGACACCGGAGTCTCCTTGTCAACCGCCCTTTTCTCCGAAGCTACGATATATCTTTCCTCTTTCCCATAATGCTGCACAGTCCATAGGATCACTTCGGGAGTTTTAAGTTCGCCCTTTTCATCCATCCTATCGGCGCCGATAGTGATTTCCTGGATCTGGTTGACAGGTATCCTTGTCATTTTCCCGAACGGCCATGGCAGATTGAAGTAAATGCCCTCGCTGAGAGGCTTGACATCGGCGATCTTTCCGAAATTCTCGCGTATTCCGGCTTCTCCGGGGCCCACTTCGCTTATGCATGTGAAAAGCCACAATACGACAAGCCATGCGATGATTAGAGGGATTATTGATTTTTCAAAGAAGGAGTAGAGCCATGTCCTGGAAACCTTGAATCCGAACTGGTAGTCGAGGGTGTCTGAAATATTCTTTAGCACGCCTCCGGGTTCTGTAAAAAGCGACAGGAGGCGGCTTTCAAAGATAGGTCTTTCCTCGATCATCGATCTCGGACGGTAGAATTCGACTATGAAGTTCAGGAGGAGCTCAATCCCGAGCACGGCTGTTGTCATGAAGATGATCTCCTTTACGATCCTGTCCCAGACCGGAAGGTCGAACCTGTACATGAAGATTGCGAACGTGGCCAGGAATCCCAGTATCGATGTGAGGACAATCCACCCACCGAGTGGCCTCAGCCAGCGGAAATTCTTCTCCCTGGACTGGCCGATGCAGAATATTCCGAAGAACAGGCTTGCCAGCGCCATGACAATAGATATGAATGCAGCCTGGGGGGGCTTGACTGGAAACGGAACATCGACTCTCTTTGTCCATAAATACCAGAATACGGAAAGCGTGACTGCTATGATAATGAAATTCAGCATGGATATCGTATAAGGACAGTATTTTTTATACCTGGACAGTGTACGCGCAGCTGAGAAAAGCACATCTTCTCCAGATTCCAGGGCCTTCTTCTCCTTGCGCTTCTCAAGGAGGAGCCTGTCTTCCTCCTCGATCGCCGCCTTCCTGCCAAAGAAACCGAGTGTGTATGTGGCGATAGACAATATGAATATTATCATGTACGGCAATAGAAGGAGGTGGAAGGAGTCGGAGCCCGTCCAGCGGCTGGTCCAGAAAATGACATGCCAGACGGCAAATGAATATATGGCGACTAAAAGCGACAGATTCTCCAGTTGCCTGGATTCGTCTATCTTCAACTGGATATTTTTTGCAAATTTCATTTAAAACAGCCTATATTCCGAGTAATGCATGCTCGGTAGAGTCGGAGTCCTGATTTGTCCTGCAAAATATTTCCTGTGCCCAATTGCCCTTGCTATAGACTGTCTTTCCTTTGCCCTTCTTCTACTATAGCAACTTAAGTGAATTAGAAACTGAAAATCAAATTTCAGCACCAGTATTTGGACCTCCTTTGTCAATTGGGACGAGATGCCGTTGGAACTTAAGACAATGAAATTGGGCTTTTGTTCCCTGCTTTTAGTCTTTTTCGTAAAAAACCTCTTTTTTTACGGAGGGGGTCAAGTCTGGCAATATATAGCAGGCCGTCTTTTGATTGCGTTTGTGAGTGCATCTTTAAGCAAATCAGCATCGTTCGTTAAAAGGCAGGAATTACGCACAGAAGGTTCAAAAGGAGAAGATGTTTCCTCATTTCAGGTCCGCACCCGCAGGGGCGACCGTTTCATTTCCGGCTTCCTTCCTCTCCAGGAAAACTTTCATGGCGATATCTATCTTGAATGAAGGAAGCGCTATTTTCAAATCTCCATTATCAGCCGCGAGGCGGTCCGACCGGATGATTTCACCGGAGATGGTGTCATAAAAATCAACTTTGTATTTTCCTGTCTGTGTCAGTCCTTTTAGAGTAATCATGTGGTCCTTGAGAGCTTCGACAGAATCCGGCTCGTCGGGATAATTCTCCAATGGGATTTTCTTGAAAACCCAGGCATAATATTCATTTTGGTTGCCGGCGGCAAGACAGGAATAGGCGGCATTGCCCGGTCCTTCAGCGGAACTTACCGTACGCTGGGAATATGTGAATCCCTTGTTCCTCGGATCAATCCCCTTCATGAACAATGAGAACCCGCGGAAATGGGGGTACTTGTTCTTGTCATGGATGAAATCGTGCCACCAGAGGAATGGCGTACCTGCCTGTTCGCAGAAGAAAGACGCCCAGAGTCCGGCGTGCAGGTCCGCCTCGAGCCTGTTGAGAGTTCCAGCATGCGGACTACCTCCATATTCCGTTATCAGCAGGGGTTTTTTCAGTTCCCTCAGTTTTTCAGTGTGTTTCAACATGTGATCCACAAAAGGCGTATTGTCGCGGTATGCGTCGCCAACGACATAGGAGATCTGGGGAAGCTCATAGAATTTCCGGTATTTGATTGGGTTGTTGTAATCTCCGCATGTATGGGTTGTGAGTATATGCCTGTTATTGTCGAGGGCCATGAAATGATCCGCCGCCATCTTGTGCCATTCGACGCTCCTACCGCTATTGTATACTTCATCATGCTTGGTGATCAGGTCTATCTCGCTCCAGAATTCGAATCCAAAGATGTTCGTATATGCACCCCATCGCGCGGCAATGTACCGGTTCCGGTTCAGATAATATTTTTCGGCTTCCTTGTCGGTGAAGAAGTCCTTGGGCAGATCAAGCATGGCGCCATCGGCCACTGCGAACGGCGTCTTCTTATTGTGCGGGGAGTTGTCCCATTCTGGATCGGTGCTGCTGGAAAGCTTCCCGTGGTTGTCGAGTACCAGATGGACATAGATCCCCTTCTTCAGGGCATCGTCAAGGACAAAATCGAGCCTCCATGCGTTGAACAGATTGTAGCGTCCGAGTCCATAGTAGTCAGTCCTGGAACTTGTCCATTCAAGCGCGAACGACCAGGCGGCCATCCATATTTCAACGGCATTGATTCCGTTTTTCGACATTGCTGAAAAATATTCTTCATAGGAGTAAGTACCCCTGTCAGGACGATATCCTATTTTAAGCTCCTTCTCGCTCCTGAGATCCTTGACGGAATGGATGTTGAATCCAATCGGAAAGAAAAACTCCCCGGTGGTCAGTTCGAAATAGCGCGGATCATCCTTGCTTGCCCGGACGAAACCGGGATTTTTCGAGGTTTCGACGTTAACCTCGAAATATGGCGTCGAGATCTCGTTGCCCGGCGGTTCGGAGGAGTCCGTGGCGACGAGGCGGAACTTATAGGTTCCGGGATCAACTGGCGTGAACCGGAAGGCCCAGTGCACCTTGCCTGTGGGAGTCCTCATTTCACGGTTGAAATGGAGCTGCCTTACATAATCCTGCGTGAAATAGGCCGGAACCGTGTATTCCCCGGAATCCGGTCCTGTGATCTGGACATCGACCTTGATCTCCTCAGCGTCGAAAGGATTGAAATATTCCCTTGAAAGGTCGAAGCTCCCCTCGAGCATCTTGTACACCTGCCCCCTTTTCTGATATTCGAGGTTGGACATATATAGCTCGGGCTGTTCCCTCTCACCAGCGAGGCCCAGATTGCGCAGGGAAAATTTGATATTCCGGGCTTCCTGGCCGAAAACATTGAAACCCATGGTAAGCATCATTGCGGCGTTAAGGCTGTTCCAATCGGCCGAATGGCCTTCGGGATTCAGCTCATGCGCCGAGGATTTCAGGTTCACTTCCACCTTCCGCCACTCCCCGGAGTTCAGCGAAAAACTTTTCCGGCTCTGAAACCACAGTCCGTCCTTGTCCTTGATGAAGATGTTTCCGTTCACAGGTTTCCCGTCGGCGCTTACGGCCTTGACCTCCATTGACAGCTTGTCCTTCCGGAAGTCATCCGGATGCGGGCGGAAGGTCTCCCTCTTCCTCTCAAAATAGACCATTGCGGGTCCGGGCAGCTTGAAGGAGGCTGAAATTATTCCGTCATCTTCCGGGTCGAGTTCCTCAGGGATGCTGCTGTTCACCTGGAGGAACCAGGAGCCTTCGTAGTTTTTGCTTTCGGAGTTATCATCCTCAATGGAGAAAAGTTGCCCTGTTATTCCAGTTAGGACAATGACCACCATAGATATTATAATTATATTATTTTTATAGATCATCATTCAGCAGTGTCCCACCGTTGAAACATGAAATTGGTATAACATGTTTGGAAAATAATATGATAAGTGACGATTGCAAATTTTTCGATTTGAAATCGGGATACGATATTCCCTATTCATCTTCATTTCATGGAAAGGAAATGTATGATGAACAAGGGGAAAACAATATTCTCGCAGATTATGAAGTTTCTTCCGGCATACGAATTTCAAAGAAGCGTGTTAAAATACGGAGGGGAATACAAGGTAAAGGAATTCTCGTGTCTGGAACAGTTCTATGTCATGGCATTTGCTCAGATAGCGTACAGGGAAAGCCTGCGGGACACTGTGACATGCCTGGGTGTTCTTGGTCCAAGACTATATCATATGGGCATAAGGAACAAGCCGAGTCTGAACAACCTTTCGCATGCGAACATGACGAGGGACTGGCGTATATTTGCGGAAGTCGCACAGGTTCTCATCTGCCGCGCAAGGAAACTCCACGAGGACGAACAGATTTCGGAGGAGCTGGAGCAGGCTGTTTATGCGCTGGATTCTACAACGATAGATCTTTGCCTGAGCTTGTTCCGATGGGCCAGGTTCCGCAAAAGGAAGGGGGCGATAAAACTTCACACCCTCATGGAAGTCAAAAGTTCCATGCCGACTGTTATTTACATCACCGATGGAAAAGTTCACGACATGAACATGCTGGATATTTTGGAACTGGAGCCAGGAGCAATATATATCATGGACAGAGGCTATGTGGACTTCAGAAGGCTTTACCAGTTCTGCCTGGACTGCGCCTTCTTTGTGATACGGGCGAAAAGAAATCTCCGGTATCATGTCGTGAAAAAGAGAAGGGCGTGCAGGAAGGACGGGATAATTTCGGATCAGGTCATACACCTTCACGGCTACTATCAGAAAAGACATTATCCCACCGTGCTGAGACGGATAAAATACTGGGACAGGGAAAAGAAGAAAAGACTGGTTTTCCTGACGAATAACTTCAACCTGCCTGCAAAGACGATCGCATTCCTTTACAGATGTAGATGGAGGATAGAAATATTTTTCAAATGGATAAAGCAGAACCTGAGGATAAAGACCTTTTTCGGAACAACTGAAAACGCAGTAAAGACGCAGATATGGATAGCGATATGCGTGTATGCGATGGTGTTCATAATGCAGAAGGAGCTCGGTATAGATAAAAGCGCATATGAAATCCTTCAGATTTTGAACTTGACTCTGTTCGAAAAGGAGTCTTTGAAGGAAATGCTTTTGAGCGTAAATGCATCAAAAAATGAGAGTGGAAGTTGCAAGCAGTTGCTATTGTTCAACTAATATTGGGACACTAATGATTATTTTTATAGATCGTCATTCAGCAGGATCCCGATGTTAAAACTTGAAATTGGCATAACATGTTGAAAAAAAATATGACAAATGCGGATTGCAAATTTTCCGGAATGCATTAAGTCAATATATGCTTTGTCGAATACTGCAATTGCGCCAGCACTTCTTTCGGTGGAACAACTTCACGAATCGTGGACAATGCTCCATAATGATTCCGCAGCGTATCTCAGAATGTCTTTGATTCCAATAACCTACGGCAACTACCCGAACATCACCGCCAGAACATGGATGGCCGGACTAAACGTGCAAGGCTGCTATCCACGCTGTGTTCGCGAGCTAGTTTCGGAATAAGACTTCTCTTAATCAATTTGAATATTTGTGCCAACACGCTCATCTTACATTCAAGATGGATCATGTATTGGGATTGAAAAACAGAAAGACAGTGTTTCTAAATAACATAAAGAGAAAGATGGAAGAGGAAATTCAAAACAAAGATAAATCAACAGGGGAGCTTATTGAGGCCGAACTTGAAGACAAGGTTGGCAGGGCTGACAAAAAGTGGTCGGGAGTCCGCATGGGAAGAACCTGTCTCCGCCTTCTCCTGCTTGCCGTTTTCGCCCTGCTGTATGCTGCGGCGTTCCCGCCGCTGAATTGGAGCAGTGTCGGTTGGTTCGGAATTACCCCTCTTTTCTTGATGGTACGCGGCAGGACCGTAAGGCAGGCGTGGTTCGATGGATTTTTCGGGGATATGTCTGGTCGTGCACGGCATTTTCTTTATGCATGAGATCGAAGTATTCGTGCCGTTTGTACTTGGGTTCATACTTGCTCTTTTCCCTGCGTTCTGGGCTGCATCTGTCCCGCTTCTCAGGAGATCCATATTCGTGCCGTCCGATGTCCAGCTCAAGGGACGTGATGCCGAACGGGACTATTATAATAATGAAAAGCACAGCTATTGGAAGAAATGCCTGCTTGTCTTTGCTCTCGCCTCCTGGTGGTGTGTGCTGGAATGGATAAGAACTTGGATAGGAACGGGGCTCCCATGGAACCTCCTGGCGGTTTCCCAGTGGAAGAACATTTCCCTCCTGCAGATATGCGAATTCACCGGTGTCTACGGCCTCAGCTTCGTGCTCATCCACTTCAACATATCCCTGCGCTCGCGATGGATATCTGGAGGAACATTATCATGGAGAAGAAATACGAGCGTCTTGTCCCCTTCTATATTTCAATCGCATTGCTCGTTATCATCCTGGTCTCAGGATCATATTCTATTCTGAGAACAGGCAACAAGGAAAAGGTTACTCTTGACGCCATCGCAGTCCAAGCTAACATTCCGCAGGGCAGGATGGCCAACGACCAGCAGGCGAAGTTCGCCCTTGACGAATATATCTCCCTCTCTGAAAATGCAGTCCTGCTGGAGCCGGATCTTGTGATCTGGCCGGAGACGGCCGTGCCGATACCGTATAATCTCGCGGATACTCTGGCAATGGAGTACAGGAACAGGCTGGGGGGACTTATTATCCGGAACAGGATACCGTTCCTGATAGGCACAGTTGATTTCGGCAAATACACTTCGATGATGAACCCTCAGGACATTCCGATCTACAATAGCGCTATTTTTATCGACAGGAATGCAAGCATAGTTGACAGCTACAACAAGATCCATCTCGTGCCATGGGGCGAATACACACTTTTGGGCGAATATTATCCATGGATAAAGAAGAAATTTGGAATGGGGAGGAGCCTGACGCCAAGGAAGAGAGATACTATCTTCAATATAAAAGAGAACATCAGGGCAGGAATGAATATCTGTTATGAGGACGTCTTTCCGGTTCTTGCCCGGAACTGCGCGCTTGCCGGAGCCAACCTCCTGATAATAATAAGCAATGACGCCTGGTATCCGAAAAGTTCCGAACCAGAACAGCATCTTGCCCATGCTGTATTCAGGGCTATGGAGATCCGCCGTCCGATAATCCGTGCCGGCAACAACAGCGGCAGCTGTGTGATCAGCCCTAACGGTGCGATTACGCAGGATATTTCCTTATCGTCTGATGATAAGAAAGATGTGAACGTCCTCGATCCGCTCCGGAAGATTAAAGGATTTGCCAATTTCAGGGTGGAGGTTCTGTCCGAAGCCCCTCTTTCCTTCTATGTGAGATATGGAAACGTATTCATTTATTTCCGTATACTGATTTGCATCTTTATAGGAGCCGGAATCCTCTGGCAATGGCGTGAAAAGAAACAGAAGCTGTTTTAGTCGTTCGAAAAGAAATAGCTGCCTGGACACGGGTTACTCCTTGTCGTATTTCTTGAAGTTCCCCGGGGGATTTTTTATATATTCACGATTTTGCGAATTTATTTCATGTTCAATAGAATGACTTCATAGGTGACACTGTGGATGGCTTTTGCCTCTGACATGGGTGCTTCACTGCCGGTGCTCTTCAATGCATTGAGATTATTGCATGTTGAAAATAAAAATGTAGGAGGAGAATGATATGATTCCGATTCTTGAATAAAATAGTGTTCAAGCAGTGCGCCACTCATATAGCATTGCGCATTATTACTTAACCTGTTTCGGAAGGATGGTGTCCGTCTTTGATCCGGCGAAGCTACCGGATCGCACGAAGGTGAACTTGTCGAGTTTGATGTGCCATGTGAAAGCTTCCCGCGCCTGTTCGGACGAAAGCGCGTCGACCTTCTTTTCCAAGTCTCCTTGCCAAGCCATGGTGCGTCCGAGATATTCGTTTTGAGATAGTTGACGAGCGAGGGAGCGGTCTTGGGACCGCTCAACCTTGCGCCCTTGCAGCCATCCCGTCTTGGCCTCGCGCATCTCATCTGACGTGAAGCCGGTCTCGCTGATCCGGGTCAACTCCTCGCGGAGCGCCTTCTCCAGCTTCTCCGCGTTCTGTGGGGCATAGATGGCGGACGCGTTGAACCAGGCGAGGCTGTCCTCCGAATGTACCCGCAACGAGGAGCCTACGTAATAGCTCAGTCCGTCTTTCTCCCGGATACGGGACGCGAGGCGGGAGTTTAGGAACCCACCGCCAGCCATGAAGTTCGCCAGCGAGAGTGCGGGATAGTCAGGATCGTCGTCGCGCATTGCGAAATTCATGCCCGCTACCATGAAGGCGTTTGCCTTGTCGGGTGTTTCGAGAGAAAGTTGCGCCGGTGCGATGTCGCGCCACTCTGTCTGTATGCGCCGGAAGCTTTTGACGCTCGTCCAACCACCGAACAGTTCCTCAGCCAGTTGTTGCATCTCCTGCGGATCAAAATCCCCCACGAGCGCAAGCTGGCCGGAGGAGGCTCCGTAAAAACCGGTATGGAACGCTTTTACATCGTCGAGCCTTGCGGACTTGACCCGCTCAATCTGTTCGGGGAGGGTAGGCGTGTACCGGACATCCTCCGGGAGGTAGGGGGCTGTCTGCCGCGAGAATGCGATCCTGGCAAGCGAGATGGGGTCGTTTTTCTCCTGCTCCAGGGATACGAGCTCCTCCTGCCGGAGCATCTCGAATTCGTCGGCCTTAAAAGCCGGCTCGCGCAATACCTCGGCTATCAAGCGCAAGGCGGAGACAATGTTCTTGCGATCCGTCTCAAGAAACGCGTTAACACCCGTGGCCGAGCCATCAACGCTGACGCGGGTCTTGAGGCGGTCGAACTCGTCCTGTAACTGCTGCCGTGTATGCCGTGCCGTGCCCCGCATGAGCATTTCGCCGGCAAGGCGGCCTGCCACGGCCTGCCCTTTGAGGCTCTCCTCGTCGCCGATGTTCAGGGACAATGCGACATGGATTGTCGCTCCGCGGGTCTTCTTGGGGAGCAGCGCGAGCTTGAGCCCGTCTTTAAGCGCATTGCGTACTGTGAGGCGGTCGATGTTCTCGGGGGATGGGTCGAAGGCCTCTCCTGAGGCAAGAGACTCGCCACCCTTGTAGTCCTTCACCAGGCTGGACACGTCGGGCGTCTCCGGGATATCGACGCGCTCTGGCTTTGCAGTCGGGATGAAAAGCCCCAGCGTGCGGTTGGCGGGCTTGAGGTAGGCTGATGCCACCCGCTGGACATCATCTGGCGTCAATGTCTTGATACGGTCGCGGTTGATGAAGAAAAGCCGCCAGTCGCCGACAGCCAGCCATTCGGACATCTCGAGGCCAACCCGGTCGGCGGAGTTCAGAGTGATATCGATATCCTTGAGCAGCGAGGTTTTCGCGCGTTCGACTTCCTCCGCACTGAAGGTGGTCGCCGCGGAATCTTCAATTGTCTTGAGCAGTATGTCCCCGGCCTCGTCGAGGGATTGCTCCTTGCGCGTAGTGGCTCCGAAAAGCATCAGCCCAGGTTCCCGTAGGGCGAAGTTAAAACTAAAGACCGAAGATGCCTTCTTCGTTTCAACCAATGTCTTATGCAGACGTCCTGACGGCGTATCGCCGAGTATGTGGGAGAGGACGTCAAGAGCGGGACTATCTGCGTGCGACGCAGCAGGCACATGGTATGCGGCTATCACATCTTGCGTGTCGCCGACGCGGCGGAGGGTGACAAGACGCTCCCCGTCCTGCGCAGGTTCCCGCGTGTAGGTCGTCATCATCTGACGGGAAGGTTTCGGGATGGAACCGAACTTCTCCTGTATGAGAGCGAGCGTCTTTTCCGGATCGAAATTGCCGGCCACGAGCAGGACGGAGTTGTCAGACTGATACCAGTTCCGGTAGAACGCCTGCAGCTTCTCGATGGACACGTTTTCAATATCGGAGCGTGCGCCGATGGTGGGCTTCCCATAGTTGTGCCATAGATAGGCCATCGACATCACGCGTCTGAAGAGGACGTGTGAAGGGTCGTTCTCGCCCGCCTCGAACTCATTGCGCACCACGGTCATCTCCGAGTCAAGATCCTTTTTGGCGATGAAGCTGTTGACCATCCGATCGGCCTCAAGATCGAGCGCCCAGCCCAGGTTGTCGTCGCTGGCGGCGAAAGTCTCGAAGTAGTTGGTGCGATCATAGCTTGTGGTACCGTTAGGCCGCGCGCCGTGAGCCGTCAGCTCCTGGGGGATGTTCACATGCCGTGGGGAACCCTTGAACATGAGATGCTCAAGAAGGTGCGCCATACCCGCCTCACCGTAGTTCTCGTGACGCGAACCCACTAGATAGGTTACATTGACGGTGATGGTCGGTTTCGTCGGATCCTGGAAAAGGAGTACCTTGAGTCCGTTTGCCAGAGAATATTCATCCATCCCCTCTACCGAAACTCCCCGGGAGACCCCGGCCGGGGTAACAAACGAATCATTAGCCCGGACAAAGAAGGAGGCGAGAAAGCAAAAGACAAGTGGAAGCACAGCACGACGGATGTTCATATACCTTCTCCCGAAACGAAGTGTTTTTCTATTTATTGCCTGGCGCCTGCAATCAACAAGGATTTTCCTACTGCCTTTTGACCTGTCCAAACGAGACGAAATAGAGTTCGGCATCACAATCCTCATCGTCTCCGACAGGCTTTGTCGAGCTTGCTGCTTGGGTCCTCGGTATTTGTCGGCGGGAGTCAAAACAACCGCAAGCAGACAGGCGGGCACTAACTATGGGGTCGATTCCGAGACGCGCATGGCATAGAACCCCAACACTTTCAGCTCGGCCTGCCGAGGAGCCATTTTGTCAGTGGTTTCCATATCTATGACACGAGACCTCAGCCCCTTGATCCGGCCTATCTCGCTTATAAGCTCTTTCTTTGCCGCACCGGGACCGAAGATGAAAATCGTCTCGGCATTCCGAATCGATTGAATGATTCTGCGGTAGAATCTCTTGACGAACTCATCCCTTCTATGCCTTATGTGACTTTCGGGAATGATCGTGCAATGTCCTTTGGTGCTACTCAGCGGGTGACGTGTCTCGGCGATGTCGGAATCAATCGTGTCAGTCTTTGCTACCCCGTTGACGATGGATACAACGATCGCATTTGACCGGTCCAGCCATATTCCTACCTGTTGCGCCATAATTGCTTCTCCTTATTGTGTTTCCCTGTTACTGTTGAGCCTTTTTTGTCTACGCTTCTTCTCTGCGGAAACGCTCCCACGCAGGATGATTCTCTTTTTTAGACAGCGGCTCCGAAAGTAAGTTCCGTGCATAATCATAAAAACACGTCAATAATTACGAGCGGAGTTCTTGACAATAAGGGTTTCTCTCAGTAATATCGTATCCCATCCCCTGGTTAGGATGCAATATAAAGGATACATTATGAGTGCGCCAAGTAAGCTGGCATGAACTGTCCACCGAAATCCGCCAAGGACGGAAACCCAACAATATTCCCTCAAGTGCGGATACTGTCTGAGCCGATTTCAAAACTCTGAAAAATCCAGAGTTTTTAAATTGGCTATATTTTGTTTTTGTTAAAATTTTCCAAAATTTCGAATTTCTCTCCTAAAATCTCTGTTTTTGCCGACAAGGCTCCTTTCGCTTTTTTCTTTAGACTTTATATTTCAGTTCAACTCTTTTCATAGCACCATGTTATAAAGTTGGTTCACCGTTATGACCATTATCCCGAACATCAGGTGTGCAAACACCTTCTTATGCCCCTGCACCCGCACATTTCCGCCGCCGTAGTTGTCCTTGAGGTTCGAATTCACCCTCTCGGCGGCACTTCTCTCGTTGTATCTGAGCTTCCGCGCCGGCTCGATCTCTTTCGCCTCACCCCTGCGCTTGTTGTAATCAATTATCGCCACCTGGCTGTCATGGACTGAGGCCGATGTCAGATGCGCGCTTATCGGAATATCCCCGTCCATCGTGTCGATGTGCAGCTTGTATCCGCGCCATGTCATCTTGTTCCCGTTGCTGTCATATTTCGCCCCATAATCACACGGCTTTGGCAGGTCTGACAGATTTTCTTCCAGAGTGCGGAACGGCTGCAGTTCCAGCCTCCTCGCCTCGACAGGTTTTCTCTCTCCCTTCTTCGCCCTTCCTTTCTTGCAAGCCTCTTTTTGAGGCTTCTCCTTTTTTTAAGGCCTTTTCCCTCGCATCTATCGCAGTCGAATCCCTGCTTATGTGCCCGATAAGTTTCTCACCAAGATATTTTCTTACTATCCCCTCGTGTATCTTCTGCGGAAGTTCGCTTTTCGCGAACTCCTCAAACGCCCTCGAAAATGTCGGCTCGGAGGGAACATCACACTCCCTTTCCCATCCGCAGAGACGCATTATCGTCGGATTGCCCTTCACGTTCTCTATCATCATCTTCGTGTTCTGATATCCGAATACGCTCTTCGCCGCAAACGCCTTCAAGAGGCTCAGCCGGCTTTTCCTTTTCCTACCGACCCCGTTCCATCGGAACTCCCAGATATATTTCCCAAGGTCTATTGCTTCTACTACCCTTACGAACTCCTTTTGCTTCCCGGTCAATTCCCCGATTTCGTCTTCAAGAACTGGCAAAGGCCACTTTTGTATGCTATTAAATGCTCCTGAAAGAATTCCCATAAGCACTCTCCCTCGGGTTTGTGTTTGCTATCTTTTTTACGCAAAATTAAAATAGCACGGAATTCTTTCAGCTCTTTATTTCATTTTCGTAATTTTTAAATTACCTCGTCTATAAGAAAGAATGGACAGGCTGGAGGGGTTTTCTGGGAAACTGAATATAGCTGAATTGCGGCCGATATCCCCATGGCCACTAAAACTGCTGTAGAACTCGAAATGAGCCCGGAGCACCGGAACATCCTGGTGTTTCTTCAGGTAACTATCCTCATACTTCAACCTTCTCCAGAGCCTTTTGCAAGAACCTTCCCTTGCCGTCCATGCTGATCCATAGTTCTAATGCCCCAATCCAAGTCATGCTCCAGAAACGGAAAGAATACGGTGGCAGGATAGCGAAAAAACGGATGTTTTTCGCAAACGCCTTACTTTTCATGCTGAAAAGCGGCTATCCCTCATTACGAAAGTCGGAGCTTTCTTATCATTGTCCAATCCACAAAACAGGGAATTAGGTCATTTTTACGTGTCCTGGCGGAGAGAATTGGTGGCGGGTTTTTCCTTTACAGGCTATATTATACAATTAGAAAATGTCAGAGATATAAACGGCTTGGTGAAGGATGATTTGCAATAAGTATAAATATATGACAGTTAAAGATGCGTCTGAGAACATAGTCAGGGATAGCAACTGGAAACTATGGTTATTCCAGTTCATGGATGATTTCAGGCGCAATCCCAAGCCTGAAATGGTTGTCACCGGACCTGTTTCTGATACGCCGGAAGGTTTGAAATGCCTTTTTGCAGCCACCGTTTATTATCTCTGCAATGAAAAGGCCGTGGATGTTCCGGAATGGGTATTCAGCACAAAACCCCTCAGGGAACCATGGTTTGTTTCCGGACTGGAGAGCATGAAGACCTTTGCAATCGTGGAATCCCCTCTGTTCTTTAAAAAACTGAACGTGTTTGTCACGGACAACTTCATGGTAAGGGTTTAGAACATGAATAGGGAAGAAATCGAAAAATACCTGCTGCTTCTAAATGAGAAGCTTAAAGCCAGAAACATAACTGGTGAAATTGGAATAGTCGGTGGGGCTGTCATGTGCCTTTTGTTCAAGGCCCGTGTTTCGACAAAGGATATTGACGGCATATTCAGCCCGACAAAGGAGATAAGGGAGGCGATTAAAGAAATATCCGAAGACAATGGCCTTCCTGAAGACTGGCTCAATGACGGGGTGAAGGGATTTATCCAGAGAGATCCCCCGAAGGAATTATTCAGGGAATATTCCAATCTGAAGGTATGGGTCCCGACCGCCGAATACATGCTTGCCATGAAATGCGTTTCAGCAAGATCGGAATCTCAGGACAAGGAAGATATTGAATTTCTTTTAAGACACCTGGGGATAACCGACAAGGAAACGGTGTTTGGAATCATATCAAAGTATTACTATGGGAACACAATTCAGGCGAAGTCACAATTCATAGTCGAGGAGCTTCTAGACAAAGTGAAGAAAATATCCTCTTCAGTGGATGCCGTGAAAGAATCCAGTTCAAAGGGCATGAAAATCACCCCGTATTGAACTTTCCCGGGACTACGCCTCATCTCCGACGAGCTTCATATGGCCTGTTTTTGCGGACAAATAAATATAATAACTGCTCTAAATAATTTTGTCTTGAGTGTCTGGAATGCGGCTTTCCAGTCAGATAAACAGCAACACGATGAATGAAAATCTGTGAAACATGGGTTACAAATCAATCATCAAGGAAACAGATTTCCTAGTAAGGGAAATCAAATCTCTAAATCCCCTTGAAAGGGCTGAACAGGTGCAACTGTGGGAGTATTACAGGGTGGGGCTTACATATTCCAGCAATGCGATTGAGGGCAACTGCCTGACGGAGACGGAAACAAAGATTGTGATTGAAGACGGATTGGCGGTCAGTGGAAAGCCTTTGAGGGATCATCTTGAGGCCGTTGGGCACGCTGCTGCGTTTAGTTTACTGCTTGCTGTCACATCCTCTACGAAAATAAACGAAGAAGCCATAAAAAAGCTACATCATATCTTCTATCACAGGATAGACGGAGAAAATGCAGGCGTCTACAGAAATGTAAAGGTCATCATAAGCGGAAGTGGACATCTTCTTCCTTCTCCCGAAAAAGTGCCCGGACTAATGAAAAGACTCGTTGCCAGGCTTCCGGAGATAGAAAAGAACCATCCCATCATAGCCGCAGCTGATCTGCATACGGAGTTTCTGAACATCCATCCCTTTGTCGATGGGAACGGCAGGGTATCGAGACTGCTAATGAACATGGTTCTTGTTAAATATGGATATCCTGCCGCTATCATTCCCCCTGCAAGAAGAATGGAATACATATCGGCGATGATGAGTTCCAATTCCGGGAACTTCACTGAAATAAGAACTCTTGTCGCCGAAATGTCACGTGAAAGCTGCCGGGACTATTTAAGAATGTTTGCACAATAAGTATAAAAAACTGAGCTGCTTACCCATCGTGGCGGATTCTGTATCTCCTGTATACCTTATCCACGATATTTTCAGGAAGTATGCCGATAAAAGGATTTATCTGTCTCACCTGTACTCCATAATCAGTCTTTTCCAGCAAAAGTCTTTTAACCTCGTTCCAGCCGCCGTTGAGGATTGCCTTCTCCCAAATGTCGTATTCGGCGCAATGGACATCATGTTTTTTCCATCTTGTCAGTTTTTTTAAAACTGCAGCAAGCTTCTCCTGCCTTTTCACATCCTTTTGCCTCTCCATATACAAGACAAGATGTCGACAGAGAGCAAGAGTTCTCCTGTCTATCCTTTCATGACCTCTAAAATGAAATTTGTCTTTCATGATTTCAACCTTTTTTCAACTATAACCATCACAGATAGATAGAATAGTAGACATCTTTTTCTTGTTGTTTCAACTTTTCCCTAAGCTCTGCTCTCTCGTTCAATCCATCTTATTATATGCATATCATAGTATAATTATATGCTCAATGCCGCTTGATTAAGCCATGACATATACTATTATAGTAGATATATGCCTTTGACCTGGAACAAGCTTAAAGAGGAATTGCCAGATTGGAAAAGCTACAGGGGAAACTGTCCGGAAGGAACATTTTCCTTTAGAATCATTCAGACCGCATGGGGAAGAACTGGCGGAATACACGTTTTTGCCGAACGGGATAACGAAGGAAAGTACCGGTTTTTTGTTCCATTGTTCAGGGAAGCGAGGAAGAAATGGTTCATATATCATCTTTTCAAAACCTGCATAAAGCCGCCCACGATGATAAGTATGAAGGTTTGCAGGTATTGCTCCGCGCCTTCAAGAATATCGGAAGTGATGGGAAAATGAAAGAACGGAAAGACAGGATGGAAATCCGATATCTAGTATCTAAGGAAACTAAGACTCGCTTGAAAGGGCTTTCCGAGAGCTGGAAAGTCAAACCTCGGATTGCACTTGAACTTGCCATCCTTAAATCTGAAAACTCGCTAAAGCCAAGAAACAATGATGATTTTCATAGAAGGCTTGATGACATAGAAACAGCCCTTGCCAGAATATTGACGGAGCTGACCGGAAACGAGGAAATTCAATGAAAACTGAATACGGACTCCTCTTCAAGAAGACTTCCACATGCAAGTGTGCCGACATTGAATATCTGGATGAAAACTCCCTTTTGAAATCTCAATATGATTCTATAAGGCAGAAAATATCACCGGCACAGGCTGATGCTGAAAGGAGCAAACTGATAAGTTCCATCGAATATCTTGACAAGGAGGATGCAGGGAAGGTCTATGCCGTCGGCTTTCTAAGGGAGCATCTTCTGTCAACTGGAGATACCGCACCCGAGACCTGGGGCAATGACATCAGGAAGAAAAAGATAAGGACTGCGATTGAAAAACACATCAGGCACTATGGTTCTTACAGGGGAAGCATAGCTCACAAGCTCATCTTCTCAATGTCCGGGGAATTAAGGGAGCTTCTTGTTTCCAAGGGGCTGAATCCAGACAGGATACTTGTCAACAGGATGAAAAAAGTGCTTTCTGAATTCCAGAAGGAGTTCTATACGGGTGAGAAACTCGGTTATGCCTACGGAATCCACCATGACACGAATCATCCCCATATCCATGTCTTCCTCTGTAACAGGACGGACAAGGGATCGCATATCGCCTTAAGCTGTCCGCTCAAAGGCAGAAGGGACATCAAACCCCGTAAGAACCAGATTGAATTCATACAGAAGGAGCTTGCCAGACAGGAACGGATGATAAGGAAATCCATTGAAAAAAATGAGTTCCAAAAGCTCGAAATTAATGAGAATATGGTTAATCTCGGTAAGATAAAAGCCCCTTCACTATTCATCGGAAAAGTCTCTTGTCTGATGGAAGCTAAGAAGCTCCAGTCACAGTACCAGCAGTTGATAAAGCTCCATGAAAGCCTGTCTGAAAGGAAGTATCATCTGCCAAATAGGACTCTTTACAGGCTCAGGGCTCCCAAGATACTCCGGGATTTCAATGCGATCATTGCCGCAAGGAATATCAGGAAACATCGTGATCTCAGGATAAAATATTTTGCCCTGAAGAAGCATTATCTGATTGCTCTCGACAGATATTATTTCAGGAAGTCAATAGGCAACAGCCCTCAGGCCATAAGGAATAAATATTTTGAAACCGTAAGGGCTTTTAAGGAGAAAAAGGTCTTGGGGCTGAATACGTCAGATGAAATGGCGTATTTCGACATACTGCGAAAAGCCCAATGTAATTATCATCCGATTGGAGGACAACGTGATATTGGACAGAGGCAAGTTCATAAGATTTAAGGATTTCATTTTCAGACCGGAAGATCTGGACGGCATAGTCGGTGAAAAGGATCAGTCGGGTGATGACTTCCTTACGATCGTCTATTTCAAGGGGCATGGACATTCCTTCAAGGACAATGACAGAGAGTACTTAGATTATTTTGATTCTCTCCTGATTAACAGGCAGCTGATGGACAATAAGGCTGGAATGGGAGGCGATAATGCTGAAAGGAAATCCGGGAACCGGAAATAGAATGAAATGGATTGCATCATTTATCTTTCTTCTGCATGCGGTTTTCGCCATGCTATTCCTGAATTCGCCTTATTACTTTTTTGCGGGAATCTATCTTGCAGCCTCATGCTTTTTCATTATCTTCAATGACAATGATTTAAAGTTTTTCTGTGTTTTCGTAAAGACGCTGCCTGTAAAAGCTGCCAGGCGGTTTTCGCCAAAAAAGAAGATTGTATGCCGTCTTAGCAGGTTTACATGGGACATGAATGACTTCTGCAGGGGATGGTCCATAACGGGACGGACTGGTTCAGGCAAGACGGCAAGCGCGATAAAACGGCTTATGCACCAGGTATTCATCAACTCTCCAGGATGGGGAGGCGTTGCCGTTGATGAGAAGGGCTCATTCCATGAGACGCTTCTTGAAATTGCCGGCAATTACAATGCCCGTGACAGGATGATATGTCTTCAGGTAAGGCCGGATGATGCCGGGGCTGACTGGCGACCAAGGGCGAAATACAATCTGCTGAGCTATCCTGGCATTCCATGGTCAACCTACGCCAAGCTCATTGTCGATACGGCATCCTCGCTTGGCCAGTCGGGCGAGAAGGGCTTTTTCAAGACACAGGCGCAGATCCACATTGAAAAGGGGATGGAACTGTTGAGCATCCTCGAATACAAGGTCAACCTCAAGAACGTCTATGACATCCTGACCGACAGGAACACCTTGCAGCAGTGCATGGAAAGGATATGGGAGGAGCTGAAGGATAGGAACCTGCAGGAGCTTTTCAAGGAAGACATCCTGATGAAAAGGAAATACGAGATATTCAAGCATTTCACCGAGAACTACCTGAAGCAGCCTCCGGAACAACTCGGAGGTGTCACTTCGACGATTTTCAACTATCTCCAGTTCTTCCTCAATCCGGATATTGCAGAGGTGTTCTGCGCAGATGAAAACACCGTTGACTTCCAGGATATCGAGAAAGGAAGGATATTTGTCGTGTCCATGCCCCAGAAATACCAGGTCGAGAGGCGATATATAAACACGTTTATAAAACTTCTGTTCTACAACCATGTCCTCAGACGCTTCGACAAGGGAGAGGATTACAGGAAGAACGCGAATCTCCTCGTTTTCTGGGCTGATGAAGCGCAGGGAATTGTTACAGCTGCAGACGAAGGCTTTGCCGACTATAATGTAGTTGACAAGATACGTGAAGCCAGAGGGACGGTTGTCTTCGCCACCCAGAGCACAACAAGCTATTATCCGGTTCTTGACGAAAAGAAGACTGATACGCTCCTGTTGAACCTCAGTAACCAGATTTATTTTACCCTTGCCGATGCGAAGGCCGCAAAACTCGCCGCCGACCAGATAGGGAAGAAGTCTTTCTGGAAGAAGAGCTATGGCTTCTCTGGAGGACGGGGAAATGTGAACTTCCAGAAGGTAGAGGAACACTGGATCAAGGAACATGAGCTTATGTCAATGAAAAAGTTTGACTGCATCATCAAGCACTGTGAAAAAGGCTTCATCCGGACTCATCTTCCACCGGTAGACTCCCATAACAAAATCCCGGAGTATTATTATTCGACAAATTCCGTTTAGGATATCCTGTGCGGAACAACATAAAGGTATCGAGTGACAATTGAAACCATGAAGGATAACAAGTAGATTGATTTTCTATGTTCGCAGACGGACGAAGAGGGAAGCCTTGCGAGAAAGCGGAATCCTGAAAGATGCAAAATTGCTTGGGCAAATCGCAGAAGCGCCGCTTGATTGTCCCGAAATAGTGGGTATATTCTGGGACATTATTTAAGAATGGAGCATGTGTTATCTATTACTGACAGAATCGGTTACAGAATAAGAGGCATGGGCAGAGGTTCCGCATTCATGCGCCATGACTTCCTTGACCTTGGAAATATTGACGCTGTCGCCAAGGTTCTGACCCGTCTTTCTTCCGACAAGATCATTCGGAGGCTGAAGCCGGGGCTCTTCGATTTCCCGAGATTCAACAGGAAACTTGGAGGAGAGCTTTCTCCTGACCTCGACCAGCTGGCCAAGGCCATTGCCAGAAAGAATGGACTCCGGATACAAGTGACAGGGGCGCAGGCGGCAAACCTGCTTGGACTGAGCACCCAGGTTCCCGCGCAGGCCATCTACTTGACTGATGGCCCGTCAAAAAGAATCAAGATAGGCAATAGGGAAATCGTCTTCAGGCATGTCGAACCCAGACGCATAAGGATGAGCAAGTCAAAAAGTGGAATTGTCATGGAAGCTTTGAAATATTTCGGACAGGACGGACTCAACAATAAAATAATAGATACGCTTCGCCGGGAACTGACCGGGCGTGAAAAAAGACAAATGTTGAAAGATGCCGACAAAGCTCCTGCCTGGCTCGGTAAGGTAATACGGCAGATAACTGGGGAGGCCGCCTGATGGACAATGTCGCAATTCTTCCGGAATCAGAAAGACGCGGTCTCTTTTCCGAGACAGCGGCCAAAGTGGGACTTGCCCGCCCATCTATTGCGGAAAAGGACTTCTGGGTCTGCTGGACATTGAAGCAGATCTATTCCCTGCCACGTCCATATTCAAATGTAATATTCAAGGGCGGCACGACTCTTTCCAAGGTATACGGACTGATTAAGAGATTTTCAGAGGATATTGATATTGCGGTAGACCGGAGCGATCTCGGATTCACAGGAGAAAGGGATCCTGCATCTCCGGGACTCGGGAGGAAAAAGCGGAAGGCGCTTGTTGAAGACCTGGTTGATAAGTGCGCCAACTATGTCAAAGTAGAATTCCAAAATGCCCTTGAGAATAAAATAAGGGGAATACTCGGTTCCCACGGCGGAACTTGGAGGATTGAACCATCGTCTAGCCGCAAGGGTTCCCTGCATTTCCATTATCCGAGAGCTTTCAGCGAACCTGCTGAAATGCCGGGCTACGCGAAGCCCTTCATCCTGCTTGAGATTGGAGCCCGCGCTGAAAACTGGCCGGTTGTAGATGCAAAGATCAGGTCTTATGCGGCGGAAAACTTCCCCTCATACTTCAAGGAGCCGGAATGCAGCGCCTCAGTGCTTTCAGCGGAAAGAACCTTCTGGGAGAAGGCATTCGTCCTTTTCCGCGAATCCTGTCCGAGACATGAAGAAAGTGAAACCAAGGAACGTGTTTCCCGCCACTATTACGATATTGTGATGATAAGCCGGAGCGAGATTGCTGAAAAGGCGTTGCGGAATTCAAAGCTGATAGAGGCGGTCCGGGAATTCGACCAGATATTCTTCCGCAGGGGATGGATAGACTATGAGAACGCCAAACCGGGAACTTTCAGGCTTCTGCCGTCTGAGAACAAGCTCAATGCGCTGAAATCCGATTATGATTCGATGGTATCCGAGATGTTCTTCGGCCCGGCCCCGAAATTTGAGGAACTTGTCGATGAACTTAAAGGACTTGAAAAGAAAATAAATACTCCCAGGAATGTTTAGGCCTCCTGTCGGCTGTGAAGTTGAATAACGGGGTGCAACGGGTTAACTTTCAATCTGTATTTTTCTATAAAGGAAACTTGGTGTCGAAATGCTTGCGCTCCCTGTAAATATTAAAGACATAACCAGCGGCCATGCCGTTGAATGGGAAAGGATTGGATTCACTGTTGAATTTCCGGTCAATACGGCGTTCAGAGAAGCTGTAGCTGGTTTCCTGCTTGCAGGACAGGGAACCTCGCAGAGCCATTCAGCGACCCGGTCGCCGACCCAGTCAAACGACCCACTCACTCACCCAGTTACACCACCACTCGCCCCACCAGGCAGAAAGCTGATTGAACTTCTCGCTAAAGGGGACATGGGCAACGCGGAGATACGCGAACTTCTCGCTCTAAAAGATCGGGAAGCTCCCAGGGAACATTACATTGAGCCAGCTCTTGCATCGGGACTTGTTGAATACACCATCCCCGGAAAACCCAACAGCCGCCTGCAGAAGTACCGGCTGAGGGAAAAGGGCAGGAAGATGATAACCGTAGTTTCATAATTTCTATTGGACGTACTTAAATCAAAGGATTGACCATATGCCGAGATTATCCCTTGCCAAGCTTGAACATCATCTGTATACCGCTGCCGACCGTCTGCGCCAGGAAGGGCTTGATGCTGCCACCTACAAGGACTACATATTCGGAATGCTTTTCCTGAAACGTTGTTCCGATGTATTTGACGCCGAACGCGAGAAGATTATAGGCAGCAAGATTAGGAGTGGCGTCGGCGCGTCCGATGCCGAGTCCATTTACGGTGAAAACCCCGACTACTACGATGAATTTTTCGTGCCGGAAACAGCCAGATGGCTTTATCTGCAGACGAAGCTTAACGACGCCCATCAGTCATTTGGAAGTCTTCTCGACAAGGCTCTTGGCGCACTCGCTGAAAGCAATCCTCCCCTGGAACATGTACTTGACCACATACAGTTCATGAAAGTCCAAAGCAACAAGCGTATTGTCTCGGATGAAGCCTGCAAGGCTCTTTTCAGGATATTCAACAAATACCGGCTCCGCAACGAGGACTTCCAGTTCTCTGACCTGCTGGGTGCGGCCTATGAGTTCCTGATCAACATGTTTGCGGAATCCGCAGGAAAGAAAGGCGGAGACTTCTATACTCCGCGAGATGTCATACGGCTCATGGTGCGGATACTCAAGCCACGCCCCAACCTTACTGTTTATGATCCCACCTGCGGCTCCGGCGGAATGCTGATAATCAGCCGGGAATATGTTGAACAGTCCGGAGGAGATCCTTCCAATCTCAGGCTCTGTGGTCAGGTCAACGATGCCTCGGCCTGGTCGATCTGTAAGTTGAACATGTTGCTACATGGAGTGATGGGGGCCGACATCAAGCTTGAGGATACACTGCTCCATCCCATGCATAGGGAAGGCGGTGAGCTGGAGCGCTTTGATCGTGTCATTGCAAATCCCCCGTTTAGCCAAAATTATACGCGCAATGACATGGAGTTCCCCGAGCGTTTCCGCTGGGGCTGGTGTCAGACCACCGGCAAAAAAGGCGACCTCATGTTCGCCCAGCATATGCTTGCCGTCTGCAAGCCCAATGGCATGGTGGCTACTGTGATGCCTCACGGAGTACTCTTCCGTGGCGGAGCCGAAAAGGAAATCCGCAGGAAGTTCCTTGAACAGGATCTTATTGAAGCCGTAATAGGTCTTCCCCAAAACCTTTTTTACGGAGCTAGTATTCCAGCATGCATCCTGATAATGCGGCCCAATATCACTGGGAAGGCTCCTAATAAGAACAAGCCGGAAGAGCACCGGAATAAAGTGCTCTTCATCAATGCCGATGCCGAGTTCCACGCAGGCCGGGCCCAAAATTACCTTCATCCGGAGCACATTGAAAAAATCGCCTCCACCTATGACCGGTTCGAGGACATTCCAAATTATTCTCGCTTAGTTGCTCTTGAAGAAATTTCCAATGAGACAAACGACTGGAACTTGAATATTAGACGCTATGTTGACAATTCGCCCCAGGCAGAGCCTCATGATGTGAGGGCACATCTGCTGGGTGGGATTCCTGTTTCAGAGGTTGAAGCAAACAAACACCTGTTTGATTCAGTGAATTTCAAACCAGGCAATATCTTCAAACACCGCCAAAATGACAAGGCTTATCTTGACTTCGCACCTGCAATCAATAACATTTCAGACATACGCGCCACAGTGGAAAAGGATGCCGGCGTCAAATCCAGATCACAGGAAATCAGCTCCGCCCTTGCCGGATGGTGGACAGCCCATTCACACCGGATAGCCGACCTTCCTGCCAGAAGAGATTTACATACTGTCCGCAATCAATTCCTGAACTCCTTCGTCACCGCACTTCTGCCTCTTGGAGTTCTTGACAGGTTCAAGCTCTCCGGAGTAATCGCCACATGGTGGACAGAGACATTGCCGGATTTGAAAACACTTATTGAAAACGGATTCCCCGGAGTAATTGAAGGATGGGTTGATGCGATTGGCGATGCCGTGGAAGACGATGAGTCAGCAGGTGCAGTATTGGATCCTTTCGGTCATAAGCTTGTCCTCAACATAATGCCGGACTATCTGGAACGCATTGCCACTGCCAAATCCGACATGGTCAGGTTAAAGGGCGAGAAGGAAGCATTTGAGCAAAGCAATGCCCCGGATGATCTCGATGAGGAGGAACTGGAAAACTGGAACTACGCAAAAGATATAGAACGACAGATCCGAGAAATCAGGTCTGAGCACAAAGATGCCTTGAAAGAACTCGCCAAACTGGAGAAGTCTGCCTCAAAAGCAAAGGCGAGTACCGATGATAAGCGGAATGCAGACAAGGCAAAAAAGGAACTCCAGCCGGTACTTGTCCAGATCGCTGACTTGGAATCAGCGCTTACCCCGTATGAAGAAATTAAAAAGTCTCTTTCTGTTGCAAGAGAGCGTTATAAAAAGCTTATCGCAGACTTTGTTGATGAACTGAAGGCTAACTGTGCAAGGATGGATAATAATAAGAAACGAAAACTCGTACTGGAACTTTTTGCCCAGGATATCCAGAATGGATTGAATAAATCCATTGCTGAAAAGAACAATGCTCTTATTCATTTAATTGAAAACGTGTGGAACAAATATGCCATACCCTTAAGCCAACTAATTCGTAACCGTGAAAACATGGGAAAACAGACCAGCAATACACTTCAGGAGATAGGGTATGTCGGGAAATAGACCTTCAACATCAACCTCAAATATTCCGGAGCAGCCCCATCATGGCTGGACCACATGTAAAATCGATGACATATGTCGTAATATTGTTGGCGGTGGCACTCCGTCTCGTTCTCAGAAGGAATTTTGGGATGGCCAAATTCCATGGGCAACTGTGAAGGATTTCACGGATGATCTACTGCTCCTATCATCTACCATAGAAAAAATATCTCAGTCTGGACTCGAAGGAAGCTCGGCGAGGCTTGTTCCTGAAAAGACTCCAGTTATATGCACTAGGATGGCTGTTGGCAGGTGCGCATTGACAACTTATCCAACGTCTATAAATCAGGACTTGAAAGCCATATTTCTAAAAGAAACCATCGTTCCAGAATTCTTTATAAGACTCCTCAGATATCACGGCCAGGACTTGGAACGAGTCAGTGTTGGCACAACAGTGCGAGGTATTTCACTTAAGGATCTTCGTTCTCTGACAATCAAGTTTCCGACAAAGACTTTGGAACAAGTTCAAATTGCCACTGTTCTTAATATGATAGATGAATCCATTGCTTGTGCCGAGGCGGTAATAGCAAAGTTGAAGAACGTGCGTGCCGGGATGCTGCACGATCTTCTTACGCGCGGTCTTGACAAGAACGGCCAGCTCCGTCCACCGCCGTCCGAAGCCCCGAAACTCTACAAAGACTCCCCTCTTGGAAAAATCCCGAAGGAGTGGGAGATAGATACTCTCGTTAGTCGCATTACTTTCCCAGAAGGGCAAGTTGATCCTCGAAATCCTCCATATTCCTTTTGGCCATTAATTGCGCCGGATCATATCGAGCCAGGAACAGGATGCTTGATTTCACGGAAAACTGCTCTTGAACTGGGCGCTATCAGCGGTAAATATATCTTTGAGCCAAATGATGTAATATACAGCAAAATTCGACCCTATCTGAGAAAAGCTACATTGGCTACCGAACGTGGACTATGTAGTGCTGACATGTATCCTCTACGCCCAATATCAGGCGTGAATTCAACCTTTCTTTTGTCAGTGCTTTTAGGCGAATCATTTTCACGCTTTGCATCTGCTGTATCAATGAGAAGCGGATTCCCGAAAATTAATAGGAATGAGATGCGAGAGTTTGTCATGGGGTGGCCAAGCTCGGAAGAACAAGAGAAAATTGCCTCATCTGTCACACTTATGGACAAACAAAGAGAGATGCATGACAATGAATTATCTAAACTTCATGCACTTAAAACCGGTCTGTCGTCCGATCTTTTGACCGGCAAGGCAAGGGTGCCGGGAAATATTAACAGAAAGAAATCACATGTCTAAAATCCACGTAACTGCCAAAAGGGATTTCCTTGAATCTCTAGCATCGTCAGAGCCGGTAGCGGCTCTGGCTGAACTTGTATGGAACGGATTTGATGCACAGTCCGACAACGTACAAGTAATATTTGATTTGAACAAATTGAGCAGCATTGACAGCATTAGGGTCGTCGATGGAGGATATGGTATCAAGCATCCTGAAATCAAATCATATTTCGGCAATCTCGGTGATTCGTGGAAAAAGGATAAAGTGCGTGAAGGAGGTCGCTCCTTGCATGGCAAGAATGGGAAGGGACGATTCAAAGCTTTCGCACTTGGAACTCTTGTCGAGTGGAAAACGACCTATAATCTCAATGGAAAGACTTACTCCTATTCCATAAGTGGAACAACCAGCACCTTAGATGATTTTGACGTTTCGGAGCCAATAGAAAAAAAGAACGGCAAGCCTGGAACTGAGGTAATAATCTCAAACATTAAAGACCGATTGGATTTCCTCCTTCTGGATTCACCCCCTCAGCAAATGGCGAGGCACTTTGCGGCCTACCTGACGGAATATCCCAGTCTCGCGCTTAAATACAATGGTGTGAGAATAAATCCCACGGATGTACAGAACCTGCACCAAAATTATAATCTAGGTGATGTGGAAGTTTCAAAAGGGCGGAGAACTCCAGTTTCCGTGTCGGTGATCGAGTGGAAGATTCCGACAGATCGAATTATCCATCTCTGTGATTCAAAAGGAGTTTCCCTCCAGGAGCTACAGGCCGGACAGCAGATTCGGGCTCCAGGATTCAATTTCAGCGCCTATGTAAAGACGGATCTTTTCCGGGAACTCGACAAGGAGAATCTTCTACTGATGGATGAAATGCATCCGGACGTTACAGCGATTCTCAAGGTATCCAAAGACAAGGTCAAGGAACACTTCAGACGTCGGACACTTGAGGGTCAGAGCCAAGTCGTTGAACGTTGGAAGAAAGAAGAGATCTATCCTTACGCAGATAAGAAGACAGTTGATCCAGTGGAAGAAGTTGAAAGGCAGGTTTTTGACATCCTGGCCGTAAACGTCCAGTCATATCTGCCCTCATTTGAGAATGCTGACCTAAAGTCCAGGAAGTTCACATTCCTGTTGCTTGCACAGGCAATTCGTGAGAATCCTGAATCAGTCCAGGACATCATAACTAATGTTCTGGGATTAAAAAAGGAAGAGCAGGATGATCTGGCGGAACTTCTCAAGAAGACGCCTCTATCCTCTATTATTAGTTCTGCCAAAGTAGTTGCCAACCGTCTTGACTTTCTTGTTGGACTGGAAACCTTGCTGTTTGATAAGAAAAACAAAAAGCATCTTCTTGAGAGAGACCAGCTTCACAAGATACTTGAAAACGAGGCCTGGCTTTTCCATGAAGGTTTCGCACTTGCAGGAAGCGAACAACGTTTGGAAGAGGTTTTAAAGAAACATATTAATGAACTTGGAAAACGCGAAGATGATCCGGAGCCGGTTAAGCTACCTGACGGAAAGACCGGGAGAGTTGACCTTATGCTCCATAAGGCTGTGCAACCCCGAGATGGAGAATTTGACTATCTGATAGTAGAGCTAAAACGTCCATTAAAGAAAATTGATTCAGATGTTTTAACTCAAGTCGAAAAATACGCAATGGCCGTTGCAAGCGACGAACGCTTTCATGGAATCCCCGCCAAATGGACTTTTATTGCGATTTCAAATGAACTTGATGATTTCGCAAAACGCAAATCTAACCAGAGGGGGAAGCCAAAAAGCCAAGTCTATGATGATGCAGATAAAAATATAACTGTGTGGGCTAAAACATGGGCGGAAGTAATCAATGATGCCAGAGCCCGCCTTCAATTTGTCAACAAGCAGCTGGCGTATGGCGCTGATCAAGATAGCGCAAAAGGTTACCTAAAGAAAACATATAAGAAGTTCATCCCCAATCTAGAAGAACCTGATGCCGATTCCGAAAAGGAGGCAGATGGCCAAGTTCCATGACAGTGAATTTGATGAAGCCACGCTTTTGAAGCTGGAGATATTCCGCGGATATATTCGGGAATGGATTCCGGTATTCCTGACTAAGAACAGATTCTCGCATATCCATATATATGATTTCTTTGCCGGCCCAGGAACAGACAAGGCAGGGAAACCTGGTTCCCCTATAATCATTATCGAAGAACTTAAGAAATATCTGGCCGATCCAAAAGTGCCTAAGGCAACGGGTGTTGATATTACGCTTTATTTCAACGATAAGGATAAAGCACACATCGACTCCCTGCACAAATCAATAGAATCTCTTGGCTCCACTTCTGGATTCTCAATTGAATTGTCAAATCTTGACTTTCCAGATGCATACCAGAAAAAGCTCCCAGAACTCAAGAGCAATGACTCAGCAAAGCTGGTCTTGCTTGACCAATGCGGGATTAAGCAGGTCAACGACCATGTGTTCAAGGAATTGATTGAATGTCCCACTACAGATATTCTTTTCTTCATTTCATCTGGCATAATCCACAGGTTTATAAGCGAGGGATCAATCCGTCAATATTTTCCTATGCCAGAAGAAGAGATAAAATCCATCAAGCGACAAGAGATACACAGATACATATGCCGAAGCTTCTATGAAAGGCTGATTCCTTCAGGCCAAACATATTATCTTGCTCCTTTTTCTATTTTGAAAGGAACAAACATCTATGGTATTATTTATGGCAGTTCAAACTTTCTCGGTCTACAGAAATTCCTGAAGGTCTGTTGGAACGAGGATGAAGTCACAGGCGAGGCCAATTATGATATAGACGATGATCCGATCAGGCGTGACGGACAAGCCGGATTGTTTCCCGAGTTCAACATAATTAAGAAACAGGATACTTTCAGGCAAGATATGATTAATTTCCTGAAGAGTGGGCACAAAAGTAATAATAATATTTACCGCTTCACTCTTGAAAACGGGTTCCTCCCAAAGCATGTGAATGATTTATTTCGCCAGTTCCAGCGTGAAGGTAAATTAATCGTATCGTCGCCAGTTCCCGGAATAGAAGTACCGAAAGGCGCATTCTATATTTCATGGGATTACTATAAAGACAAACAGTATAAAGCCAGATTTGAATGGAAGAAAGATTGAAGGACTATTATGAAAAACAGTAGAATAGAGTGGACGGAATCCACATGGAATCCGGTGACGGGATGCACCAAGCTCAGCCCAGGATGCCTGAACTGCTATGCTGAACGCATGGCCAAACGTCTCCATGCGATGGGCCAGGCAAACTATAAGAATGGATTCAAGGTGACCTGCCATCCAAAGACACTTCAGCTACCACTGCGCTGGAAAACTCCTCAGATGGTATTTGTAAATTCAATGGGAGATCTGTTCCATGAGGAAGTGCCAGATGAATTTATCATGGAAGTATTCAATGTTATGGAACGCGCACCACAGCATCAGTTCCAGGTATTGACAAAGCGTTCAGAGCGCTTGGCCGAGATTTCAAGCAAGCTGCCATGGCCTGAAAACATCTGGATGGGAGTCACGGTTGAAAATGCAGCCTGCAAGAAGCGCATCGGGCATCTCAGGGAAACCCCGGCGGCTGTGCGTTTCCTGTCACTGGAACCTCTGCTGGAGTCTCTTGGAACTCTTGATCTGCGAAATATCGACTGGGTTATCGTAGGTGGAGAGTCCGGTCCCGGCGCAAGGCCAATGCTTAAAGAATGGCCGGCGGAGATCAAGAAACAATGCGACAAGATGAGGATACCATTTTTCTTCAAGCAATGGGGCGGTGTGAACAAGAAATCCGCCGGACGCCTGCTTTTCGGACGCACCTGGGACGCAATGCCTGAGAAATTGAGGAAAGTTTCATAGGACGCGCATAGATAAAAGTAAATAAGGATCGCCATGAAAATTGAATGGGAATACAATCTGGTAGAAAAGCCATTCTGCGAACAGCTGAAGACGATGGGCTGGGAATGGATAGAGGGCGATCCTGACCTTCCGGAATCGACAGAACGTGAAAGTTCGCGCGAAGTACTGTTGAAGGGAAGATTGAAGACGGCTCTCCGCAAGCTGAATCTCCGCGATGGAGAACCGTGGCTTGATGATGCGCGTATAGAACAGGCCATACGGGATCTTGAAAAAGCCTCCGGTCACCGGTTGATGGATATAAACCAGTCCGCCACTGATCTCCTGATCAAAGGCACTGTAGTGGACGGTCTACCGGACTGGGATCACGGGCGTCCACAAGCTGTAAAATTCATAGAATTTGATCTTGGCGGATTAAATGAAAACGACTTCCTAGTCATCAACCAGTTCAAGGTGGAACTGACCAGCGGACAGGGCCACATCATAGCCGATGCAGTGCTGTTCGTGAACGGAATCCCGTTGGTGGTGGCTGAATTCAAGAGTCCGGGGATACTCAATCCCATGCAGGAGGCAATCAACCAGCTCCTAAGGTATTCAAACCAGAGGAAGGAGCTGTTCCCGACCGTCTATACAGAAAATGAAGGTGTGGAAAGACTTTTCCATACGAACCAGCTTCTTGTTGCTAGCAATTTTTTCGAGGCGCGAGCCGCAACTATCGGGGCTCCTCCTGAGGCATATCTCGAATGGCCTGATACAAGCCCTGTGCCTCTTTCTACGGTAGCAGAGGAACTTGGGATCATAAAAGCTTCTTCTGAACAGGCAGAGGCCGCAAATGAGCTTAAAGCACTTGGCCCTGAACATACTGACCGAACGGGTACGCCTATTTTCTTCCGCAAGCCCGCCGACAGACCGACCGACCTGAGAAAATCAGATGCAATGCTGCAAAGCCAGCAGCTGCTTGCCGCCGGCATGCTGCGTCCGGAGCACCTGCTTGACCTTGTCCGTAATTTCACCGTTTTTCAACAGGACGAAGGAAGGACACGGAAAGTAGTTGCCCGATACCAGCAGTTCCGAGCCGTACACAGGGCTGTATCTCGACTTACGGAAGGACGCTCCATCCCAAATGGTGCAAGTACTGATGAACGCGGGGGCATAATCTGGCATACGCAGGGCTCCGGCAAGAGTCTCAGCATGGTTTTCCTTGTAAGGAAGATGAGGATGATGCAGGGGCTCAATGAATTCAAAATAGTCGTAGTGACCGACCGCACCGACCTTGAAGGCCAGATACGCAATACAGCAAAGCTGAGCGGTGAGGCTGTCCGTCCTACTGATGAAGATCTGAGAAGCCGTGAATCCCCTACGAAACTGACCCAGCGCATTCTTGGTGAAAAGACGCCTGATATTGTCCTGGCAATGCTTCAGAAATACCAGGAGCCTGAGCGGATAGAATCCGCTGACAAGGTTCAAATGACAATTGATGTAAAGATCAAGAAGCCTGGCAAAGACGCACCGGTGAGTGAGAAAAGAGTTACTTTCAGCGAGAGTATCCATTTCGAAGAATTCACCGAGTTGAACAGCTCAGAGAAAATTCTTATTCTTGTGGACGAAGCCCACCGTTCTCATACCCGCACGCTGCACCGCAATCTCCACAAGGCGCTGCCTAATGCGGTAGTTATCGGATTTACAGGCACTCCAATACTTAGCAGGGAGAAAAGGGAGACCCGCGATATATTTGGGGAATTCATCGACAAGTATCTTCTCGAGGATGCGCAGATGGACGGAGCCACGGTGCCAATCCTGTATGAGGGCCGAACCGCAGATGGAACCGTAAAGGATTCAAAGAGACTCGACAGCCTTTTCGAAGACATGTTCCGGGAATACACGAAGAAAGAGCTGGAACTTATCAAGGCAAAATACGCGACCACCGGCGATGTACTTGAAGCGCCAAAGCTCATCGAAAAGAAAGCCCGTGACATGATCCGCCATTATGTTGAAGTAGTGCTTCCTGAAGGATTCAAGGCCCAGGTTGTTGCGACCAGCCGACAGGCTGCATTCACATATCATGAAATGCTGAACAAGGCCCTCTCTGAACTTATTCAGGCGATCAAGGATCTTCCCGGTAAAATCCTTAAGCTATCTGACGAGGAGAAGGAAAAGCTTCCACCGGAAACGCGTTTCCTTGTCCGTGCACACCAGGAACTTCCCACATTGCGTGCACTTGAAATAGCCGTCGTGTTTTCCGGAGAACATAACGATCCTGAGGCATGGAAGAAATGGTCTGACAAGGAAAAACAGAAAGGATACATAGAGCGTTTCAAACGGAAGCTGTCCCATGAAAAGACGCACAAGACGGATCCTCTATCGATCCTTGTTGTCAATAACATGCTGCTGACTGGTTTTGATGCGCCGGTGGAACAGGTGATTTACCTCGACCGTAAAATAGTGGCTCATGATCTTCTCCAGGCGATAGCCCGTGTAAACCGTACAAACGGCAGGAAGAAGTGCGGCTTCGTGGTGGACTACATGGGACTTGCACGCCACCTGAAAGAGGCCTTGAAGGAATATGACGGCAAGGATACAAAGGGCTCGATGACGGACATAGCTGTTGAACTCCCTAACCTAATTGACCGTAGAGCCAGGGCAGTAGCGGTGTTCAAGGACAAGGGTATAACCGATCTTCAGAAACAGGTTGAGGAATGCGTCCAGCTTTTAGGTGACTTGAAAATTCGTGCCGACTTCATAAGCAAGCTGAGGATGTTCTATGAGACCCTGAACATAATTGAACACCGGCCTGAAGTTCCAGCAGATATCTTTCGCGACGCCAAGCTCCTTGGCTTCATCAATAAGGTGGCGGCAAACCTCTATCGCGACCCAGCCCTCAGTCTCATTGGCGTGGCTGAAAAGGTAAAGGAACTTATAAACTCGTATGTAGCAGCCCGTGGAGTGAATCCAAAGATTCCGCCGACAGAAATCACTGATGCCGATTTTGACAAGATACTGAAAAAGATGGGAAGCAGCCGGGCACGGGCAACGGAGATGCAGCATGCGGCACGCTATCATATCGTCGGGTTTACCAGCCAGAATCCCGCGTTTGCCAAGAAAATGAGTGAAAAGCTTGAAAAGATCCTGCAGGAGTTCAAGGACAACTGGGATGAATTGGAACGTGAACTCGGAAAACTTATGGGGCAGCTACGGAAAGGAGATGGAGAGGACTTCCCGGATTTTGATCCTAAGATACAGGTGCCTTTTATAAGACTTATACTTGAAGAAAGCAGTAAGAACTCCGTACTGAATAAAAAACAGAAGGAGACAGCCATACTGGCTACGATTGACATTGTTGAGAGGATCCGACAGGATATCCGCAAGGTGGGGTTCTGGAAAAATCCGCCCATGAGGGAACTTTTGACAAAGATGATAGTGCGTGACCTCGACAGCAGAGGAATATGCCCTGGAAATGGACGACAGCTAGCGCAGTTGCTCGTGGCGCTTGCAAAAGAAAATCATGAAAGCCTGGTGCGGCCATGATTGAGACTATCCTCAGCGACGGCTTGTTTTTTGAAATACGGAGGAGCGACCGCCGCAAAACCATGTGTATGACCGTAGACCGCGGAAGTGAACTTGTCGTACATGCTCCCAGAAAGACTCCTTCCGATGAACTTGAGCAATGGATAAGGCTAAAGCTTCTATGGGTACATCATAAGCTTAATCTTAAAAATGAGATTGCCGGAACAGCCCGTGAACCTGAATATGTCAGGGGTGAATCTTTCAGCTATCTGGGGAAGCCCCATACCCTGATGATTGCAGTGCGCCAGGCGAAACCGCTTCTTTTTGACAAATCCCTTTTCCATCTCAGAGCCGACTCCCGGGATTCCGGAGCCCAGAATTTCAAAACATGGTTTACGGACATCGGGAAAAAATGGATTGCTTCACGCGTGAAGTTCCTCTCGCGTAAAGTGAGGACTTCCCCAGTTCGCATTGAAGTCCGTGACTTGGGATACCGCTGGGGATCCTGCGGGCGCAACAAGGTGATATACTTCAACTGGAAACTGATGCAGCTTCCAGTTCGCCTGATAGACTATGTGATCATACACGAGATGGTGCATCTAACCCAGCCGCACCATGGCCCTGCCTTCTGGAAAACCCTCGACAGCGTGCTGCCTGACTGGAGGGAACGCCAGGAGGAATTGAAAATGGGCGCTTCCAACATCTACTGGTGCCATGAGATAATGGCCCCTTAGCTTTTATAAGTTTGCCAGGAGCCGAAATGAAAGATTCTGACAACATCGTCGGAGTGATTCCTTTTTCAGGAGGCATGGAGATTAACTTCTACCTGACTTCCTCAAGAGGAAGTTATTTCGCGAATATCCGCCAGTTCGCCAGATCCTCCAAATACGCCGGTCCCACAAAGAAAGGGATATCCTTCAACAAGACAAGGCTCCAAAAGATTGTTGAACTGCTGGAAACACTGCCTGCGGATATAGAAAATATCGAGGCTAAAGTAATCTCCGATATCCCGCTCCATAAGGGGAAAAGCATCAGGCTCAGCATAGCATATTTCAACGGGAAGTATGGAATCGACATCAGGGAATATTTTACCACTCCGAAGTATAATGGGCCAGGTAAATCCGGAATAAGGATCCCTTATGAATATATCAACGAGCTGAAGGAGTATTGCAGGATTATGCTTCCGAAGCTTGATGAATGGCCTGAAGACACGCTTTTCCATGAGAATGAACCTCAAGGCGAAAATAATATTCACCCTGAAGAAGGGGAAAAACAAGATGTGGAAGGAGTACCAGATGAATACAAGCAATTCTTCGAATGAGCAGAATCCCACTTCAACGGAGGAGGAGATTGACATAACTCCAGACATCAGCCTCATGCCGAAACTGGGTTATGCCGGATACTCGGCACCACAGGCCATAGGAGAGCTGGTGGATAATTCCATCGATGCCCGAATAGACGGCAAACTCCTCAAGATGTCAGTGTCAATTAACAAGGAATACATCTCGGTCGCAGACAACGGTTCAGGGATGAATAAGCACATGGCGTCAAAATCCTTCGTCCTTGCGTTTTCTAAAAAATCCGGACAGCTGGGCGAGTTCGGCCTTGGAATGAAAACAGCATGCCTCAGCATCGGTGATTATTTCGAAGTCACGACATCTGCTTTGGGTGAAGCCTGCAGATACAAGATCCATTTCGACCGCAAAGAATGGGACTCTTCCGGAAAAGGATGGAAAGTCCCTTTAACCAAGGAGAAGGCCACCGAGGAAGAGCATTATACCATCTTGAAGATTGAGAAGCTGAAAGTGTTTTATCCCAACCTGCACAATTTCATTCGGGAGGACCTGCAGAGGAGATATGCCCCCTTCATAAGGGCCGGACAAATCGAACTGAAGGTGAACAA
This sequence comes from Lentisphaerae bacterium GWF2_49_21, assembly GCA_001804805.1. Lineage (GTDB taxonomy): Bacteria > Verrucomicrobiota > Lentisphaeria > Victivallales > GWF2-50-93 > GWF2-50-93. The sequence goes on from MHBH01000062.1 coordinate 74,553, forward strand.
CAAGTTCTGCAAACCAGAGGAGTTCGATCTTATTCTTGAAACAAGGAAGGAGTTCAAAATTGAACTGGACGACTTCTGCAGTATAAGCGGCTGGTATGCGCTCCTCAGGGAAGGTTCGCAAAAGGGATTTTATGGATTCCATACCTTCAGGAGAGGAAGGATGATAACCACCTATGACAAGATAGGATTTGAGCAACATCCCACGTTGGCGAGGATAATAGGTGAAATCCATATGGATCACGTTCCAGTAACTCACAACAAGAGGGAATTTATCAAGGAGTCGTCCGAATACAGGAAAGTTGAAAAGGCGGTAAGGGAGGAAATCAAAGAGCTTGTCAGGTCGGCAAGAGGCAAGGCAACCCAAGACACAGTGACAGACCAGCTGAAGCGCGACGTCGAGCTATGGAAGGATAAAATCAGCCAGACGCTTAGCTCCGATGTCTTTAAGAATTATACTTCAAAAATACGGAATGTCGAAGCCGTGCCTGACCTGAAAGGAGCAGAGCAGGAAATTGTTGATTCTGAAAAGCGCGATCAGAATGAAAACCCCATGCCAGTTGAACCAGCTGTTCCAAAGGATGGCGAAAAGGAAAGAACCCCGCATAAGAAGCAGGAGAAACTGAAACATGTAATAAGGATCAAGGGGAAAAACATTGTGTTTGATCACTCCTTTGCTCCGCTTGGAATCAACCAACCGTGGAAGACATATATCTATGATCCTGCGAAGGGGCTGGAAATTTACACTAACACGGACTTTCCCGCTTATCTTGTAACAACCGACAAGGTCTTCTATGCTGTGCTCCACATCTCGGAAGCGCTGGCAGAGGTCTTTGTCCAGATAGCAAACGAGGATGCCGCACACATAGAGGATCTAAAGGAACTCATTCTGAGAAAAGCTTCGGAACTGAAGGCGCAATTATGAGATTATGAAATATTTACAGAGTGAAATTACACGAAGTTGAATTGCAGTATACGTTGCCACAGTAGGTATAAGTTTCCTCTTCTACCATCAACTCATTAACTGGTAATTAGCACAATGCACGCGGTGATTCTATAATAGCTTTCCATCCTGCAGGAAATTCATAAAACGCAGCAATTCTCGTTTCTCTCTTAAACAGGATTCCAGCTGGAGCCGGAATCCTGCTAAAGAGTGAAACATTAAAAGACCCGGCTTGCAGCGCTCATTCCGGGCAGGTGTGCCCGAATCAGCGCTTTGCCAGACAACGGTCAGATATTCGGATATCTTGCCCTGACCTCTTCAAGCACGAGTCCGACTTGGTCGAAATTTATCGGGGTAAAACCTTTTTGGGTGAGCTTTTCGCAGAGGGCAAGCCATTTCTCGTGATCCCAGGAATTGTTATTTTCGCTGACGAAGGTCTCCAGTATGCCCGTCCCAGCCAGCCGCTGGATGTTTTCCTCCGCAGTGTATTCAGGAGCCTTGGAGACTTCTGCTGTACCGATCTTGGATTTTGAAGCTTTTCTCATTGTCATCCCCCTTATTGAATTGTTTCCATCAATAATAACGTTTTTTCAGGAAATATCCATTTTATCCCGTGCAAAAAATGCCCGTCCTGGAAAATCAGCCTTAAAAGTTGATAAAACCTATTGACAACGTATTTTGATTTTGCTATAATTGGAGTGATTCGTACCACATCTGAAAACAGGAAAGCAAACCATGCCTGACAAGGATATTTCTCTTTATCTGACCGAAAACCAGAGCTATGAATTTCTGAACACCATCAACCACCGGATAATGATTGCAGACGCAGACAGGAAAATCTTTTTTGCCAACAGGGCAGCCATGGAGAATTTCGGAGGCATGGACAGCCTGGCAGGGAAAACCTGCTACAACATAATCCACGGCTCCATCGAGCCAGCGGTACAGTGCGCAACATGCCAGATCCGCAGGGGCGGGGCGGCGGCATGCTCCCTTGCTGATGCAGGACAGCGCGGCAAAATGCCGGTCAATGTTTTTCCGCTGGGAGCGCCGGCAGGGGGCATTCTGGGCTTTCTAATAGTCATCGGCCCCTCCATCCATCCCATTGCCGCCGAAGCCGGAGGACCGGACGAAATTAAAAATCTGTATATGAGGGGATTGATCCACGACTTGAACAATTTTCTCACCTGCATCAGCCTGAATATTGAAGTGGCCTGCAACCGCTGTTCCGAGGACGAGGTACTCAGGAAGATGCTCGAAGACTGCCTCCATGCATCCCGGCAGTCAATTCATCTTGTCGGAAATCTCCTTGCCTTCAGCAGGGACGGAACAACGCAGAGGATCATCCAGAGCCGGAAGGAAGTGAACCTGGAGCATATAATTGAAGAGTCCGCCAGCCTGGTCTTCAGGAATTCCGGGATAGAATTCTCCATGACATTCGAATTGAAGGGTAAAGGATGCGTGGGGGATGAACTGCAGCTGTGCCAGCTTTTCAACAATCTCTTCATCAACGCCAGAGAGGCAATTTCAGACGCAAATGGCAGCGTCTCCGCCAGGATATCCGGGGAAGTCCTGTCTGCCGGCAATTCTTCCGGGCTCAATCCCGGGAACTATGTCAGGATAGAAGTGTCCGACAACGGCGCGGGGATTCCTGCTGAAAACCTAAAGACCATCTTCAGCCCCTTCTTCACGACCAAGGAGACGGGAACCGGGCTCGGTCTTTCAATATGCTCATGGATTGTGAAAAATCATGGTGGACTGATTACTGCCAGACCAGGATCTTCATCGGGAACGGTTTTCACGGTAATGCTTCCGGTACAGCAAGAGGAAAACAACCGCTCTTAAACCGGGTAAATCTTTGATTTTGACCAGGAGAGTGGCATGTTCTTATTAAGTGGAATGTCTTACCCATAGTGGATATTGAATGGGGGCTTCTGGCTATGGATCTGCTCACTTGCCGTTGGATGATTCTTTTGGAAGTTTCTCAAGTATGCCTTTAATCTGCGCAACATCGAACGGCTTCGGCATGAACTGCGAATAATGGACTCCGCATTTCGTAGCCCTTTCCTGCGGAACGCTTCCTGACATCGCCACTATCATTGGATTCCCGTATTTCCGGGGATCAAGGGATATCATTTCCGCGACTTCCCATCCAATGCCGTCGTTCAGGTTATGGTCGAGGAATATCAGATCGAACTTGTTTTCAGTGCACAGGTAAGAAGCCTCCGCAAGAGAGGACGTTTCAGTTATAAGGAACTCTCCCTTCCGCCTAATGATGGCGGAAATCAGCGTCCTGACTCCTGGATCATCATCTGCCACAAGAACTTTGCGCATGCCCCACCCGCGGTTACTTCATCAGTAAAAAAATCCCTGCCATCTATGGCAGGGGCTTCGGTACTCTACACGGAATTCCAGAAGATCCAAGGGAATTTGCAAATGAGCGGCAGGCTGCTGAAAACTGGATGCCGGACATGGAGAGGCTCAGATATTCCGTTTCAACTGCGGGCGGATGATTCTTTCGAAAGATTTTCCAGTATTTCATCAACCTGGGCAATCTCGAACGGCTTCGGGATGAACTGTGAATAGTATTTGCTGCACTTGTCGTCCTTGCCGGGAATGACACTGCCGGACATGGCGATTATCATGGAAGTGCCATATTTCTGCGGATCAAGGAATATCATTTCCGCAATCTCCCATCCGACGCCGTCTCTCAGCCTATGGTCGAGGAATATCAGGTCATACCTGTTCGCCGCGCAGAGTGAAGCCGCATCCTTGACAGACGAGGCCTCGGTCACATGGAAGCCCTCCTTCCTGCTGATAATATTGGTCAGCAGCACCCTTATCCCCGGAGCGTCATCGACTATGAGAATCTTTTTCATCCTGTTTTCCTCTTTTGATCGACCGTAGTAGCAATATTCTGGACACACGCCTTCAAGTTTCCTGTATAATAGTCATATATTAAGGAAAACCTACCGAGGCCCTCTCAAATGTTTACCACAATAAGATCGCGCAGCTTGTCGCAATATCTTATGACTCCTACAGGAGGCTTTCCGGCTATGATTCTCCTGGCGAGGGCGTCCTGGACATGGCGTTCAATTGCATTCCGCAATGGCCTCGCACCGAAAATCCTGTCAATTCCTTTCCTTACAAGAAACTCAAGGGTGCTGTCATCATAGCTCAGGGCATAACCTTTATCCCTAAGGCGCGACAGCTCTCTTTCCAGTAGCAAAACAGCAATCTCCCTCTGTGTATGATATTCGAGCTTCTTAAAAACTATCTTTTCATCTATTCTTGCTATAAACTCCGGGCGGAGCTCGAGATGAAGCTGTGCCAGTACTGAGCGCTCAATAGTGGCGAAAGGAACACGCTTGCTCTGGAGGATGTTCTCCGAACCGATATTTGACGTGAACACGATGTAGAACCCCGACAGGTCATAAGTCCTGCCGTTCCCGAGTGTAATTCTTGCGGCATCGAGCATCTGTAGGAAGAGCAGGAGAATCTGCGGATGAGCCTTCTCCATCTCATCGAACAGCAGGCACAGGCATGCGCCTGCCTTATTATTTTCCAATACATTGCCGAGTCTTCCGGGGTTGCCGGAATGTCCGATGAACTCCTTTACGCTGTCGAAGTGCATGAACTCGGACATGTCGAACCTGAAAAGACGCTCCTCGCCGAGAAGATACCTTGTGAACGAGAGGGCAAGCTCGGTCTTGCCGACACCTGTTGGCCCGAGGAACAGGAAACTGCCCTTCGGCCTTGAGGCATTGGTGAGCCCGAGTTCTCCTCTTTTCAGGAGGGAGGCGACCCGAGCAACCACATGGTCCTGCCCGAGCACATATTTCCTCAGTTCCTCTTCTATTCTGTCCAGTTTTTCCATAATAATGTACTATTATAGTATATTTCTTTAGATTTCCACTTGTATTTGCCAAATAGGATAAATATATTCGCAAATATTATAAATATACTATTATAGGATATAACATGAAAACAGAAAAACGGTTGATGAAGGTCTTCCTCATGCTCCTCTTCCTTGTCCTTGTCTCTGAAAATCTCTTTGCGCAGGCGCCGGGCGGCGGCGGGGGGAACCAGCTGCAGTCGCTCAAGTCTGCGATCCAGATGGTGCTGGGTATTATGTTCCTGATAGCGTTCCCCTGGGGAGTGGTGACGATATGGCAGGGGGCGGTTCTGAAGAAGAAGGGTGATCCGGAGGCGTACAATTCGATAATAGCCGGACTGTGGATAGCGGGAGGGGCTCTTATCATCGGAGCGATCTTCTATGCGTTCTCTCTTGGCGGAGCGGTGCTTACGCCGCAGTTCTGAAGGAAAGAAAATAAAAATGGCCGACCTTAATGTTACAAATACAAACTCAGCGAACGATTCCGAAGGGATGGCCTTCGGCCTGTCGGGGAACCTCTTCGTCTACCTTCTCGGGAGCATGATCCTTTCGATACTCCTATGCACCCTCCTCATGGTGACGGGAATTGGAATCCATTACACACTTTGTGCTGGAC
>MHBH01000063.1 GCA_001804805.1 Lentisphaerae bacterium GWF2_49_21
TGTTCTAATCAAAGTAATTTTAATTTAAAGTGTCAAATCGAAATCAGGACTTGACATACACAGGCAAGATGCCTGTGCTACTTTCATCTGCTCAGCAGGAACTCGATGTCCTCGTTGCTGAGATGTCCGAGCGTGGACGGTACGGAGTCGACAAGGTTGGTGAACAAGGTCTGTTTCTTGCGCTGGAGCGAAAGCATCTTCTCCTCGATGGAATCCTTTATCACTAGCTTCATGCTGCATACGCTCTTGACCTGCCCGATCCTATGGGTCCTGTCCGTCGCCTGCATCTCCACGGCCGGATTCCACCATGGATCGTAGATGATCACCCTGTCCGCCGAAGTCAGGTTCAGACCGCTGCCGCCGGCCTTGAGGCTCAGCAGGAAGACCGGTATGTCCGGACTGGAATTGAAGTTGATCACCCTCTCCATACGGTTCTCGGTGCTGCCGTCGAGATATTCATATTTGATCGATTCCTCTTCAAGCCAGGCCCTGACAATCTTCAGCAGCGATACGAACTGGCTGAAGAAAAGCAGGCGGTGTCCGCTGTCGATCGATTCGAAGAGAAGCTCCTGCACGAGTTCCATCTTTGCGGATTTCGCATTTTTCACCCCGAAATTCTCGGGCAGCAGCGCGGGATGGCAGCAGAACTGCCTCAGCCTCAGGATACTTGTAAGAATGTCGAATTTAGTGATCCTCCCCTTGAGGAAGTCAGAGCATTCGTCCCGACCCTTCTCGAGCAGTTCGGAATAGAATCTCCTCTGTTCATCCTCCATCTCGCAGTATATGACCTGTTCGAGTTTTTCCGGAAGTTCCGCGGCGACAGTCTTCTTCTTCCTGCGGAGGATGAAAGGCGCTACCCTGGCGGCAAGCTCCAGCTGCTTGTCCTCGCTGTCCCTTATTCCAGCGTACCTGAACCTGAAGCCCCTATATGAACCGAGCATCCCCGGATGGAGGAAATCGAAGATGGACCAGAGCTCCTCGGCGGAATTTTCCAGCGGAGTGCCGGTCAACACCAGCTTGTGTTCCGCGGATATCGACTTGCAAGCCTTCGCATTCGCGGTACTTGGATTCTTTATGTGCTGCGCCTCGTCGAGGATGAGATATCCGAAATTGAACCTGCTGTAGATCTCGACATCCCTTTTGACAAGTGCGTAGGAGCTGATCACGATGTCCGAGCTGTTGATTTCATCGACATGTTCGGCGCGATCAGGTCCTTTCAGCACCAGGATTTTCAGCGAAGGTACGAACTTCTCCGCCTCCATTTCCCAGTTTTCAACAAGACTGCTCGGGCACAGCACCAGAGAGGGAAGGTGATGTGAAATATGTTTTTTCCTGTAGCAGGAGAGTACGACAAGCGCCTGTATCGTCTTTCCAAGACCCATTTCATCGGCGAGAATGGTGTTAAGGCCGTTTTCAGCCATCCTCTGAATCCATACAAGTCCGTCCTTCTGATAGTTCCTGAGGACTCCAACGAAATCCTCAGGATCGGAATCATCCACGGATGTCTTCTCCAGATTGTTCTTGAGATCTATGAATTCCGAAGGCACCTCCCCGAGAAGCTTCTTTGCAGTATCTGTCCAGAAAAGGGCCGAAGCACGGGAGATCATTATTACGTCCTCGTGTTCGGGATCGATCTGCACGAAATCGGAGACCGTCCTGACGAATTTTCCCAGCTTGTCGCTGATCCTTCCAACGTTTCCGCCACGGATCTCGATGAAGGTCCTTCCATTTTTCACGGCATCCGTGAGAAGCTTCCAGCTGATTTCTCCCCTTGAAGTGCTGATCTGGCATCTGATCCTGAAGAATCCATTGTCCTCGCTGACTGTCTTGAACCGCATGACAAACTCCTCAAGGTCGCCCTTCTTGATGAACGAAGAGCACTCGGGAGAAATGTATACTTCCCGTTTTTCGTCGATCCACCGGTTCAATACTTTTTCGAAGAAAAGACCATAGGCCTCGGTGTCTGCCAAGGTATAAATCCCTTCGCCACCTGGCTTCTTCCGGAAGCCGCAGAGGAGTATCTCGTTCTCAAACTCCCTTTCACGCTCAAGATTCCTTTTCCAGTAGGTTCCGGAGGATTCAGCGAGGCGTTTGTCCGCAGGATGGACTATCGTGCCGGCATAATCAAAGCATAGTTTAAGATGGAAGGCCTTGTCCTTTGCGAATTTCGCATGATATATCGGGATGAAGTCGCGGTAACGGAGGTTCTGTCCCCGGATGCCGGCGGTCTTCACGGAATACTTCGAGAAATTGGATATTATCTGATGTGCTTTCTCCCTGAAGCAGAGCTGTTCCTTCGCATGCAGGAAGTTCCTGAGCCAGACCAGGTCCATGGATGCGGGGATCCACCAGTAGTCGCCGGCGAGACCGACCCAGCATCCGGATCTCCCCATGATTATACGCGGATCCTTGAGGGGGATCAATCCCTTTTCAGTTTCAATTCCAGGCCTCAGGATGTATCCTTCTCCGCTTGGAATTGTAGATAGGAACGGCTTTGCTGGATCCCTGTGGACGGTTATCTTTTCCTTGCCGCAGCGGAAGTTTTCGAAGCCAGAAAGGGAATGGAAGAATTCGGCGGCCAGTTCGGAACTCAGGCTCAGTTTGAATCCGTCCGCCTCGGCGTTTGTCGCGAGGAACCTGATGATCTGCCTGTCCTGGGGAGGGAAATGCGAAATCCGCATGCTTCCACCGAGGATGTCCTTGAAATGTATCTGGCGGAGATTGCCGAGAGAGCCTTTATACTCGCGTTTTTCAAACATGATGTTGGCTTCGAACACGCAGTTGGCCCATCTGCTCGGGCTGTGAGGCATTTCACTCGCAAGCTCAAGAGATACCCTCGCCTTGTATTCCTCAGGACTGTCGGCGAAATCGTCGATCCCTTTCTGCGTAAGACCTGAAAATTCAGGCTTGCTCTCTACAGCCTTGCTCTTGGGAGGGAGGTGGGAGTATTTGTCATAGTGCAGTATGCTCGCGGCGCCATGGATGCAGATTCCTTCATCCTGGCAGCTTCCGCATTTTGAAACCGCCACGGTCTCCTTGAAAGAAACCTCGACATTGAAGATGGATTTGGAACTGTCCTTGAAGGTCGAGCGGAGCCTGCCGTCCTTGTCCATTGAGCAGAAAACAAGCGTTCCAGTCCTCAGAAAATCACGAGCCCTTTTCTGAGCTTCCTTTTCAAGGTATGAATCAGGATTTATTAAGGCATTTTGAATCATATGTTCCATAACCCCCGTTAAACACATAACTCCAACCTATAATTGTATCATAAAATGGCAATATTTAAACCCCTTCTGTGAACAAAGTGGCTATTATTCAGAAACGACTTGTGCAGGTGGTGTTTCACAGGTATATAGCTGAACAAAGGGGATTGGACGGTCGGATGATTGGATTATTGGATGAATGGTTTTTTAAGAGGATATCAAAGTCACATGAAGACATGAAAACAGTGGAAATATCACTTTATAAAATTCCATTTTTCTTTATTGGGTATTCGCAACCATCCATCAATCCATTCATCCAATCATCCATACAACAATATTGAAAACCAAGGGGTGTGGGAATGTCTATAAGAGTCAAGTGCGGGAAATGCGGGCAGGAGTATGAGCTTGAAGATTCAGATGCTGGCCAGAAGGCTGAATGCCAGTGCGGAGCTGAGATGATAGTTCCAATTCCGGAAATACCGCAGTCCGTGCCAGATTCAATACCTCTCAAGTCCAAGCCGCTGTCAATCAAGAGGCAGCAGCCGGTAGAACCTCCTCCTCCTACTGCCATGGAGCAAGGTTCCGTCGGAGATGCCGCAGGGATGTGCCCCAAGTGCAAAAATCCCGTCAAGTCAGATGCCGTAATATGCATCAATTGCGGCCACAACCTAAAACTTGGTGTCAATGTCAAGACCATTGCAAAGGCGAAAGTTGCAGGTTCGTTCGGGCTGGCAGTTGGTGTCTGCGCGGCTGCGGCCCTTCTCTCCGGCCTCGTCTGGGCTGGCATAGCCATATATATGAATCTTGAGATCGGATGGATAGCGATCGGCGTCGGAGCTCTTACCGGATTCGCGGCGACTATCTTCACGGATGAACGCAGTGCCCGGCTCGCGCTTGCCGCAGCCCTGCTTGCAGTTGTCGGCCTTCTCACGGGAAAGCTTATTACGGCCAATTACTTCTTCAAGGAGTTTATTGTGAAAAATATCAGCAGTAATCCAGCTTTCCTCAGGAGCCATGTCTACCAGGAGGCTGAGGCCAAAAAAGAAATACCGGCGGAACTGGCTGATTGGCTCTCTAAGAATGATGATGATGAAGTCGAGGTTCCAGCCAACCTCAAGGAATCATACGAAAAAATGTATAAGATGATCGATTCCCGGGTGGCAGCAATGAGCAAGGAAGGTAGGGACAAGGCGTACAAGGACGAGGCTGGAAAATTGCTGGGGGATGTCAGCCTTTTAACAAGGATCAAGGCCATGCTCAGGGCCTGGGACCTCCTTTGGTTTGGTCTTGCGATCATGGCCGCCTGGAAAATCGGGAGCGGATCTTCCCAGGAAGGATAATATTTATTGCTTCACTTGAAAGTTGGATTTAAGCTTTATCCGGACTATCTTACCGCTTCAGGATGAACAAAAATTTAAGGTGTGTATATGAAAAAACTTCTCGTTACAGGCAGCAGCGGCCTCATCGGTTCAGAATGCGTCACCTATTTTGATTCCAAGGGCTGGAAGGTCTACGGCATCGACAACAACATGCGCAAGGACTTTTTCGGACCGGACGGTGACACCTCGTGGAACCTGAAAAGGATCCAGTCATGCACTAAGAATTTCAAGCATCATGCCCTGGATATCCGAGACAGGCAGGCCATCCTGAAGTTCTTCGAGGAGTTCAAGCCGGACTTTATAATCCATTGTGCCGCCCAACCAAGTCATGACCTCGCGGCATCACGCCCCTTCGATGATTTTGATGTGAACGTCGTCGGGACCATGAACATGCTCGAAGCGACACGCCGCTTTGCCATCGAATCCCCTTTCTGCTATATGAGCACGAACAAAGTATATGGAGACACCCCGAACCGGCTTAAATTGAAAGAACTCAAGACGCGCTGGGATTATGCCGACAAGAAGTACAAGGATGGGATAGACGAGACAATGAGCGTCGACCAGTGTCTGCACAGCATTTTTGGTGCGAGCAAGGTGGCGGCTGATGTCATGGTCCAGGAATACGGCAAATATTTCCAGATGAAGACCTCCTGCTACCGTGGAGGATGCCTTACCGGCCCCTCTCATTCCGCTGCCGAATTGCACGGATTCCTCGCATATCTCATCAAATGCGTCAAGGAAAAGCGCCACTACAGGATCTTCGGATACAAAGGCAAGCAGGTCCGTGACAACATACATTCATTCGACGTCTGCAGGGTCTTTGAGGAGTTCTACCTCCATCCACGCTGCGGAGAAGTCTACAACCTCGGCGGGGGCAGGGGTAACAGCATATCGATGCTTGAGTCGATAAAGCTCGCTGAAGACATCGTCGGGAAGAAACTCGACTACGAGTATCTCGACCAGAACCGCAAAGGCGACCACATCTGCTACATATCGGATCTCGCAAAGCTCAAAAAGCATTTCCCTGACTGGGGCATCACGAAGTCCCTCGACGACATCTTCAACGAGATCGCGGATGCCATGAAATAAAATTCTGCCTGGCAGAATTTTATTACTCCACTCCCGCGATTGCAGTGACGGACTTCTCCGGGACGATCATGAAGCTTTCCATCAGCGAGAATCCGGACTTCTTTAGTTCCAGCGTTTTGAAGAACTGCTTCTGGTTTTCGACGCCGAGGTCGCCGTAGCCCGGGCTGAACCTCATCTTCGTTAGCTTCATGCCGTCTTTTTTTGCGATGTTCGCACAGAACAGGTTTATCTGGTTCATCACCTCGTCGGCAATTTCAGAGGCGGCGGCATCGACGATCACGGCTTCCGATGCGCGCCCTTTTGCGATAAGGGAGTTTGTCTCATCGGTTATTTCCTTCCCGACAGTTGAGGCCATCATGACAACTTTTGAGCTGTTCCTGAGGAGTTTTGCGAGACTCGCACTTTCAAAGGCAGTTCCATCGGAAAGAACAATTTTCTTGTCGGTTATTTTCTTTATGTCGAGAAACCTGTAGACGCCTTTGCATTCGCAGACAGACACTGCTAGGCTGAGAGTTTTCTCGAAGAGATCAAGTGTTTTCCTGTCGAGCTTGGTCTTATGGAAATTGAATTTCAGCCTGGCGAGTATGTCCCTGCGCGGGGCTTCCACGTGGATGTTTTCGATTTTGTGTATCTTTGTGTCCATAAAATGTAACACAGGCATCTTGCCTGTGTCTTTTTTTTAAGCCAATTGTAAAATTGGCGAATCAAAAGTAGGGACGGCCTTTCTTGTCCGCCGTAGCTTCTTTGCGAAGGCGGAAGGATGTCCCATGAATTCAAGAATGGTACACCCTGAAGGGCGTACCTACTACTTAACTGCGAATATCGCAAAATGTGTATGGAAACTTTTCAGGGGCAATATTTTCACTGCGATCCTGAGGATGCCGAGAATCAGGTTTCCGAAAAACCCCATGTTTCTGTTGTCCGTAATCCTGTATGTGACTTCTACTTTCTTAAATCCGATTTCGAGCAGGAGCTTCCTGAGTTTTTCCGGATCTATTCCGGGAGAATAAACGTTGTGATATTCGGCGAGATCTTCTGTTGAGGATGAGAAGCCATGCCTGCCGGAGAACCTGATCTTGTAATAGACATGATAGAACCTGTTGAAATAATAATTCGGATCGTGATCGGTATAGAGTGTCCCGTCCTTACCGAGTATCCTGTGGCATTCCCTGAAGAGTTTTTCGTGATCAAGCAGATGGTGGAGCAGGGCATAGCATGAGACGCAGTTGAAGGTCGAATCAGGAAATGGAAGGCTTTCAGCGTCGCTTGCTGCGAGGCTGGCCGAGGGGAAGTCATTTGCGATCTTCGCAAGAAGGTTCTCGCTTATGTCGCAGGCGGCGCAGAATTTGAATTTGTTGCATGCCAGCCTGAGAAGATTTCCAGTGCCAGTCCCGATGTCGAGATATCGTCCATCACCGGAAGTCCCGATGGCCTTCAAAAGCATGAGTTCGCAGGCCTTCCTACGGTCCTCGTTGAAGATGCTTTCGTTGAGGTTGTATTTCTCCGGGGATATCGAGTTGTAGACCTCCCTGTTGGCCTTCTTGATCTCAGAAGATAGAGAATGCTTGTCCATGAATTCCTTCCGACAGAATAAAAACTTCGGAATTATATTGAAAAATTATTTTTTTGGAGTGAATCTTCTGATGTCGGCCATGCTGAGGCCTGCGGCGTCGATTATTTCAATATGGTACCTGAAATCTCCGATCTCGCTGATTGCATGGGAGTCGGAACCGATTGCGACCGGTACGCCAATCTCGACGCATTCCTGTAGCATATCGATGTCAGTCGGGACCACATGGTGTCCGTTGAGTTCGAGGGCGACGCCGGCCTCTTTGGCGTCCTTCACGATTTCATGGACTATTTTCCTTGTCACCGGCATCTGGTTGCTTATCCAGCGGAACGGATGGCCGAGGATGCTTATTCCAGTGTTCAGAAGGGCCTTTGTGTGGTTTTTCCATTCCTTGAGGATTATTTTCTTGTCCTCTTCAATGTCGAGATGCAGGTAATGGACGCTCCCTATGAGTATTTCGACCTTGTCCCTGAAAGGATCGTCTATTGTGAGGCGGCCGTCATGCATCATTTCAACTTCCAGGCCGGGATGGACGCCATCGTTCTTGAATTTTGCGATGTTCGCAAGATGGGCCTCGAGCCTGGCATTTCCCCAGTCCTTCTGCTTGTCGAATATCCGGCTGTCCGCCATATAAGTCCAGCTCCATGCTGTTTCTGAGGGGAAGTAGACGGCCATTCCGTGGTCTGTGATGTATACGGCATCGACTTCAGGATTGGTCTTGACAAGGTTGGCGTAGACTTCCGGGGTCAGGGTCGCCTCGGCGCAGTAGCTCATGTTCGTATGTGCATGAAAATCAATCATAATAAAAGGAATCTAAAAAAAAGTTCCGCCTTTTGGAGAATTCCAGAAGGCGGAACATCGTTAACAGATCGAAAAAACATCATTTCTTCAATTTTGCTGCGAGAAGCTTGGCCAGCTGGGATTTCTTCCTGTCGGCCTTGTTCCTGTGGAGCGAGCCGTATTTGACGGCCTTGTCGAGCATTGAAGCAAGGGCTGAGTAGAGTTTCTTCACGTCTTTCTGTTCGGTTGAGCTCAGGGCCGCCCTGTATTGTTTTTCGGCCGTGCCGAAGGAGCGCCTGATGGACTTGTGCTTGATCCGCGCTGCTTCGCTGGTCTTCAATCTTTTTGCTGCTGACTTGGTGTGCATTGATCTGCCTTTCTGCAATTCATGATTTCGTGACAAAACACGCAGTTTTCCGCGTGACGGGCAGTAAAATGACATGTTAAAAGGAAAAATCAAGCAGGATTTAGGGGTTACCTTAAGGAGTCGTGCAGAAATTTCTGTACTGCTCCTTATTTGAAATATGCGATAGGTTGTGTTATATTGGGCGTTTACAAGTGCAGGATTGTGTCAAAGTGGGTGCATGCCCACTTTTATTTTGTATGGATAATAATAAGGAGTTTTTTTAAATGATTATGAATAATGAACTTCTGTCCACCCTGGACTATATAGAACAGGAACGGGGCATAAGCAGGGAGGTGCTCATTGAGGCCATAGAAAAGGCCATCCTTTCTGCCTCTAAAAAGAGTATACATCCCGCCAGCGAGCTTGATGTCAAGATTGACCGTACTTCCGGCCAGATCAAGGCATGGGCGAAGCTTCAGGCCGTCGAATCCAAGCCGACTTGCGACCAGATACTGCTCAGTGTCGCCAGGGAGCGCTACCCCAACGCCAAGGTCGGGGAAATAGTGAAATGGGAGGTTACACCGAAAAATTTCGGAAGGATAGCCGCCCAGTACGCTAAAAATACGATAATGAACCAGCTGCGCAAGGCTGAAAAGGAGATCGTCTTTGAGGAATTCAAGGACAGGATAGGCCAGGTCGTCAGCGGAGTTGTCAGACGCTTCGAGGCGGGCAGCATCATCATCGACATGCAGAAGGCGGAAGGAGTTCTCTCCCCCAAGGACAAGATCCCGGGAGAAACCTATATGCAGGGCGACCGCATCAACGCCATCCTGAAGAAGATAGATCCTTCAGGTTCCGGCCCGAGCCTCCTGCTCAGCAGGGTTTCCGATGATTTTATAAAGAAGCTTTTCGAAAGGGAAGTTTCAGAGATACATGACGGTATCGTCCAGATAAAGGCCATCGCCCGTGAACCGGGTTCAAGGACGAAGATTGCCGTGCAAAGCACGGATGCCCACGTTGATCCGGTCGGGGCATGCGTAGGAATGCGCGGAATGAGGGTCAAGAACATAACCACCGAGCTTGGTGGCGAGAAGATAGACATCGTGCCGTTTGACGAGGACATCAAAGTCTTTGCCTCAAAGGCGCTCCAGCCTGCCGCCCTGAAACTGATCGAGGTGGACGAGGCCGCGAAAACCTTGAATATCAAGGTCGCCACGGACCAGCTCTCGCTCGCTATTGGCAAGCGCGGGCAGAATGTAAGACTCACATCAAAACTTCTCGGCTGGAAGATAAATATCAATGCCGAAGAGGTCGTAGTGGAGACAACGTTCGAGGAGAAGCTCGGCCAGACCATAGAGTCGTTGTCCGAAACATTGAAGATAGACAAGGAAATCGCACAAAAACTTGTCAGCGGGGGATTCCTTTCAGTCGAAGGCCTGAAGGCAGTCGATGCCGCCGACATTTCAAAGATACAGGGGCTTGACGAGGACGAAGCAAAGAAGGTCCTCCAGTCTCTGAAAAAACTTGATAAGCCTGATAAGAAAGATTGAATTTTTAACAGCAGGAAATGGTGGAACTAAATGGGCGGCAAAGTAAAAATAAAAGTCAAGGATGTTGTTAAGAAATACAATATTCCCCTGACCAGGGTGATCAAGGAGCTCAAGGAGCTTGGACTTGATGTAAGTACCGGTTCAAGTGAAATTGACAGCGACCTCATCGACCTTGTCGACGACCATTTCCTTGAGATCAACAAGAAGGGGAAGGCGGTCGAGAAGGAAGCAGAACTGACGAACGAGGTCCACATCAAGACCCCTATCGTGGTCAAGACCCTCTCCGAGGTGCTTGGAAAGAAGCCCAATGAGATCATAAGCTCCCTTCTGACCATGAATGTCCTTGCTAGTGTAAACCAGACCATAGAGCCTGAGATTGCAAAGAAACTCTGCAGGAAGTTCAGCATATCGCTGATCGTGGACCGCCGTGAAAAGGATGGGCATCTGGTCAAACATGATGACAACAAGCCTTCTCCGGAAGATGCGCTTGACCAGGAAAAGGACAAGCCGGGGGATCTGGTTGATCGGCCGCCGGTCGTGACTTTTCTCGGCCATGTCGACCATGGCAAGACATCCTTGCAGGACGCTATCAGGAAAACCAACGTGGCCGCCGGCGAAGCCGGAGGGATCACCCAGCATATTGGAGCATCAGTCGTTAATGTCCGCGGCAAGACCATCACTTTCATAGACACCCCCGGCCATGAGGCTTTCACTGCCATGAGGGCCCGTGGGGCGAAGGCTACAGACATAGCAATACTTGTCGTGGCAGCCGACGACGGTTTCATGCCCCAGACAATAGAGGCCCTTAACCACGCCAAAGCCGCCAAGGTGCCGGTCATTGTCGCCATGAATAAAATGGATCTGCCTTCGGCCGATCCCGACAAGATCGTCCGCCAGATGCAGCAATATGAACTTTCAAGCGAAGAGTGGGGAGGAGAAGTCGGAACTGTCAGGGTTTCAGCCGTCAAAGGGACGGGAATAGACAAGCTTCTTGATAGAATCCTGCTCGAGGCGGAAATGCTCCAGCTCAAGGCCAATCCAAAACGGCGCGCCCGCGGAGTCGTCCTCGAAGCACAGCTGGAACAGGGACACGGCCCCACGGCCAGCATTTTAGTCCAGACGGGAACTTTAAAAATAGGCGACTGCGTCCTATGCGGAAAATATTTCGGCAAGGTCAAGACCATGGTGAACGTACTGGGCGAAAAAGTCAGCAGCGCCAGCCCGAGCACTCCAGTCAAGCTTGTCGGACTTTCGGGAGTTCCTGAAGCCGGAGCTACATTTGTAGTCTGCAGCGAGAAGGAGGCGAGGAAAATCGCCGATGAAAGGGAGATCCAGATCAGGATGACCGGACTCGAATCCGTAAATCCATCCGCCGCCGAAGGCGCGAACCTCGAAGAACTGATGAAACGCCTCCAGCAGGACCAGAAGAAGATGCTGCACCTGATCGTCAAGGCCGACGTGCAGGGTTCTGTCGAAGCCATAGCTGAATCACTGAAGAAATTTCCGTCGGATAAGATTCAGATCGACATCCTCCATTCCGGAATTGGCGCCATCACTGAGAACGATGTCCTGCTGGCGTCCGCTTCCGAGGCGATTGTCGTGGGATTCCATGTCCGCGTAAACACCGGCGTCAACACTCTCGCTAAGAAGAATAATGTCGAAATACGCCTCTACAGCATAATCTATGAGCTCATCGAAGATCTCATGGACGCCCTTGCCGGAAAACTTGCGCCGGAACAGCGCGAGAAGGATGTCGGCACAGCGAAAATACTCAAGATATTTGAAATTTCAAAAGGTCCGAAGGTCTGCGGCTGTCTTGTTGAAAAAGGAGCCGTGCGCGTCGGAGCAAAGGCCAGGGTCTACAGGAACAGCGAGCTTATTTTCAACGGATCCGTACATTCTCTGCGCCGTTTCCAGGACGATGTCAGGGAGGTCAAGCAGGGCCTTGAATGCGGTATCCGCCTCGACAACTTCCTCGATTTCCAGGAAAATGACATTATCCAGATCTACGAAGTCGAATTCAAAAAAGCCACATTATGAAGAACTACACCCGTCTCGACAGGATAAACGAGCTTCTCAAAAGGGAAATAGCCGACATGATGGAACGGCTTGACTTCCAGCTCGAAAACTGCCTGGTCACAGTCAGCCAAGTCGAAGCCTCCCCGGATCTCCGCCATGCAAAAGTCTATATCAGCATCCTCGGGAAGAAACAGGAGTCCATGAAGGGCAAGATCCTCCATTTCCTCAGCAGGAACAAGCATCATCTCCAGACGAAAATCGCAAAGGACATCGTCCTCAAAAATACTCCGGTCCTAGAATTCATTGTAGACGAAAGAATTGAAGAGGGCGACCGCGTCCTGCAGATCATTTCCGATTTGGAGAATAAGGGAAAGTAGAATTTAGATTTTTTAAAATTCTTCTTTGATAACTGGAATCTGTTTGTGATTTGGATTTTGGAACGTGGAGCTTGCAATTGAAAATTGATTAGGGGGGTATTATGCAGAGGCATGCTGAAATTGAAAAGGCGATAGAACGGAAATATCCGGAACAGGTGGTCCTTGTGACAACCCGCGGCAAGGACGGCAAGGCGAATGTAATGGCCTGTGGCTGGACTTGTACCATTTCAGGTGAACCTCTGATGTTCATCCTCGGCATCGATGATGATTCCCACACTTTCGAACTGATCAGGGAGACAAAGGAATTTGTCGTGGCCTATCCCCATGAGTTCATGAAGGAGGAAACCCTTATCGCTGGAAGCTGCCACGGGGACGAGGTAGACAAGATCGAAAAGGCTGGACTTAATACACAGAACGCAAAAAAGGTCAAGGCTCCTCTTATTTCTGACGCCGTCGCAAACTTCGAATGCGAACTGGTCGACATCATAAAACCCGGCGACTGCACTCTTGTCCTAGGGAAAGTGATAGAGGCGCATGTGAATACGGATTCCTCCCTCAAACGTCTCTGCACAGTCGACAAAGGACACGCCCTCTCAGGCGTAAGGCCGATCTGATTCCCATTTTCTCCTTATGGCAAAATATTGGCGTTATCGTATTAGGAGCAAGAAAATGAACGTCAACAGGTTAGTTGTCATTATTGTCTGTATTGTCTCATTTTGTCTCCCGGCCTTTTCCAATTCCACCGATGAGATTCAAATTCCCAAGTGTCACATGCAGGAATCTCTATTATACCTTGCAAAACATTTGGGAATGAATATTATTAATACAAATGTCGATTTGATGTCGAAAAGTTTTTCCTCCAATGCCACGGACACAAAGGAAATAATAGAGCAATTTAAGAAGGAAAACAAGGATACCATAGATATTTGGTACGATCATGAGCATAAAACGTTGATTTGCTCGGATAAGAGGCTAAGCAATCGTTTCCAACAATTTCTAGAATCAAAAATACTGCTGGACAAGAAGGATGACAATCTTTATGTATTGCTTGGGCAGAAGAAGAAAAAGCTTGAAATAAATGGAATTTCCTTCCGACCTCTACAAGGGGTTGAAGCGCAGGCAGGTGTTATCTTCGTGGACACCGATAAGATCTTTTCAAGAGATATTACTGTCAAACAATTTATTTTCGGCCTGAACGCCGGCAAAAATAATCTCAGAGCCTGCAAGGTGCCTTTTATAATAGGAATGACCGAAAGCCAGAAAGCAGATGAAAGGAGAATAGCTGGTGAGTTGAAACAGAGGATAGAAGCGATCGAAGGAGGGGCGGACAAGGCTGATGCAGAAGAGCTAAATAATCTCAAAAGCACGCTCGCTAATTCACTTGCCGACATTAAAGATTTTCCGGAACGCGAGCCTGAGTCTTATAACATATATGTTTCCTGCCAGAAACCGGATGATTGGAAGGCCCCCACATATGAGCAGATCGCGCAGCTCCTGAACGCCCCGGGAAAGACACCGGGTGGCCACCCATTTGAACATGTTGAGTTTTTCTACCATAAGGCCATTGAGTATGATACAGATAATTTCATCTCTGCTCTTTTTAAATATAAGGTCTTTGACAATGATCCGGTTTGCGGGTGTCTTTCCTCAGGTGTTATATTTCTCATGAGCGGAGAAATCCCAGACCTAATAGCCGAGTCGAATAATTATGATAACATCCAGTATTTGCTCAAGAACATTGGAAAAATGAAATCCCGTAAATTTCAGGAACATATAATTAGTGTGTTCCGTGACATTGATAAAGACCGTCTGGACAAGGAAAGTTTGGACATATTCCTGTCATTGGCCAAAGAATTTAAAATCGAAAGCATTTATGTTGATACTTCGAAATGGATCGGCGATGAATTGCCTGGCGATTATGACCGCTGGAAGAATTTCAATGTCCCTGAAACCAAACTTGTCCTCGAGGAGGATAAGCCTATCGGGAAATCAAAATATCACCTTAAATTCTTTAAATACATATCGCCTGTCAAAATTGGCGGTATTCCTTTGAAAACGTTTGAGCAGGCTGATTTCTCCACTCCGGAAAGAGCTTTTTTCTCAGCTACTTCAGCAAGAAATTACGAATGGGAGAAAGCATCACATTATGGTGAATTCCGGAAGGAATACTATTCTCCGCTTAGAAATTGGAAACCCTGGCATTCCGGTTTAGATCATTTTACGGAAATCCTGTATAAGGTTGAAGTCGAAGATGGCAGGGCGAAGGCAGTAGGACTTCCGCATTTGTTTCTTGTATTGAAACTTCTTGATGATAACAATAAAATAGTCGCATCACCAATGACATTGGATAAGACAAACTGGAAGTTCATTCTTAGCCGGACAGTTCACATGGATATTCTGAGCGACTTCATAGAAGAAAAGATCTGCGGCTTGAAGAATTGAAATGACCGAAGAAACATCCTGTCGTTTGGAGTCATTAGCTCTTATCATGTTTCATCTTCCTCCCACATTCATCCCATCTCCACACATTCTTTTCCCTGAGATGGACTCCACCGAGCCATTTGTCTATTCCTTTCAGTTCTATCCAGTCGGCCTTGCTCTGCAGGACTTGGATTCCGGTTTTTGTGATCAGAATCTTCTGGCTATTGAAATCGTTGATGTTTGCGAATTTCGCAGGAGGATGGAACTTTTTGCAGTTTTTCAATTTGAGCAGGGGATACCTGCAGTTGATAAGATTTTCCAGATAGATCCAGAACACCGCATCGCCCATGAATTTAGGTTCTTCGAGTTTCTGGCACTTTTTGAAGATACTACTTGGAGAATAAGCTCCGGAGTCAACAGCTTCCAGAATCTGTTTTTCAGTCCTGTTGAGCCCGTTCTCGCATGAAGGAAACTGCTGGAGGTGCCTGATCAATGAACTTCCGAGGAATGGAAGGCTAGAAGTATCTCTGGAAATGATTTTTAGAATATTCCGTGGATCTGGGGAGCAGAATGCAGACCAGGCGGATTTCGCAAGATTTAACTGTTCAGAGGAGACTTTCTTCCTGGCGCGGAAATATTTATTAAGATGGATGCCCTCACTGATATATTCGCCGGTGATGACTATGCTGAGTCTTGAAGTTCCCTTCTTCCTGCCATGAAACCAGTCGAGTATCTGGATCAGCTGGAGCTGGTCGTAGAGGTCATGTTCAAACCAGAGTATCGTCTCATTGTATTTCCTGAAGGATGCAAGCAGCCTGTCTCTTTTAGCAAAACCTTTGTCTACGCTTTTGATATGGGGCCATAGCTGCATGATGAAACGGGCGCGTATTTTGGACATCTGCCCCAGTGTTTTTCCCGCGGGGACCGGCCCTTCGTGCAGGAGATCCCGCCATGGGAGGATTTCACCCTCCATTCCGGCCTTTTTCAAGGCGTCCACTGCGCAGTCTCCGTTTGTGATATGGAGGATCATTTTCACCTGTTCAATATAAGAAGGAAAAGATTTAGATAGGATGCGAAAAGCACCCAGCCAAGATATGGGAGGAGGAGGATTGCAGACAATCTGCATGACTTATGAAATGTCACAATGGTGAGGATTATGAAGATCTGCATCAGTATGATAACCGCCAGTGCTCCGGAAATGGAATGGAAATAGAAGAAGAGGGGAGTCCATGAGAAGTTAAGGACATGCTGGACTGTGAAGAATATTAATCCCTTCTTCCTTTCAGGCTTTCCGGAACTGTTAACGATGAAATTGAAAAGCGAAATCCCTATCAGCAGGTAGAGAAGCGTCCAGGCCGGACCGAACACCCAGGCAGGAGGATTCAATGGCGGTTTGTTCAAGGCATTGTACCATTCACCGACTTTGACAAAGAAAGCCGACAACGAAGGCAGGTATCCAATAAGGACACATATGATTAAAAGAAAGATTTTGTTCATGAGCAAATTATAAATCCCGGAAGTGAAAAGTCCAATTGCAATGTTATTTTAAACGCATGACAAAAAACATTTCAGATGAGCTTGGCGGTTTTATTAGGGGAAATGACAATTTCCTCCTGTTGACTCATGAGAAGCCGGACGGCGACGCCATCGGCTCGATTTTCGGCCTGTTCAAGATTCTCCGCGACAACGGGAAAAAGGCCGATGCGTTTCTGCCTGAAAAACTGCCGGCGAGATATGCCTCTTTCGTCCCGGAAGACGTCATTATCGGAAAAATGCCGGAGCTGGAGAAGTATTCATGGATTATATGCCTTGACACTTCTACTCCTGACAGGATAGGCGTTGACAAGGATCAGAGGGCCAAGATTCTGTCGCTTCAACTGGTCAATGTCGACCACCATCCGGACAACAAGCTCTTTGGAAAGAAGAATTTCATTTCTCCTGAATCCGCGGCCACGGCCGAGATCATCTTCAAAGCGCTCAAGGATTCGGGCAGTCTGCGGATTTCGCAGGAAGCGGCGACATGCCTGCTAATTGGAATCATCATGGACACCGGAGGATTCAGGTTCGACAATACAAAGGCTTTGACTTTGAAGGCGGCATCCGAGCTTCTGGTCGCCGGAGCAGATTATCCACGGGTGATAAATGCCATGTTCTTTTCACAACCTTTGAATTTCGTAAAGATGGAGGCTGAGCTCGTTTCCAAGCACATGAAAACGGCGTTTTCCGGAAAATATGCCTGGGCATATCTCAGCGATGAACTCCTCACGGAGCATGGAATTGAAAAAAAGGACACTGAGACACTCATAGATCTGCTTCGCCAGATACAAGGGGTGGAGATTGCGGCCGTTTTCTACAGGAAAGACGACGGATTCAAGATTTCCCTGAGATCAAAAAATAAGAAATATCCAGTTGCGAAGATCGCAAGAACTCTTGGTGGCGGTGGACATGAACTCGCCGCAGGGGCGTTCATAAAGGCCGCTGAGATTTCTGAGGCGGAAAAGATCCTGCAGGACCGGGTAGGCGAAATGCTTGGAGAGAAGGATGGAAATCCCCTGTAACAGAAATATTTCTTGACAACTCCATCTGCAATGATATTTTACTGGATTGTTTTCAGAATAACGGAAGACGGTGAGAATCCGTCGCGGTCCCGCCGCTGTAACCGGGGATCTCCAGGACATAAGGCCGAAAGGCCGGTCACTGAAAGTTAATAACTTTTCGGGAAGACTGTCCAGGAGTGATGATCCGGAAGCCAGAAGACGAACTGGAAATAATACTGGAATCTAATGGTAAAGGGTTCCGGCAGACGCAAAACGTCTGTCGGAACCCTTTTTTATTTTTGGCAATTCGGTAACGTTTAAAATTTTAAAGAAGGAGAACGGAAATGAAGAGAAAAGCAACGAAGAAAGCAATCGCCCACAGGAAAAGTTGCAGCACAACCGGAACAGGCCTTTCCCACTACATCCTGATCAAGGAGAAATAAAATTTTTGCCTGTGTGACCTATCGGCCGCTGGCGGCTTTCCTCTGGCGGTCGTTGGTCTGCGCAGGTGAAAGGCAAAAATTTTATGACTAAAGAATATCTCAATACCGGATACGGTCCGAACTTTCTTGTCATCGACATCGGACACAAGGACTTCACAGCTCTTATCAACCCCAAAACCGCCTTCTGGACACTTGTCCGCAAGGATCATCTTGGTTCAATAATTTCCGACGGCAAATTCATCTCGTCTTTCAAGAAGAAGGAGGACGAATTCCTCAAGGAGATGGAGACGCTCCGATTTGGTCTTAAGCCGTCCGCCGTCTATTTCAATCCGACAGACCGCTGCAATTTCAACTGTACTTATTGCTATATCCCGGAGAAGATGAGGAAGCATGGTGCAAACATGTCGGAGGAGAAGCTCATCGAGGGGCTTTCCATCCTTAAGAAATATTTCAAGACGACTGTTCCCAAGGGGCGCAATCCCCAGATAATCTTCCATGGTGCGGAACCTCTCACCAACAAGGAAGCGGTTTTCGCGGGGATAGAGAAGTTCTCCGGAGACTTTGATTTCGGCATCCAGACCAATGCCACGCTGCTTGACGATGAGGCGATTGATTTTGTCCTCAAGCACAAGGTTGGTATTGGAATTTCCATTGATGGGCCGGACGCGAAGACTTCGGACAAGCTGCGCCGCGACTGGAAAGGCGAAGGATATTTCAACCAGATCATAAAGGTGATAGACAGTCTCAAGGATCATCCGGGATTCAATGTGATCTGCACCATAACGACCGAAAACATGGGCAGGCTTTCGGAGACTGTCGACTTCTTCCATAAGTCTGGAGTGAAGGTCTGCATGCTCAACATCATCCGCTGCACCCAGGAGAAATCGCGCACCGTCAAGCCCGATGATGCTGAAGCCGCAAAACATTACATCAAAGCCCTCGAACGGAGCTGGGAGCTATACAAGAAGACCGGACGCAAACTTATAATTGCGAATTTCGCAAATATCATTCTTGGAATAACAGCTCCTTCGGCAAGGAAGCTCATGTGCGACATCTCGCCGTGCGGAGGAGGGCGCTGCTTCTTTGCAGTCGCCGCCAATGGCGACATGTTCCCGTGCAGCGAGTTCGTCGGTGTCAAGGAGTTCAAAGGCGGTAATCTCTTCAAGGACAGCATTCCGAAGGTGCTTGAAACAAACGTGTTCCGCAAAGTCTCAGAACGCCAGACCGAGCAGATAAATTCCTGCATGAACTGCGCGATCCAGCATTTCTGCGGCGCACCGTGTCCGGCCGAGGCCTACACGATGAACAAGAAGGACATCACGAACCGCGGAGCATTCTGCGAATTCTATGAGGAGCAGGTGCGATACGCCTTCAGACTCATCGCCGAAGAAAGGGAACAGGATTTCCTCTGGAAAGGCTGGGACAAGGGAATGAAGCAGAACTTCGAGTATCTGGCATAATAAAATCCGGAGAAGATTAGCCACGGACTTTTACAGGCGGGAATTTTGTTATAGTTAATCCGCCTAAGCGGATGTTCTTTCTCTTCAACATTACAGCCAATAATGGCTTGACTACAAGCAAAGAATGACAGAAGAAGCTGCTAGCTGGTTGCTTTGTAGTTAATAGAGAGAGTCTTACCCGATTATTCTGACATTTCGACGCATTACCAAATATTCTCTTTTCCATATCTCTTCACATTGACATGTAATGTGCATAAGGTAAAATATAACCTTACAGTTGTTTCATGGTCAACAAGGGGGGGGTATCATGTTTTCTCGTCGCGCTATGTCCGTTTGTTCTTACTTTCGTCCTCATCTCCTTCGCCAGTATATACATCGCTCCGCCTATTGCCTGCTTATACTTGGGAGAAGCTTAATGCAACTTTCATGGGGATTGACAATGATGATGAATATATGCAAGACAAGGACGACTGGATTGAGTTTTTCGATCATTTATTCAGGCATGGAGGTAATCCCTAGTCGCAACAACAAGAAATACAATAAAATAAGTGGGGTTTATGCTATGAATAGAAGAATAATTATAATTGCCTTTTTAATTTGTCTGCCTGTAATATCAGGTATATCCATTGAGCCTAAATTTAAATTGGTCGCGAAAGTAGATGGAAAAGATGTGAAAGTTCCCGAGCCCGGTCTACTAACTTTAGATATTGCAACAGCGGGCTTCAATGCCAAGTGTGGTCGCCTTCCATCTGAAAAAGAGAAAAAAGAATTGAAGGAACTGGTTTACAAGTTAAACGAATCAGCTATTGCAATAATGATCAACGCCAAAGTTGAAGAAAATGTTCACGACGAGTTGTTTCCGATATTGTGTCCAAAAGAGAAGCTTGAAGAGGCGTATAAAAAGTCGTTTGACAGGAAACAGGTCGAAGAAAAAAAGCAGATGCTGGAAAGCAAAAAGGCAGCATTTGATTACATTGATGAAAATCCTGATAAAGTGGAAGAAGCATACACGAAGTATGAAATATCTGGAAGTTTGAAGCAATGGTTGAGAAATGCAAAGTCTCAGGAATATCGCAAGTCCATTACGGAACAACTTGATGAAGCAAATCGCCAATTATCAGGTGAAATTGTTATAACTAAATACATTAAAGCCAAAGTATACATGGATGAACTTGCAAAGTATATGAGAAAAGAAATAGCGAAGCAGAATCCGGATGTAGCGAAGTATCTGAAATCTGGGGAAATAGATCTAAATTCAGAAATAGAAGGGCAAATATATGAACAATGGGTGATAAAGAAGATAAAGGAAGCAAAGATTGAAATTCTTGATCCACAATATAACGACATTACTAACCTATTAATGCAAGGACCTTTTAAATACCAACAAGGTTATAAAATGTACGAAGACTACTTCAAAGCAAAGATACAAGAAGACAAAGAGAAAACCGGTGCCAGTCTGGCTGAGCCTAATCCGGTAAAGGACAAGTGATTGACGGTCAGAATGATATGGTGGAAGAGATGCCATAAAATGGCCTTAGGATGGTAAAAAGAGGCGATTATTTGATTTTAAGATATTCAAAACTACGGACGCGGTACGCGCGTCCCTCCATTATTTACGTCCGTTTCTGGCGTGGAGGGACATGTTTGACATGACCGATTCTCGAGTTTTAAAATTACCTCAATATCTTTAAACAAGCTACAGACAATTGACGACAGTTTCACTGCTTCTTCTCAAACGCTCCGATGTCTACTGCTGTGCCTTGCGGGCGTTGGACGCCGAGGAAATCCCTTGTGGCCCTGAGCGAACTTGTTCCGGCCTCTAGAGCAGGACTTTTTTGCTGGAGAGTGAAATCAAATTTAGCCTCGTCTGTGAAGAGGGGATTCTTGTCGATGATGTTATGTTCCTGGCTGCCTGTGAATTTGCCATTGAAGACGAGATTATAGTCAAAGACAGTTCCATTCGCATCATGGATGGAATTTGCCGGCCTGCCCTTGGACGCATACATGATGTTGTTGAACACCTTGATGTCGGCCGCCTTAACCACGCTTATTTCACCCTCCGTGATCTTGGGATGCTGTGAATTCATGTAGACCGTGTTGTTGACAATGTCCACCCCGTCGCTGCAATAGACATGTATGCCGCGTCCGCCGTTGCCGTAGACGATGTTGTTTTCGATCAGTGTGCGGCCTTTATACTGACCGAGCTTGGAATTGTTCTGTGTATTTCGCAGGTCATCGATGATGATGCCGTTGCCGTCGGTGATGTCCCCTACGGCGAAGAACGGCACGAGATTCTGGTTGTGGTGGCTTATGTTGCGGCGGATGATCATCTTGCAGGCGGTGCTGGCGTCGGAATTCCAGTTCTGATATGTTGAGATCCCGCTGTTGCCGTATGGCGCATAGAACGCGTTCTCATATACGAGATTGTCCTCTATGGTTACATAGTCGGCATGGCTTGTAGCTATGCCTCCGCCGCAGAACTTGTAGATCTTGCAGTGGGATACAGTGATGTGGTGCGGTTTCTGTTCGCCTTTCTGGCAGATGTAAATTCCATTTCCGGAGGTTGCAGGATTGTTCTTGTTGTCTTTCTGCGCTAGGGCATAATCAAGTTTGATGTTGTCGGCGTTCCCTTCCAGTTCAAGGCCGTCAATTACTATATAGGAGGCTCCTTCGACCTTTATGGCGTTCCAGTTTTTAGATTTGAGCCTGGGAGAATGTCCTGGAAGGGCCTGGAATGTTATCCAGGCATCTTCTTTTCCGGAGCGGTCAATGGTGAGAATATTAGCAGTAGGCTCATCTTTGGTATAGACACCGTTCATGATATAGACAATGTCGCCCGGCTTGGTCATGTCAGCCGCCCTCTGGATACTGCGGAAGGGCTTTTCCTGGGTCAGTCCGGTGTTGGAGTCATGTCCGGCTTCAGAAACATAGTATTTCATGCTTGCCTTGACTACGACTGGTGCAGCCTCCGGCAATGTTGCAGCCGAGGTGCTGAAGAAAGCCGAACTGCATATTATTGAGACAAAAGCTGATTTGATGATATTCATGATATTTCCCTTGTGATATAAACTGTTTACTGGCGCCTGCTATTTGAGATACGAACAGCAGTAGTCGGTGATGTTCTTCACCTTCAGGCTGAATTTTGCCTTGGCAGGAACTTCAAAGGAATCTCCGCCTTTGAACTGCTTCCAGTCTTTCGAGCCGGGCAGAAGGACGTCCAGGTCGCCGGAGAGTATTTCCATGAGTTCCCTGCAGTCGGTTCCAAATTCATAATCACCGGGAAGCATTATCCCCAGAGTCTTCTTCGAGCCGTCCGGGAAAAGCACCGTCCTGCTCGTTACTTTGCCATTGTGATAGACATTTGCCTTCTTTACTACAGTTACATTCTTGAATTCCGACATTGTTTTCTCCTAAAAATTATAAAATATCAAAATTATTCAGACAGGATTACGGGATTTTCATGATTTATTCTATCCTGTCAATCCTGTTATCCAGTCTACCATTATTCCACTTTCTTCACAATCATGTCCAGCGGCCGTTTCGCGGGACCGGATGACTGGCGTGCAGAATAGCCGACAGGCACAACGGCCATGAACTCCCCTTTTTCATCAAGGAGCTGCAGGACTTCGTCCTTGATCAGGAAAAGGATGCCAAGCCATACCGTGGAAAGCCCGAGTGATGTGGCGGCGATAAGCATGTTTTCGACGGCGGCTGCCGAACTCTGTATCTCCATGGTCCTGAAAAAGTCATAGGCGATGTCCTTGTCGACCTCGAAAAGCTCCGTGCCATGCCTGATCAGTTCGCCTGTGTTGATGACGGCGATAGTGACCGGGGCGCTGGCGATGCTTCTCGATGCCATGCGGAGCAGGGCGGAGGAAGGGCGGGGGAAATCTCCGGCGCGCTTTGAGATCAGATTGACCAGCTCCTCCTTCTTTCTTCCTTTGACGATAACAAATCTCCATGACTGGTTGTTGTGCGCGGACGGGGCCTGGTTCGCGGCGGAGAGGATTGTCAGGATGTCCTCGTCGGACACGTCCTTATTCAAGTACATCCTCACGCTCCGCCTTGACATGATGTTTGTCAATGTCTCGTTATATTTAATGTCATTCATAAATCTCATTCCACTCGTTCATCTTAAGCCCTGGTAACGGCAAGATGATTCCTAAATAGAATTATAAGTATTCCAACAACCAGAAGAATTATGCCTGCGGATATGCCCATTACATTACGCTTATGTATTCCAGGTTCAAGAACTGCAATCTTTGGATCTTTCGGATTGTAGTAAGCAATAGTTTCTGAGCCTGCAGGATACTTTTTTATGAAACTTTCCACAAAGGGCAGATCCCCTGTCCCTATAGCGGCGAACCTGATGCTAGTTCCTTCATAATCAACGCCATCTGCCTTATAGGAATATTTAACTTCCGCATTATATATAAATCTGACCCGATCATCATTCTTGTCAGTGTTCTTGAGTTCCTCTTTTTGAACGCGTGAATCCAAAATTCTGGCTGAGGCATGAGGCCAAGAGGAACTGGCAATCGCATAATAGGCATCTATTAGAGTCATAAGCAGGACAAGCAGTCCAAATAATATGGAAAATAATCCACCTAAAGGGACAAGAATCTTTGATTTCATGTCATTGGATTCCATAAAGCTTGTTTAGAACTTCCTTTCCTAAAGATGGAACATGTAGAACAAGTTAGGCAGCTGGTTCTGGATTGGTATATCGAACTTGAATTCCACCGGGGTCACCTTGCATCCGGCCTTTTCGAAAAGGGAAATAACTCCTTCGTCCCCGATAAGATGTCCGGCGCCGACGGCTATGAAGCAGTTTCTGCTCTTTATGTCCGGAAGAGTCCTTTCAAAGAACAGCTTGTTACGTTCCTTGAGGAGGACATTGATGAACTTATCCCTGAACTGGGGTGTGAAACTTGTCTTTCTGGAAAAGAAGTCCTTGCCCATTCCTTTCATGTCCTGTGCGAGATATTTCTCAAGCAATGAGTTCAGCATGGTATAACCGCCTTCGGCCTCTTCCATGGCTTCTTCGAGAAGCTGGACCTGTTCAGGTTCGGTGAATGCGTCAAGTGGTCCGAGCTGTTCTTCAGGCGTCTCTATTCCCTTGGTTTCGCAGCCGTTGAGCTTCGCCTTCTGATAAAGCAGGATGTCGATCGGAACAGGATCCGTTGACTTCCTAGGCCAGGCTATGATAAGGGAAGCCGCCCATATCTTGTTCTTGTTGAGGAATGAAGAGGAGATAGGGGGGATGAATTTATCAGCAATGTCTTTCAGCCGGGTGAATCTTGTCCTCCCAATCTTCGTCTCAAGGGTTTCTGTCTCAGGCAGCAGCATTCCCTGCATGACTTTCACCTGGTTCTTCTCATCGGACTCTATTTCAGAGAAGAACAACCGGCTTTCGGCCAGAGCGGTCTTTACTGGTTCGGGAATTTTGCTGAATGCCGGATTAGGAGCGTGCATCGTACCGAAAACCCAGGAGGTCTTCCCTTCATATTCGATTTTCCAGAAAACGGATCCGTGGACGGCACTGTCTTTTCTTTCATCGCAGCTCAATCCGATGAATGTGAACATTATTAAAAGTATTCCAGTTTTTTTAATGCAAATCCGCATGATTGTTACCATAAATCCGCTTTTGTGCGCATTAATTGATTGCGGAATTTGCGAATTTCCAATTCCAAATGGCAGATTTTGTACTTTTGCGCCTGCATAGGAGTGGCAGACCTTGATTTGTCATGTCCCGGAAAGTATCTTAACCAAATTATACAATAGGCAATAAGGACGGCATGGAAAGTTCCGGCGTAAGGAAATTTTTTGAAAGACACTGGGAAAAGATGATCCTCTGGACCATCCTGATCGGCCTTTTCTACCTCCTGAGACCTTTTTTTGCGGTGATATTCGGGACCTTCCTGATTGCCTATGTGGCCCGCAACGTCGTACAATGGCTCGTTAAAACGCTCAATCTGAACTACAGGCTCGCTACGGTCCTGTTCTTTATTTCCTTTCTGGCTGTTGTAATCGCCGCCGGCATCTGGATAGGCCCGAAGCTGGTCATGGAATCAAACAAGATCTTTTCCGAGTTTGCCGATGACAACACCGGGCAGACCAATGAGAAAATCAACAGGTTCGCTGAAAACATCGTCAAGCAGATCATCGGCGAGGAGAAGGGCAAAATCTTCATAGGTTCGGAAGAATATACGAATATGCTCGAAAGCCTGAAGGCCGAATCCTCCAAGACGCTGAAGTCATGGATGCCACATGTCTTCAGCTCCCTCCTGACAGTCATCAAGCTCGGCTGGACGATAACGGTGGTGCTCCTACTTTCAACACTTTTCTCATTCATGATCGTCATGGACTGGCAGAAGATCGCAGGGAAGATGAAGGAACTGGAGAACAGCAGGATACGGACATTCTACCTCGGGGCCGCTCCGCATCTCCAGGCCTTCGCAAGGGTTTTCGGAAAGGCCCTCCAGGCCCAGGCGATCATTGCAATATGCAATACGATCCTCACAGCCATAGGCCTCTGGTATTTCCAGGTCCCCAACATAGCACTTCTTTCGACAATAGTGCTGATATGCGGATTCATACCGATCCTTGGTACCTTCATGAGTTCCATCCCCATACTAATTTTCGGCATCCAGGATGGCGGGCTTGATCTTGTCCTGAAGCTGATAGTGTTTGTTGCGGCAATACATGCCTTCGAAGCCTATGTGCTGAATCCCAGGATCACTGGAGAAGCCCTGCGCGCCCACCCCCTCCTTATCCTGGTGCTCCTACTGGTCTGCGAACGATTCTTCGGCATCTGGGGCATGATCGTGGGCGTCCCGCTGGGATTCTACCTCATAAGCGTCCTTTCCACCAAAGACGAGGAACATCAGCCGGAACCGGTGCATAAGAAGCCATAGGCTGCGATTTTCAATTAATCTTCTAATAACCATACCTTAAATCATGCTACGCCGTTCCTCCTTTTCTTGGATATAAGCTTGTTTTCCCTCCGGATTATGATATATTAATAGTTTTCACAAAACATGAATAATAAGGCTCTGACAAATGGCTGAAGACAAGAAAAACTACAAGGAAATCCTTGAGTACCAGGACAAATATGTCATGCACACATATTCGCCCGAGATCCTGCTTGTCAAGGGCAAAGGTTCCTATGTCTGGGACAGCGCGAACAAGAAATACCTCGATTTCAGTACCGGGATAAGCGTATGCAGTCTCGGTCACTGCCATCCGGCCGTCACCAGGGCCATCAAGGAACAGGCTGGAAAACTGGTACACGTGTCCAACCTCTATATGAATGAAAAACAACCCCAGCTCGCGGCCAAGCTTGCCGAGAAGGGATTTGACGGATATGCCTTTTTCGCGAACAGCGGCGCCGAGGCCAATGAAGGCATGATCAAGCTTGCCAGAAAATGGGGTTCCTCAAAAGGCAAGTTTGAAATAATCGTGATGGAGGAATCCTTCCATGGCAGGACGCTCGCGACTCTTGCCGCCACCGGAAGAAGCAAATACAGGGTCGGATTCGCCCCGGACATGCCGGGCTTTGTCCATGTCCCATTCAACGATGTTTCCGCAATAGAGAAAAAGATCAGCGATAAGACCTGCGCAGTATTGCTCGAACCCGTCCAGGGGGAGGGTGGAATCATCCCTTCACGGCAGGATTACCTTGAAAAAGTCAGGGAGCTCTGCGACAAACATGGAATTCTCCTTATGTTTGACGAAGTCCAGTGCGGGATGGGCAGGACAGGTACATTTTTCGCCTGGCAGGGCTACGGCGTCCAGCCTGACGCCCTTTCCATGGCCAAGGCTCTTGGAAACGGATTTCCGATAGGTGCGTTCATGGTCAGGCGGGAACTTGGAACCGTTCTTGGTGCGGGAACCCATGCCAGCACTTTCGGAGGAACTCCTCTCGCCTGTGCCGCCGCATTGGCGGTGGTTGACGCGTTCGACAGCGAAAACATATTGGACAACTGCAACAAACAAAGCGAACTGCTGATGTCGGGACTTGCGAAACTCGCAAAAAAATACAAATGCGTCAAGGAAGTCCGGGGCAGAGGGCTTCTCATCGGCGTCGTCCTTGACAGGCCGGCAAACGACCTCAGGAAGATGGCTTCATCAAAAGGACTTCTCGTCCTTACTGCAGGCGAGACCGTACTGCGGCTTCTGCCTCCGCTGAATGTATCCAGAAAGGAAGTTGAGGAGGCCTTGCAAATTCTCGAAGAGTCTTTAAAACAACTACAGGAATCCCAAAATGCAAAATGATCTTCTTACAGTTGAGGAAATCACCCTCGGAGATCTCAAGGAGATTTTCAGGCTTTCCGCGAAAATGAAGAAGGAACGCGGTATTGCAATGGACAAGCCTCTTGCAGGCAAGAGCGTCGGCATGATCTTTTCAAAGTCCTCCACGAGGACAAGGGTCTCCTTCGAAGTCGGGATCAGGGAGCTCGGAGGGTTCTCAATCTTCCTGGACCAGAACGATCTCCAGCTCGGAAGAGGGGAGTCCATCCCGGACACTGCACGCGTGCTGAGCCGCTACCTCCATGCCGTGGTGATAAGGACTTTCAAGCATGAGGACGTAGTCGAATTTGCGAAATTCGCAAACATACCGATAATCAACGCTTTGACCGATTTATATCATCCGTGCCAGATCCTCACGGATCTTTTCACAATCTACGAATACAGCGAACGGCTTGAAGGCATAAAGATTGCATATATCGGCGACTGCGCCTGCAATACGGCCAACTCTTTGATCCTCGCGGCCAAGCTCTCAGGCATGAACCTGGTACTTTCCTCCCCGAAAAAATACCGCCCCAGCAAGGATCTCATGGAAAACCACAATATCGGCAAAGGTACCGTGACGTGGGAGGAGGATCCCTATAAGGCGGTCAAGAAGGCAGATTATATTTATACCGATGTCTGGGTCAGCATGGGCTTTGAAGAAGAGGCGAAGAAGCGCAAAAGGGCGCTAAAGCCTTATTCTGTCACTCAGGATCTTGTCAACGAGGCGCCGTCCAGCGTAAAGATCATGCACTGCCTGCCTGCGCACCGCGGCGAGGAGATCACGGATGAAGTGATGGACAGCCATGC
This sequence comes from Lentisphaerae bacterium GWF2_49_21, assembly GCA_001804805.1. Taxonomy (GTDB): domain Bacteria; phylum Verrucomicrobiota; class Lentisphaeria; order Victivallales; family GWF2-50-93; genus GWF2-50-93. The sequence continues at coordinate 28,274 of MHBH01000063.1, forward strand.
CTCGATCGTATTCGACCAGGCCGAAAACCGCCTCCATGTCCAGAAGGCCATCCTTTCAATGCTGCTGAAGGACGAGTAGTAAGTATTCGCCTGGCGAATATTTACTCAGTTGATATGCACGGATTTACCGAGCCATTTCACGCCTTTCCATCCGAAAAGCCCGAGCATGATGAGAGGTCCGACGCCGGTGAGCATCCCAAGTCCGAAACCAAGGACCTTTAGCATTTCCTTCATTTCGTTGTTCTGGTAGTATGGAAGACTTTCAAAAGCGAAAAGCACTGATTCAATTGGTATGTCTACGGCCTTCAATTTATCTCCGATCTCCTTGGCGACCGCCTTTGGATCATGCATGCCCTTGTTTTTGATTACGGAGTTCGCCTTGTCGACGTAGAAGCGTATTGCATGTATCTGGTCCCCCTTCACATCGAGGGCTTTGGCTATACGGAGAATTTCCTTCTCCTCCTCGCACGCAACACAGCCGTCGGCGCAGGCCATGAATATGCAGTCGGTCATTATGGAGAACCTCAGGGTGGAAGTCCTGAGCATCTCAAGCTTGGCCATTGTCGTGTCAGCGGCTTTTCCAGTGGCCGCATCGACGACCTTCTGGAGCGATTCATCGCTCAGTCCGGCGATCCTGCAGAACTCCTTGAGCTTCTCAAGTTCGGACGGCTCGATCCTGCCGTCGGCACTCGCCATTGAAGCGAGCAATGTAAGATAGCTGGTCCTGATCTCCTCAGGATGCTGCTGGAGCGGATGTTTGATCTCTTTTTCCATGGTGCCTCCGGTTAAAGCTTGGACAGGCTGCTTCTCCGCACGAATTTGATCAGGAGGGCAGGCGTTTCCCCTATAAGTAACAGGCTTATATTTCCTTTGTCAAGATTGAAAAAAATAACTTAGCAACAATATTGATTGGTTCAGGAAATCAAGGCTTTAATCACTCTACGGAGACACCAGATGAAATCAAAATCCGATAAGAAGGGAAGGGTCACGAAGGAATCCATACAGGAAGCCTTTATGCATCATCTTACCCGTTCGCTTGCCAAGCACCCGGAGGTGGCGTCAAACCATGACAGGTATTTTGCCCTTGCGCTTACAATCCGGGATCTGCTCGTGGATAAATGGATCGAGACGCGCCGTGAATTCGACAAGAGGAAGCCCAAATGCGTCTGCTATCTGTCGCTCGAATACCTTATGGGGCGAGCGCTTGGCAACGCAATGATCAACCTTGAGATCTACGATGTCGCAAAAGAGGCGATGGAGGATCTCGGTTTTGACATTGAAAAGATCGAGGATGAAGAGATAGACGCCGGACTCGGGAACGGCGGTCTCGGCAGGCTTGCGGCATGTTTCCTGGATTCCATGGCGACATTGCAGTACCCCGCCTTCGGCTACGGTATCCGGTACAACTACGGGATTTTCAAGCAGATCATACAGGATGGGGGACAGGTTGAAGAGCCCGACCACTGGCTGCGCCAGGGAAATGCATGGGAGATCAGAAGGCCTGAAAGGATGCGCAAGGTCAGATTCTACGGCCGCACTGAAAAATCACGGACCGGCAACAAGTTCAGGAAGGAATGGGTGGACACGCAGGACGTCCTTGCGATGCCTTATGACATGCCGATACCCGGATACAAGACGGCGCACGTGAACAATCTCCGCCTCTGGGCTGCGCGTTCCCTCTACGGATTCAACCTCACCAGCTTCAACAGCGGCGACTATATCAACGCCAATCTCGAGGCGTCCCTAACTGAAAATATCACAAAAGTCCTTTATCCCAACGACAACAACTACGAGGGCAAGGAACTCCGCCTGAAACAGCAGTATTTCCTGGTTGCCGCGACCTTGCAGGACATTGTTTTCAGGTACAAGGGGCTTGGTGGAGACATCAGGAAGCTCGATGAGAAGATTGCGATTCAGCTCAATGACACCCATCCTGCCATGGCCATCCCCGAAATGATGAGGATTCTTGTCGATGAGGAAGATATTGAATGGGATGAGGCCTGGGGCATCTGCGTCAAGACCTTTTCCTATACGAACCATACTCTGATGAGCGAAGCCCTCGAGAAATGGCCGCTCTCGATGATCGAAAAACTCCTGCCGCGCCATCTGGAGATAATCTATGAGTTGAACGACAGGTTCCTGCGCCGTATCGCCAACAAATACCCCGGAGACGTCGGCCGCCTGAACCGCATGTCGTTCATAGAGGAAAACCATGAGAAGCTGGTGAGGATGGCTTATATCGCCGTCGCCGGAAGCAGCAGGATAAACGGAGTAGCTGCCCTGCACACCGAACTTCTCAAGCACGGGCTCTTCAAGGATTTCTACGAATATTATCCCTATAAGTTCGTCAACAAGACAAACGGAATAACGCCACGCCGCTGGCTCCTCAAGGCGAATCCTGGACTTTCCAAGCTGATTGAAGACAAGATCGGCGAAAGCTGGTTCACCAACATCGACGACCTTAAGAAGCTTGAAAAGCATGTCAACGACAAGGCTTTCATTGCCGAAGCGGCGGCCATCAAGCGCAAGAACAAGGAAGTACTGGCCAGATATATCAAGGACCATTATGGAATCAAGGTCAATCTCGATTCCATATTCGACGTCCAGGTCAAGCGTTTCCACGAATATAAGCGGCAGCTTCTCAAGATTCTCCACGCCATAACACTGTATCTGGAAATAAAGGACAATCCCAAAGGACATTTCGTCCCCAGGACAATTATTTTCGGTGGAAAGTCCGCGCCAGGATATTTCATGGCGAAACTCATCATCAAATTCATCAATTCCGTGGCGGCCGTCATAAACAGCGACGAAGACGTTAACGACAAGCTTAAAGTCATCTTCCTTGCCAATTACGGCGTTTCGCTGGCTGAGAAGATCATGCCTGCGGCCGATTTGTCGGAACAGATCTCCCTCGCGGGAACTGAGGCCTCAGGAACTGGAAACATGAAATTCGCCCTTAATGGAGCACTCACGATCGGTACGCTTGACGGCGCGAACATCGAGATCAAGGATGCCGTCGGCGAGGACAATATCTTCATCTTCGGGATGAAGGTGGACGAAGTCGAGACGCTCAGGAAGAAAGGATACAATCCGGAGGACTTCCTCAAGGACCAGCCCCGCCTTCGCCAGCTCATGGAACTTATAAAATGCGGTTTCTTCTCGACGAAGAATCCGCATGTCTTTGATCCGCTCCTCGACAACATCAGGGTGGATTACTACATGTCCATCGCCGACTTCGAATCCTATAATACTGTCCAGGAGAAGATCAGCAAGACCTATCTTGACCAGTATGAATGGCATAAGAAGGCGATGCTGAATGTCGCGAACATGGGAAGATTCTCCAGCGACAGGACGATCAAGGAGTATGCCGAGGAGATCTGGAACATAAAACCGATGCTTCTGGAGTAATAAATTTTCGTTCCAAAAATTTATAACATTTGGAAATAATCATGAAAGACAGTAAAATCAAGACCATCTACCTCAGCGGTCCAATCATGGATGAACACGAGGGAGTCGCCCGCGAATGGCGCGAACAGGCCAAGAAGCTCCTTGGGAAAAAATTCCGTCTTCTTGATCCGATGCGCAGGGCGTTCCGTGACAGGGAAGTCGACAGTGCAAACGAGATAGTCGAATTTGATCTACAGGATGCCCGCGATGCCGACATCATACTCGTGAACTATTCCAAGCCGAGTATCGGCACCAGCATGGAAGTCTTCTATGCCGCACACGACCTCGGCAAGTTCGTCGTGGGATTCTCGCCGTTCTCGTTCAAGGACTGTTCCCCGTGGATGGTAAAGTACTGCACGAAGATACTCCCCGACCTCGAAGAGGCATGCAGGTATATCGAAACGCATTTCGGATAATTTTTTCCATACGGAAAAAATTATATCATCAATCAAAAATGAGAGACCATCAAATGGAAACAAAGATTGTAGTTAAGATCAAGATGCTCGAAGGCTGCGAAGACATCAAGCCCCTGAAGGCGCATCACGACGATGCGGCCTTCGACCTTAAATCCAGAGTTGAAATGGAGCTCAAGCCCGGCGAACCGCATCTAGTACCTACCGGAGTGTTCATGGAAATTCCGATCGGTTATGAAGCGCAGGTGCGCCCAAGGAGCGGACTCGCCCTAAAGCATGCCCTGACAGTCCTCAACAGCCCTGGGACGATAGATGCCGGCTACCGCGGGGAAGTCTGCGTGATCATACTCAATGCCGGGAAAAATACATACAGCGTCAAACGCGCCGACCGTATCGCCCAGATGGTGATCAGCAAGCTTCCTGATGTCGAGATAGAATACGTCTCCGAACTAGCTGACAGCAAACGCGGCGCAGGCGGTTTCGGCAGCACCGGTAAAAATTAAGGCGGACGCCTTAATTTTTACAACCTTGAATATTATGATGCAAAGCATCTTTGGACTGTGGTGGTTTGACACCGCTTTGGAATATTCTAATTTGTTGGAGTTCACTGCTTTAGCGTGTGTATTCGTATTGTTTGGAATTTGTCATTTGGAGCTTGGAATTTATGAGTTCTTATCTCATCACCGGTGGATCTAGAAGCGGCAAGAGCCGTTACGCCCTCGAACTTGCGAAATCCGCAAAAAAACCTTTCTACATCGCGACCGGCTGGGCCGGCGATGAGGAAATGGACGAACGCATCCAGAAACACCGCAAGGAACGCGGAAAACACTGGACTACGATTGAAACAAAGACCGATATCGCTTCTGCAATCGCAAAGGCCGAAAGAAAAGGGGCCGACTTCATAATCGTAGACTGTCTCACCCTCTGGATCTCCAATATGATGTTTGAAAAGACAAACATTGAAAAGGAAACAAGGAAAGTTATTGATGTCATCAAGTCCGCAAGAAAAGCTAATCTGATTTTCGTCACAAATGAAGTCGGTTCTGGAATTGTCCCATTAGACAAGGAATCCCGCGAATTCCGCGACGTGGCCGGACTCGCCAACCAGAAGATCGCCGCCGCAGTGGACAATGTCGTCCTGACAGTCTGTGGCCAGCCTCTATACATCAAAGGCAAATAATATTTCACCACGAAGAACACGAAGTTCACGAAGGGTGCTTATTATATTTAAATTCATTAAATCCTTTGCGTCTCTGCATCTTTGCGGTAAATTTTAACTACTGTATTCTTCGTGTGCTTCGTGGTGAAAATAAACTTAGGAGTTTTTATGCTTTTTGAAGAAACAATTGCCAAGATAGCGCCTGCCGATGCGAACATCGCCGAACAGGCCCAGAAAAGACTCAACTCCCTTACGAAACCTCTTGGAAGTCTCGGACTTCTCGAGGACTGCGCAAGGAAATATGCTGCTGCACGCGGAGATGTCTTTGCGAAGATCGCAAAACCCACAATCCTGACTTTCGCCGGAGATCACGGGATAGTCGACGAGGGTGTCAGTGCTTATCCTAAGGAAGTAACGCCCCAGATGGTTGCGAATATCGCAAGCGGTGGTGCGGCAATAAGCGTTCTGACACGACATGGCAAGATCAAGCTCAAGGTGATTGACATCGGAGTCGCCACAGACTGCCAGTTCAAGGGAGTCATAAGGAAGAAAGTCGCTCCCGGCACTGCGAACTTCGCAAAAGGGCCGGCAATGACGCTCAAACAGGCAAAAAAAGCTGTTGAGATCGGAATCAAGCTTGCAGAAAAGGAAATTAAAAAAGGCTGCACTCTTCTTGGAACGGGCGATATGGGAATCGCGAACACAACTCCATCCTCCGCTCTTTATTCTGTGTTTCTCGGGCTTGATCCGGAAAAGACCGCCGGAAAAGGAACTGGGATTACGGATGATAAGCTTCAGAACAAGATAAATATCCTCAGGAAAGCGATTGAATTACATAAGCCGAATCTCAAGGATCCCCTTTCAACTCTCGCCGCAGTCGGAGGATATGAGATTGCCGGAATATGCGGTGTCGTGCTTGCCGCGGCCGCCAATAAGATTCCAGTTGTTGTTGATGGATTCATCTCCGGGGCAGGGGCATTGACTGCGATCCAGATGAACAAGGATGTGAAGGACTACTGTTTCTTCAGCCATCTTTCGGCGGAGGCGGGACATGTCAACGCGATGAACGCACTCGGTGTCAGGCCTCTTCTCAACCTTGATCTGAGGCTTGGTGAAGGAACAGGGGCTGCTCTTGCAATGTATCTGATAGAGGCCGGTGTCAAGATCATGCACGAGATGGCGACTTTCGAAAGCGCCGGGGTGTCGAAGTCAAAGTAGGGACTGGCTTTAGCCTGTCCCATTCTTAAATGCAAAGATGGTACATGCTGAAGCACGTACCTACTTGAATAACGCAACAACTATATGTTTTAAATTTGTAGGAGTTAAGAACTTTAGTTGTGTCTTAACGAAAAGAGCATGAATAAACAATCATCAAAATTCCCCTCCCAGCGTCCTGCGCCGGGCAAACGCTGTTTTACCAGCAAGGCTGTTGAATATGCAATAGATGAAATCAAAGCAACCATCGCCGACAAGGAGCTTAGGTGGCTTTTCGAGAACTGCTTTCCGAACACACTCGATACCACCGTCCATTACTACGAGAAAAAGGGCAGGCCCTTTACCTATGTGATCACCGGCGACATCGATGCGATGTGGCTGAGGGATTCGACCGCACAGGTCTGGCCTTATCTACCATTCGCCCCAAAGGACGAAAAACTTAAGAAGTTACTCAAGGGAGTCGTCAACAAACAGACAGAATTCGTATTGCTGGATCCTTATGCGAACGCATTCTATGACGATCCGAAGAAGAAGAGCCATTGGTCCGGAGATCTGACCGAAATGAAACCCGGCGTCCATGAACGCAAATGGGAGCTTGATTCGCTGTGCTACGTGGTACGTCTAGCCCATGGATACTGGAAAAACACCGGAGATGTTTCAATTTTCGACAGCAGTTGGCGCAAGGCAATGAAGCTGATCGTGAAAACTTTAAAGGAACAGCAGCGCAAAGACAGCAACGGCCCCTATAAGTTCGAGAGGCGTACTGTCAATCCTACTGATACCCAGTGCGGACGGGGATACGGGAATCCGACGCGCAAGGTCGGGCTGATACATTCGATGTTCCGTCCTTCTGACGATGGAACTATCTATCCGTTCCTGATCTCGTCAAACATGTTCGCGGTGGTTTCCTTGAGGCAGCTGAATTATATTTTTTCAAAGCTCTTGGGAGATGAGCGGTTTGCCAGGGAATGTGAAAGGCTTGCCAAAGAGATTGATCAAGCTTTGAAAAAATATGCCATCGGAAGCCACTGCGTGGCCGGAAAAATTTACGCTCTTGAAGTCGATGGCTTCGGCAATAACTTGTTCATGGACGATGCCAACGTGCCAAATCTTCTTTCTATCCCTTATCTGGGATACTGCAGGCTTGGTGATCCGCTTTACAGGAACACGAGGCGGTTTTCCCTGAGCAGATGCAATCCATGGTTCAACGAAGGGAAATTCGCAAAAGGCATAGGAGGTCCGCATGTCGGCCAAAAGAAGATCTGGCCGTTGGGACTGGTCATGCAGGCGCTTACGAGTACCGATGACAGGGAGATCCTGTACTGCCTGAAAACTCTGAAGAACACTCATGCCGGCACAGGATTCATCCACGAATCGTTCCATGTGGACAACCCAAAAGATTTCTCCAGGAAATGGTTCGCCTGGGCGAATACGATCTTTGGGGAACTGATCGTGAAGCTGTATGAGAACAAGCCGAACCTGCTTAAGAAAAAGCTTTCTAAGTAGGGACGGGCTTTCTGTGTCCGGCGTAGCCATTGAGCGAAGTCGGAAGCCTGTTCCTTTCTTAAAGCTGAAGATGGTACATGCTAAAGCACGTACCTACTTGAACTTCACCGACACATCACCACTGTAGAGCTTGCGGGTGTGGCCGTCGGGGAGAGTCAGGATAAGTGAACCGTCTTTTCCTATGTCCTTGAATACTCCGCTCACCTGGAATCCGGATTCAGGAATTATGTCAATGTTTTTCCCGATGAGGATGTTTTCCTTCTTCCAAGTCTTGAAAAGGAGATCTGGGGAATTGACAGCTATCCCATAGTTCCTGATCAGTTCCGAGTGAAGAGATATTGCGAATTTCAGGATGTCCGCTTCCTTTCCGGTTTCCGCGTAGACCGATGTCGCCTTCAGCCTGTTGGTCTCAAAATAGTCCCTGCCGATGTTGAGATTCACACCTATACCGACGACGGCGCCGTCGGACTTGTTGTAGTTCTCTGGGCAGTGCCTTTCGGAGAGGATGCCTGCGATCTTCAGCGTCTTTGTGAAGACGTCGTTCGGCCATTTGATCCAGAAAGGGATCCCGGGAGCGAACTTCCTGATCGTCTCTATGGCGGAAACTGCGCCGATATAGGTGTTCTGAGCCGGATGCAGGGGCTTCTTTATGACGAAACTCGCGTAGATGTTTCCAATAGGGGAGAGCCATTTCCTTCCACGACGGCCTTTTCCTTCGCTCTGTTCCTTTGCAAGCACCAGCGTCGAGTCCGCCAGCTCTGCGAACTTCGCAAGCGCGTACCTGTTCGTCGAATCGGTCTTCTCAAGCATTATTATCTGCGATTTTTCCATAAGAATAAGTTCCAACCTTGGTTGTTATGTCGCCACCCTGCGGGGGCTTTCATTTATATTCTACATTTCTTTTCCACAGGCTTGCGCCATGTGGCTATATTATGTCACCCTCTGCGAGGGCTAGATTTGCAATCCAAAACTATATTAAGCCTCCGCAAGAGGTGAAATATCAGGTATGCCAAGTCTCTCCGAGACTGGCTTCCAGAAAGAAGTCGCTTTCGGAAAAAACTGGTTTAATTCTCTTGTTCGTAGTTAAGCCATTTTTGGCTGTGTTCTGACTCAAGGAACACGCAAAATTGAGTTAACTACAAACAAATTCAGTAAAAGGAAAATGCATTATCCAATTTTTATTGGCTTTAAAACAACCTTGAATCCAAACTTCTCCGGCTTGAGATAATACTGCGGAAGGATTCCCGGTCCGCAGCTCGCAGTCCCTATACCTGTCTGCTTGTAATCAAGATTGACGGTTATTTCATCTCTTCTCGGGAGATCCGTTGTGTGCTTCGCCTCGGTCAGATCCAGCGGTGTGAAATAGTGTGCGCTGAAATTGATCGTCGGCTCACCGCTTATTTTTAATCCATATCCGCGGAGATCGCAGAAGGACACCCATCTCACATCGCTCCTGTTGCCGTTCTCCTGAGGATAGACATAAGGAGTGTAAAGTTCATCGACGGTTTTGCAGAACAGTCCGAGTTTACCGGCCATAATCGTGTCGGGATAGCTTTCTCCAGGTCCGAGACCGAACCATTTCACCCTCGAGAAATCTTTCGGTATCCCAAGTTGAAGACCGATTTTCGGGAGCATAGCCGGCCATTCGCCGACAGGTTCGCCTTTGGCCTCTATTGACATCTCACCGTTTCCGGAGATCGTGTAGATGTATTCGCAGTTGAAAGCGCGGTTGAATATAGGTGGGGCAATTCTGGACTTCACAGATACCTGTACAGTAGATCCATCGATCTTCTTGCACTCAAAACCATCTGTCCTGTGCTGCAGCCAGTGGAGACCTGCGTCCTTCCACTTCTTCTCGAACTGGCCGTTGTCGCCCCAGCCCAGCCTGTCATTGTCGGTGGGAGCGCGCCAGAAGTTCATCTTCGGACCCTGGGAAATAATTATTCGTCCCGAAAAATTATAACTTGATATGATTCCGCGGACAGAATCATATGACACAGAAAAATCATTTCCGGAAACTGTTAATGAGGTTTTTGTCTCGATACAGTTAATCTTCGGAATAAGGACAGCAGGTGAGGCAATTTCATTTTCCTTTGCGGGGATCTTGAACTGCGCCCATGCGACTTCGTGTCCGGCCTTCGCCCAGAGTGTGTCGGATGCAAGCGTTACCTTGACGTTCAGCCAGTATTCCTTGCCGGGGATGAAATGCTGTTTTGCGTAATCAACAGTGATGATTTTGCTCTTCCAAGAAGCGACTTTCGGAGTCGGAATCGTGCCGGAGGAGATCTGGATGCCTTCCTGCTCAACAGTGTAATCGAACTTGAGATTATCGAGGGAGTTGAAATCGTAACGGTTCGTCACTTTCAGTTTTCCAGCCTTGACATCTTCAGCTTCGATAAGGACAGGCTCGATAACCTTCTTGTATTCGATTAGACCGGGGGAAGGGGTGCGGTCCGGGAAAATAAGTCCGTCCGTGACGAAGTTGCCGTCATTTGGCTCATCTCCGAAATCGCCGCCATAGGCGTAGAATTCCCTGCCGTCCGCAGTCTTTTTCCTGATGCCGTGGTCGATCCATTCCCAGATGAATCCGCCCTGGAGAGCCTTGTATTTGAACATGGCCTGCCAGTATTCCTTCAGTCCGCCGGGGCCGTTGCCCATGGCGTGCGCGTATTCGCAGAGGACAAGAGGTTTCTTGTCGGCATATTCTGACGCGGGGATGTCCTTGTTCTGCCAGCCTTTGAGAGGTTCCTTGCCTTCACCGAAGTTCGTAATCCATTCGACGCTCGAGTACATCCTGCTGTAGACGTCGCAGACTTCAGCGTGCAGATCCTGTTCGTAGTGGAGAAGTCTTGTCGGATCGAGCTCACGGGCTGTTGCAGCCATTGCCTTATGATTCTCACCGAACTGTGTCTCATTTCCGAGCGACCAGAATATCACGCAGGGATGGTTCCTGTCGCGCATGACCATTCGTTTCATCCTGTCGACGTGGCATTCCTTCCATTCCGGATCCTTGGAGAGCTGGTCCCAGTTCTTGATGACGCCGAACCCGTGGCATTCCTGGTCGCATTCATCGATCACATAGAGCCCGTATTTGTCGCAGAGGTCGAGGAAACGAGGATCGTTCGGATAATGCGAAGTTCGCACGGCGTTGATGTTGTGCTGTTTCATGAGCAGGACGTCCTTGAGCATGGCATCGTAGGGGACTGCGCGCCCGAAATCCGGATGATGATCATGGCGGTTTACGCCTCTGAAGATGATCCTGACACCGTTCACCAGGAAGTTTCCATTCTTCATTTCGATTATGCGGAAACCGATATTAACAGGAATGGCCTCGATGATGTTTTCCTTGGAGTCCTTGAGTGAAATGAGTAGCTTGTAGAGGGCGGGATTTTCAGCGGTCCACTTTTCGGGTTCTGCGACTTTCGCAGAAACTTCTAGGACTTTGGTTTCGCCAGCCTTGAGATCGACGGCGGATGCGACGGTCTTCTTCATCACTTTGTTTCCTGCCGGATCAAGAAGCACGACCTCCAGGGAGGAATTCTTGATGGCTGAATCGCCGGAGTTTTTTACCGTCGCCTTGAAATTCAGGACGGCGTCGCGGTATTTGTCATCGAGAGTCGTAATTGCACAGAAATCATATACGTGGGCCTTCGGGCGGGCGAGGATATAGACGGCGCGGAAGATTCCGCTGAGCCACCACATGTCCTGGTCTTCCATGTACGAACCGTCGGACCACTTGTAGACCTTGACGGCGAGGACATTCTTGCCAGGGCGCACGATCTTCGTGATGTCGAATTCGGCGGGCAGGCGGCTGCCCTTGCTGAAACCGACCTCCTTGCCGTTGACCCACACGTGGAATGCAGAGTCGACTCCTTCGAAGCGCAGGAAGATCTGTTTTTCCTTCAACACATCTTCGATCACGAATTCGCGGCGGTAGCAGCCTGTCGGGTTGTCTGTCGGAATGTGTGGCGGATCTATAGGGAAAGGATAATTGACGTTTGTGTAGTGTGGATGTCCGTATCCTAGCATCTGCCAGCAGGAAGGTACGGGGATCTTGTCCCAGGCGGACGAATCGAACTTCTCGGTCTGGAAGTTCTCAGGAGCTTCCACCGGTGACGGTGCGCAAAGGAAATCCCATTGTCCGTTGAGGGAGATGAACCCGTCGGCCATGTCTGGTTTTTCGAGCAGGGCTTTTTCGGGGCTCTGGTATGGGAAGTAGAACGCCCTGGGGTCGAGTCTGTTCCTATTGGTGAGGAGGTGGTTTTCCCAGTCGTTCCGGACAATTTCCTTGCTCATGTATTCTGCTCCAATTTTGGGATTGATTATAAATTTGTTTTCTGCATTTGCGGAAAACAAATGGCGCTTAATATATATGGGATGGCCCGGCAAGCAAGGGGATTTGAGTGCCTATCTTAATCCCGTAGGGATATAGTGACAATAGGCAGGCGTTTTAACGCCTGATAATAATCAGAATGGACGATCGCGTGCCGTATGGTACGCGATGGATACTGGTGCTTCGAATCATTGCGTACCGACGGCACGCAAATTATTTTTTGCATCTATGCAGGGACAGATGTCCCTGCCTATTGTCATTCTGTCCTACGGACGCATATCGGGATTTGAGACTTTTGGAGGATTGCTTTTGCGGAGTTCGCAGAATATTTTATGGTAGAATCCGTTTAAAACAGGGAGGTTGCTTATGGGAACAATCAGGATGATGATCTGCATTTCCGGAATAATCTCATTTTTGCTCGCAGGCTGTGCGAAGAAGATCGACGACAATACGCTCGTAAAGAATACCTACGACAAATATATGTCCACATTGTCATCCGGCAACCTCGAGGAGCTCAAGAAGCTGGTTGCAAAGGACAAGGCCACTGAACTCTCCAGCCCGCAGGCTCCCGCAATGCTTGAGATGATCAAGGCCATGATGCCCAAAAAATACACGGTCGGCAAGGTTACTGTCACCGGAAATGATGCCGAGATCGAGGTCGCCGGCGAGAATGAAGGACAGAAGATGACGGGAAACGTCAAGCTTGCGAAGGAATCTGGACAGTGGAAGATAGTGAAGGACAGCTGGAACGTTACAATAGATCTGAATGCGGAAATGGATAAGCCTGCAGTTTCAAAGCCGGTACAAGGTACTGGCAAGACTGGCATCCCCGCGATCCATCAGACCTTGTCCGGACATCAGGGAGATGTCAGCGGCATGATTTTCCTGCCATATGGAGAAAAACTTGTTTCTATCAGCTATGGCGATTATTCCGTCAGGACATGGGATATTACAAGCGGAAAGGAGACTGCCAGTCAGAAAATGGAGAATCGTCCTACATGTGTAATCCTCAAGCCGGACGGCAAATCCCTGCTTGTCGCCGATGTATATAAGGTCATCACGGAAATACCTATTAATGAAAAGGGTGAATTTGGAAGCTTGAAACCATTCATCGCTGAAGGCGGAACCTTTATGGCGTTGTCGAAGGACGGTAAAAAACTGGCGGTCGCAGACTTTCAGAAGCCTGTAAGGATTTTTGATGCCGCCACAGGAGCATTGCTGACGACCGTCAGCGGCAGTGACAAGATCCGCTGTCTTGTGTTCAGCCCTGACAATGAATTCCTGGTCGGTGGCGGTCAGGGAAACAGATACAAGGTCTGGAGCACCAAGGACTGGACCGAGAAGAGCTATGACATAAAGAAAGTCTCCGCCGACTGTGAGATTACGGCTGTGGCTGTCAGCGCGGACGGGAAATATATGGCGACCGGGCACAACGACAGCAGTATCGTGATATACGATTTCAAGCAGAGGAAGGAGATCAAGAACTACTACGTGCAGGATGCGTCCACTGCGGCCGTGGCTTTTTCTGCTGACGGCAAATGGCTTGTGACTGCGAACAGGAATATCGCTTACGTCTGGGATTCCGCGACTGGCAGGAAGCTGCACGAACTGAAAGGGCATTCCGAAGATGTCATGTCATTGGCGGCATGCATGGATCCCTTTTCCATCGCGACAGGTGGAAAAGACAGGAAGATACTTATCTGGCGTGACGGACCGCCTCCTGCAGGAGCGGTTCAGCCTGCGCCAGCGGCGGAAGCTCCAAAGATTGCCGCCGGCCCATTGCTCGAGATAAGCGGATATAAGAACATGGTGCAGAATGCCGGAGCCAACGACGGCATGAGTTCCTGGAGGAGGGAGGGGGATGTTTCTATTGAGGCCGGCAAACCGGGCAATCCGTGTTTTGTGATGAAATACGGGGGCGAGTTCATGCAGAAGGTAGATCTGCCTGCTGATGCCGGGGGCAAGTATGCACTTTTCATTGCACGCGCCTCAAGCGACAGGGTTGAAGAGGGTGACCAGACGGGGCTTCCATATCTCTGGGGGCAGTGGGTAAACAGGGCGGATCAGAACAGGTTTGACGGATATCTTAATGCCGACACGATGAAGCTTTCAAATGTAAAGCCGGGCGAATGGGGCGTGATATACGGGATATTCCAAGTTCCTGCGGTATCTGGAAAAGTCCTTCTAATAGTGAACCAGGCTGACGGTTCTACCCCGCAGAACGGATCTGCCGCGAAGGTGGACGATATCTGGATGCTGGTTCTGGCCTCGGAAGCCGATGCCAGGAAAATGGTGGAGACTTACAAAAGGCTTGGCAAGTGATTGCTTTGCGGATTTAACCGTCTCTTTCTTGCTAGTCTGTCCTTTCAGGGATAGATTGCTCGGATTATGAAGATCAAAATCTATTTTATTCTAGCATTTCTTGCAGTGGTGGCTGGAGTTCTGCATGCTCTGCCGGGAACAGGGGGCGGGGCCAACTCCGGCATCGTGAATGCAAACCAGGATGTTGTCAATGTGGCCGTGGATAATTCCAAGGCCAATTCCGGCATTAAGATGGGCGGTGCGGAATTCACGAACAGCCAGCTGATTCTCAACTACAACATCAAAGTGGACAATCTGGCGCTGAACAACTCGAAGATAAACTCAGGGATAGATGCCGAACTGGCCGAGTTGAAGGACGCTGAAATCACGAACATCAATTCCAATGTCAGGAACCTGGCGATCGACGGCTCGAAAATCAATTCCGGGATATCTGCAAAAGGCGCAGTTATAGAGAAATCAAAGATAATCAACGAAAATTCCAATGTAGACAATACGGCGATCAAGAAGTCGAAGATCAACTCCGGTGTAAATCTTGGAGAGCAGGAATAGCATGGGAAAAGCCAATACATTTAAAATGATGTCCGCCATGTTCCTCCTTACGGTGTCGGTCGCCTTTTCCAATGGAGGCGAGGCTGATACGAAGTCTTATGTGGAGTTGGACCAGGGGATCGTAAAGGCCTATAATAACAATCCCAGGAATACAGCTGAAGTCTATGCCAATGCCATGCTGATTCTCGAGAAGGCTTTGAAGGAGGAAGGCGGCAACGGTGAGGCCTGGCAGCTGAAGGCCCGGAAACTGATAACCGTATCCTGCTATTATGAGTGCACACAGTCCATTGATAAGAAACTTTACCGGCAGGCATATGTCTGGGCGAAGCGGGGCGAGAAGAACGGCACGTCTTTAGGGAAGGTCGGCGAAGTGCCGGTCAAGAACCTTTATGACTATATGGCATTTGCAATGAATGAACTGAAGGAAATTCCGGTGGTCAAGAACAGCAAGCCGGAGGAACTGTCAATGCAGAATAAAAATGAACAACAGAGCAAGAAATTGTATTTTTCTGATTGCGCATCAATCTTTGGATTTCACAGGAACCAAGATTGACTCTGCATTTCAGTAAAACAAAGCGGCTACGTATTCAGTAAACCATGTCGATGTCGTTTACTTAATCCGTAGTAAAAATAAAATGCAAAATCGCCTGATAAAATACAAGTTCCAGCGAAACCGGTCAAGTTCAGATTTGATTTGTTGGTAGTCAACGCATTATTGCGTGTTCCTTAACTGCAAAGCACACAGCCAATAATGGCTTAACTACAAACAATTTCATCTGGAGATAAAAAATGGGTAAACATGCGGTAACTTTCATCGCTATATGCATTCCGTTCATGTTATTGACCCAGGGCTGTTCTTCCGTCGGTTCATACCAGTCCAAGGAAGTGACAGACAAATCCATCCGTAACGATATTCTCCAGCAGTGCTCCAGATATGAAGGGCCGATGCGCAATCCTGTCATCGTCATACATGGCTTCCTCGGCTCGAAACTGCGCAACAAAGGTACAGGGGAGGAGCTCTGGGGCTCGTTCAGCTTTATGGATTCTATTTTCGGACCCGGAGACCGGCAGATCCGCGATCTGGCATGCAGGATGTCAAAAGGAAGCAGCCTGACAGAACTGGACAAGACCGTGGAAGCGTACGCATTCCTGGAGATGGTCAAGGTCCAGATACTCGGAATTCCGTTCGATGTCAACGCCTATGAGGACATGCTGTCCATACTGCGGAATTCGGGATACACCCAGTATGAAAAGCCGTTGCCCGAAGGCAAGCACTTCTATTCGCTTTTCCCGTACTACTACGATTGGCGCCGTGATCTGCCGTATAACGCGGCCAGGCTGCACGAATACATCCTTGAGAAAAGGGCGTATCTGCAGAAGGAATATGAGAGTCTTTACGGCATTAAGAATTATGATGTCCAGTTTGACATTGTCGCGCATTCGATGGGAGGGCTGCTGACCGGATATTATCTGAGATACGGAGACGCGGATCTGCCTGCAGACGGTTCGCTGCCTGAGCTTACCTGGAAAGGCAGCCAATATATCGACAAAATTCTGATCGTCGGCACTCCCAATGCCGGATTTCTGGACACATGCAGTGAGTTGATCAACGGCTTGCAGGTTGCTTCCGGCACTCCGACTTATCCATCGGCGATGCTTGGAACATTCGCCACGTATTACCAGATGATGCCGGTCTACGGCTTCCGCTCTGTGCTTTATGAAGACGACCCCAACGGTGCGGAAGTGGATATCTTCGATCCGGAGGTGTGGATTCAGATGAAATGGGGGCTGGCCGATCCGGCTCAGGACAAATATCTGCAGGTAATCCTGCCCGAGGTCAAAGCTCCTTCTGAAAGAAGGGCCATTGCATTGGATCATCTTTCAAAATGCCTGAAACGAGCCAAGCAGTTTTCCAAGGCGATGGAGGTGAAGGCGAGACCGCCTGATGATGTTGCCATGTTCCTTTTTGCCGGCGACGCGATACAGACCAGCCGTACCGCCATGGTGAACCGGAAGACCGGAGAATTCAAAGTCGTCGAATACGCCCCGGGCGACGGCAAGATCCTGATCTCCAGCGCGCTTTACGATTTGCGCGAGGACGGCTACTGGACACCGTATATACGTTCGCCGATCACTTGGCAGGGAACCTTCTTCCTGAACGCCGCGCACATGGGGATAACCAAAAGCAGCGTCTTCAACAGCAATGCCTCCTTCTGCCTGCTTGTCACTCCGAGCCAGAAACAGGACAAGAGGGACAAGAAAACCCTTGAAAAACGACTGGAACTGCCCAAGACGATACAGTACAAGGGCGACGGAATGTTCGACGAAAAGGACAAATGAAATATGATAAAATGCCTTGACATGGCAGAATATCATGATAATCCGCCATCAGTGGGCAGATTATCATTTTTAAAATGATTGAAAATCTATAACAAATAAGTATTTTATTGGGTTAAATGGAAAGAGCCGCCTATGACAGCTGTTGCTGAAAAAATCTATGAGGAAGTGCTTGATCTCCCTGCGGAAGAGAGGCTTCATCTCATTGACAAGCTTCTTCAAAGCGTTACTCCCATTGATAAATCCATAGAAAAGGCCTGGATAGACGAAGCAGAGAGACGGTATAAGGAATACAAGGCAGGTAAGGTCAAGGCCATTCCCGGAGATGAAGTTTTCAGGAAAATCCAGCGTCGGCTAAAGAAATGAAATATAGATTCCTCCCTGCCGCAGAAACTGACCTTATTGAGTCCATCGACTATTACGAGCAATGCCAGAATGGGCTTGGAACAGATTTTTCCATTGCCAACTTCTTGAATTTTGTCGCTGCGTTCGATTACAAAAAATCCAAGTATGAGCGGTTTGAAGACGATTTCCCGAATCCAAATGTAAGGGGAAAGTTAAGCATGATTGATAAATATGCCTTGCATAGGGAAAAGCTTGTTGGTTTAGATGTTATCAGGCTGAAGGATTATAAGCGTAGATTTTTCGTTTCGGAAAAAGTGAAGAAGCTTTTCGAGGAGTATAAGTTTACAGGATATTCTTTCATCGAAGTCGAATTGACCTGAAGCAGTCGGAGTTTAAATTAAGAAGTTTTACGATTCGTCCTTTTTGAGGACGAATCCGTTGGAGTGCGCAGATATAATCTGCGCTTTTGATAATATATATGCAAAGGGAAGCGGTGACTCTGTCACGCGCCCTTCGACATGCTCAGGGCTCGCACTCCGGCGGTCAGTCCAAAGAGACTGACGTAATACAGAAAGAGAAAATTTATGCAATCAATAAAAGAAATCTTCAAGATCGGAAACGGGCCCTCTTCGAGCCATACTATGGGGCCGAAATTCGCCGCCGAACGGTTCAAGAGGGAGAATCCAGGAGCTGAGAAGTTCAGGGTGACGCTCTACGGAAGCCTTGCAGCCACTGGCCGGGGACATCTTACCGACAAGGCGATAATTGACGTTCTCAAGCCTGCGTCCGTAGAGTTCGTGTGGAAACCAAAGGTTGCCCGCGAATCCCATACTAACCCATTGGTGTTCGATGTCCTGTCACCGGACGGATCGCCAATAGCAAGCAAGCGCTTTTACAGCGTTGGCGGGGGAACAATTATTGCCGATGGCGAAAAGGTAGATGCCAAGCCGGTTTACAAGCAGAAAAACATGAACGAGATCCTCAAATGGTGTCATGAGAACGGGCAGCCTGTATGGAAATATGTGGTTGATGTGGAAGGCGAGGATGTTTTCAAGCATCTCGGTGAAGTCTGGAAGGCCATGAAGGAGTCACTGGCGAGAGGCCTGGACACCGAAGGCGTACTTCCGGGAGGGATCAAGCTTGAGAGGAAGGCCCGTTCATATTATTACAAGGCGAAACGGAATGATCAGGCGTCGCAGAAGACCGGACTTCTTTCAGCGTATGCGCTTGCCGTCTCCGAGGAAAACGCGTCCGGAGGAATTGTGGTTACCGCCCCAACATGCGGTTCCTGCGGTGTCATTCCTTCAGTCCTGAAGATCCTGCAGGAGACATATAATTTTTCCGATGACGACATCCTGAAGGCGCTCGCTACTGCAGGGCATTTTGGAAATGTCATCAAGGCCAATGCCTCCATATCCGGAGCGGAAGTCGGATGCCAGGGTGAAATCGGCTCCGCCTGTTCCATGGCTGCCGCAGCGGCAGCCCAGCTCCTCGGAGGAACAGTCTACCAGGTCGAATACGCGGCTGAAATGGCCATGGAGCATCATCTCGGACTGACATGCGATCCTGTGATGGGACTGGTTCAGATCCCATGCATTGAGAGGAATGTGTTCGCCGCAGCGAGGGCGCTGACCTGCGCCGAATATGCGCTGTTTTCGGATGGACGGCACAGGATATCCTTTGACGAAGTCATTGAAACTATGCGTCTTACCGGACATGACCTGAAAAGCTCCTACCGTGAAACAGCGCAGGGAGGACTGGCGAAACTGGGAGAATTCAACCACACGCCAAGGATTCGGCACTGCGGGCAGAACGCACAGAAGAATAAAAGAGTGTAAACCACGAAACACTCTAAACACACGAAATATTTCCTCGCACAAAGGCACAGAGGCACAGAGCTGAAATAATATATTTCCAGATCCTGGATAAATTTGCATGCCGTCCTGAATAACGACGGCATGTGGCAGATGAAAGATGGACAAGTCAAAGCTGAGGTTTTGCCTTGTCCATTTTCATTCTGCCGCTGCGAACTGAAAAGTTCACAGCAAAATTTTATTGATTTCTTCTTTGGGTCTCTGTGCCTTGAGTGTAGCGGGTGCGAGAATATTGATTTATTTTGTGTAATTCGTGTGATTCGTGGTCTATATTTTATCCTTTTATATCTGTGTCATCTGTGGGCAATGAATAAAGGAGTTTTATGATCAATCTTGGTCCGCAATATTACCGTCCGCCGTTCCCTGTTTCCAAATATTGGAAGGATGATGTCAGGAAGATGAAGGATTCCGGCTTCAACTGCCTCCAGCTCTGGGTCATGTGGTCATGGGTGGAGGCGAATCCCGGGAAGTTCAATTATGACGACTATGACAGGATCGTAGATTTCGCGGAAGAAAACGGTCTCAACGTCGTGCTCAGTACGATCGCCGAAATCCATCCATACTGGATCCACAGGGTCGTTCCCGATTGCGAACTTGTCACCAACAGGGGACAGAAGGTCGTTTCCGAAAACCGCAACGAGTGCCACAATGGATTGACGCCCGGAGGCTGCTTCGACCATCCCGAGTTGTGGAAGAGAATGGCAGGTTTCATCCACGAGACTGCCGTCCATTACAAGAACAGGAAGAACATCGCCGGATGGGACGCCTGGAACGAACTCCGCTGGAATGTCCAGGCCGACGGTCCGGTATGCTACTGCAAGCACACAGTTAAGAAATACCGCGAATGGCTCGAGGAGAAGTTTGGAAGCCTTGACGGTCTCAACAAGGAATGGATCAGGCGCTACGATTCCTGGGAGGATGTGCTTCCCGGGAAGACCACATCCAGGCCCTACACGTCCACGATGTCCTTCGCGCACTTCCTGACATGCCGTTCCAGCAAGCATGCCGAGGACAGATACAAGATAATCAAGGAGGTCCATCCGGACAAAGTTGTGACAGCGCACGGCCCGAGTCCCTGCTTGATGCAGGTAGCGTGGGAGGGAGGCATTGAGCAGGCTTTGAACAGAGGCAATGACTGGGCGATAGCTGACAGGCTGGACGGGATAGGTTGTTCCAATTTTCCGTCTTGGTGGAGCATGCTGAACACTGATTATACCATGAGCATGGAGATGATCCATTCCGCGGCAAGAGGCAAGAAGTTCTGGGTCAGCGAACTCCAGGGAGGAAGATCCAACATCGGATTCAATGTCCACAACCCGGTGAGGGGAGTAGACCAGCAGAGATGGATCTGGAACAGCATTGCCTGCGGAGCCGACACTGTTCTTCTCTGGTGCTGGCGGGATGAGGTCTTCGGACAGGAATCGAACGGATTCGGATTCATAGGCAACGACGGGTTTGCCCCGGAACGCATCGCCGCGATGCAGCACACCGGAGATATCCTGAAGAAATATTCCGGCGTTCTTGAGGGATATAAGCCCGCAAATGCGGAAGTCGCGATAATGTTCAGTCCGCAGACCTATTACCTCTATTGGGCGCAGGAAGGGTCTGCCCAGAAAGTTCTGCTCTCGATACGCGGATTCTGCAAGGCGCTTATCCGCAATTCCGTTCCCTTCAAGATCGTCGAGGAGGAGCATCTGGAGGAGCTTGAAGGCGTGAAGATCCTTTTCCTGCCGAGGATGACCGCCATTGACGATGCAACTGCTGGAAAGCTCAAGAAGTTTGTGATGAACGGTGGCACTCTTTACTGCGAGGCTGAGAACGGCGCCTTTGACTCGGTCGGGATCTACAGGTATCCTGAGGAAAGATTCCCCGGGACGTTTTCAGGTGTCAGTGAAATCGGGAGGCGTGCGGTGCCGGAGAATCCGGTGTTTTCTGCGAAGTTCGCAGGAAAAACCTACAAGCTGAAGTCTTTCCACATGCTTTCGCCGTGGAAGACGTCAAAAGGCGAAATATTTGCGAAATTCGCAGAAGAGAATGCGGCTATGCTGTCACAGGTGAAGATTGGCAAGGGCAGGCTGATCCTTTGCGGGACATATCTCGGAGACGAATATGACAAGGACTGCAATCCTGACTTTGAAAGACTAATCCTTAAGTTCATAGGAGATGCCGGAGCTGACACTGGGCAAATAGGGATTTCCGCCAAGACGAAGGAAGATTTCAATTCGTATGTCTATGTCCGTTACGGAAAAAGCAGCGGCAGGGATATTGCTTTTGTGTTTTTCCCGTCTGGCTGCAAGTCTGCGACACTGAGCTTCCCCGGAAAAATATTCAATGTGGACAAGGTCAAGGACATTTTCTCCGGCGAGGAACTGAAGCTGGAGAAATCCGGAGGAGCAAGGAAGCTCAAGCTTGTGGCTGGCAAGTCCAGGATTGCGATTCTGACGGAATGATAATGCCATATGGATCCCCCGCCATATGACATCCTGTCAAGAATTGTTTCTAAACTGTAAGAACTTGATAATTTACACTTCGATATTATTTTATCGCCGTTAAAATTTAGCAGTATGGTCTTATATAAAGGAGAAATAGATATGAAGCGTCTTATTGCAATGTGTCTTATGGCGGGATTCATCGTTGCGGCGGCTTTGACGGCGTCCGCTGAGGCGAAGGTCAAGAAGTACCAGGTTACAGGTCCTATCGTGGAACTGACCGACACCAGGATCGTCATCGAGACCAAGGATGATGGAAACTGGGAAATCACCCGCGACGCAACAACCAAGATCACAGGCGAACTCAAAGTCGGAGCGAAAGTGACCGTTGAATACCGCATGACGGCTATTACTGTTGAAGTGAAGGCTGACAAAGCGGATGCGAAGGCCGACAAGGCCGAGAAGAAAGCAGGCAAGTAGGAAATTGATTCGGGAAACATTCCCGTCCAGTCTTAATAAATGCCGACCATCCAGGTCGGCATTTATATTTTTATCTCAAAAGCATATCCATCCCTTAAATTTCATATAATACTGTTTGACTTTGATAGCTATAATAAATTCATTACTCTCTGTATTGGTATTAACATCCATAAGTTCGGTGTTTTTATACATTGATGGAAGCGTGGCCATGAATTAGAGTATCGGGTGTTTTTTAAGAATAAATAAAATCATGAGGTAAAAATGAATATCCATAAAGTGCCAAAAAGCCCGATCAAGTCTTCGGCCGCAGACCTTGTTGCTTCAAGGTTCCGCCAGATCCATCTCGACTTCCATACTTCCGAGCATATTCCGGACGTCGGCGCCAAGTTTGATCCCGATGTGTTCGCAGGCAGGCTTGCCGATGCGAAGGTCAACTGGGTGACTCTTTTTGCAAAGTGCCATCACGGACTCAGCTATTATCCGACAAAGGTTGGAACTGTCCATCCCTCGCTCAAATTTGATCTTCTCGGTGAGCAGGTCGAGGCGTGCCGTAGGAAAGGGATCGTGACGCCTGCCTATATCAGCGTCAGGGTCGACGAGAACAATGCCCGTATCCATCCGGAGTGGATCGGCAGGATGAAGGACAACAAGTTCTGGAAATGGGGAGATGCTTTGGCCGCAGGCTGGTTCAACCACTGCATGAACAATACGGAATATGTCGACGAACTTATTGCCCAGGCTGAAGAAGTCATCAAATGGTATGACGTCGAAGGGATATTCTACGACATGTGCTACAATCCCGATCCCGGTTGTTACTGTCCGCGCTGCTATGATTCCATGAAGAAGCTCGGGCTTGATTTCACAAGCGACGACGACCATAGGAAATTCGAGTTCGTCATGACCAGGGACTACACCAAAAGAATCGCCAAGGCCGTACGCGGCTTCAAGAAAAACGCGACTATTTTCTTCAATGGAAGGATGAGGCCTGGCATCTGCGAGGAGCTCGATGTCTTCAGCCATCTTGAAATTGAAGCCCTCCCGACCGGAGGCTGGGGTTATGCCTTCTTCCCGATACATGCGAGATACGCAAGGACATTGGGGATGCCGGTACAGGGGATGACAGGACGATTCCACAAGAGCTGGGCGGACTTCGGAGGACTGAAGACCGAAGACCAGTTCATTTATGAAACTGGCTCCATACTTGCCGCCAACTGCGTGATGAATGTCGGAGACCAGTGCCATCCGCGTGGTATTCTCGACAAGGGGGCATACCAGATGATCGGAAAAGCCTTTAGCCATGTCGAAAAGTGCGAGCCTTGGTGCGTGAAGGCGGAACATGTGTCAGAGATCGGCGTCGTGATGCTGCCAGTCTCTGCAAATGATACGAATTCCTCGCCTGCAGGAACAAGCAAAGGAATGCAGAAAAGCCCGGATGGCGCGGGCAGGATGCTCCTTGAACTCAAACAGCAGTTCGATCTGGTTTATCCTGAACATGATCTTTCGAAGTACAAGGTGCTCGTACTTCCCGACAGCGGATATGTTTCGCCTGAATTCAGGAAAAAACTATCCTCTTATATCAGCAAGGGCATTGCGGTGATCGCCTCATACAAGACCGGACTTGAAGACGGGAAATTTGGAATTCCAGGACTTCCTGTCAAGTATGTAAAGGACAACGAGTACAAGCCTTCCTACCTGAAACTTGGTGCGGAACTCGGGAAAAATCTCCCTGAGAGCGAATTTGTGTTCTACGAGGACAGCGTGCTTGTCGAACCGGCAAAGGGGACGGAGTCATTCGGAAATCTCTGCACAAGTTATTTCAACAGGAAGTTCGACAGGTTCTGCTCGCACAACCAGACGCCGTTCGACAAGGTCCTGAAGAATCCCATAGCCGTGGTCAAAGGGAATATTGCTTACATTGCGCCAAACATTTTCCTGGCATACAGGGAACACGCTTTCCCTCTCTACAAATCCATATTCAGCTTCATTCTGGACAAATTGCTGGCGGAACCCCTCGTGAAGGCGAAGGCGCCTTCCGCGATGGAGATATCCCTTAATAAACAGAAAAATCCAGCACGCATTGTCGCGCACATGGTCAACTTCCAGCCGCAGCGCAGGCATACCAACGTGGAATGGATAGAGGAACTTTATCCTGTGAAGGACATCGCGCTCGGAGTACGGACAGGATTCACTCCTGCCAGAGTATATCTCGCACCGGAGAAGAAGGGCATTCCGTTCAAGA
The DNA here is from genome assembly GCA_001804805.1 of Lentisphaerae bacterium GWF2_49_21. Lineage (GTDB taxonomy): Bacteria > Verrucomicrobiota > Lentisphaeria > Victivallales > GWF2-50-93 > GWF2-50-93. Next base: position 52,922 of record MHBH01000063.1, read on the forward strand.
TGTCAGGAGGATATTGCCAGGTGGCAGTGCCCGAAGTCAAGGCGCACCAGATGGTGGTGTTTGAGAAGTAAGAATCAAGGAGCGCCGGCATCTTGCCGGCAATTTCTTGAAATTCGAACATCCAACTTTCAACTTTGAATGAAGAGTGTGGTACAGGCGTCCCGCCTGTAATTAAGAATCACAGGCAAGACCTGTACTGAGCTTGTCGAAGTATGCCTGTGTTACATTAATTTAGATTGCCGAATTAGGGTAGGGACGCCTCGCCGAGGCGTCCGTTCTTAGTCGGCGGTTTCGGCGAAACCGCCCTACCTTCGGTAAGTTAACAATTACATAGATTTAAATTACCCTGTTCGGACTTGTTGCTCTTTCCCCTTTGAAAATGGTCAAGCATTCAGGTTCAAGAAGGAGAGGACCGTCCCATTCTCCACCGCCTTTGGCCATCCATTTCAGGTACCTTCCAAGTACATGCGCTATGTCCGGCGAAAGGAATGTCAATTGTCCTCGACAAGGGACTTCTGAAGCTCAAAGACCTGAAGAAAGGATCACTGATGGTCGACAAGATCGAATTGAAAGTCGCCCCTTGAATTGATGTTTTTAGGAACGCGAGCCTCTCCTGGCGGTGGAACGCTGTCAGGGCGATAGTTAAATGTTAATCTGCTTTTCTAAGTAACTCATTACATACTGTGCCGATTGATGAACTTGGACCACTGGAGCCAGTGAATATTATTCTTGTATCATTTTTATATTTCTCTAGAATATCTTTTATGGAGGCTCCTCGTTGACGTAACTCTTCTACTAACAATTTGTTTCCATCTCGAGCAACATAATAATCAACTCCTTCATACGATAAGCCCAACTTAAATAGGTTAAATAATTCTTCTGTTGGAGTATTCTTAATATCGTTTTTCATCACATTGAGATAGGCCGTTGCTTCTTTTTGACGTCGCTCAATTAAAGACTTGTTGTATTTCCCAGACTTAGGACTTGTTTCATAAACATCATTTGGTTGAGGAGTCGAATCAATATCTGGAATATGCTCTTGTTGCCATGTTTTAATGGATTGATTATGGCATCCGCAATAGAGCAGAATGAGAATACTTGTTGATATTATTATTTTATTCATTTAACTGTTATTATGTGGACATTCTGTTTTGTATAAATTAGCACTTTTTACGAAGCAATACAATACGCAAGAGTGCGGGTGGAATCCGGGATTGGATTAAAAAATGTGGAACAGGCCCTTGTCGCCTTTAGCGCCGCAATAGGCGAGTGTTGTACTTAAGGTTATTCGCTTGTAGTAGCGCATGTTTGCGCGTCATTGATTTAAAGGAACGCCAGACTCCGCGCTGGCGTATTTAAGAGCCTGTGCAGCCTGCTTCGCTGAGACTTCTCAGCGAAGGGGTGAGGCCCGGCGATCCACAAAGACAAGAACGCGCAAACATGCGCTACTACGAGCTAAATTGGTATATTTGGACTTGTTTCTTCCATAGACAGGTAAACATTTTGCCTGGGGGAAAGAAATGCAAATTACAGGCGAGACCACAGTCATTCGGCGTGGCTAACGCCTGTATCACATTATTTTACCGGCCAGACGCCAGCGATCCAAAACTTCCGAACTTTCGCACTTCCGAACTCTCGAACTTCCCCCAAGTCTCCCTGTCAATAGTTGCTGGGGACGATCTCGAAATATGCCTTCGGATGCTGGCAGATGGGGCATTTCTCGACGGACTTTTCACCTTCGTGGGTGAAACCGCAGTTGCGGCAACGCCATCTGACCTTCTGACTCTTCTTGAACACAGTGCCTTCTTCGACATTCTTCAGGAGGGCCTTGTAGCGTTCCTGATGCTCCTTTTCAATCTTGCCTATGCCTTCAAGGATTCTGGCGATCTCTTCGAAGCCTTCGGCGCGTGCATCCTTCGCCATCGACGGATACATATCCGTCCATTCATGTCCTTCTCCTGCAGCGGCGGCCTTGAGGTTTGCGATCGTGTCGCCGATTCCGCCCAGGTTCCTGAAGTGGAGCTTGGCGTGTTCTTTTTCCTGTTCCGCAGTTTCAAGGAAGAACGCAGCGATCTGCTCATAGCCTTCCTTTTTGGCGACTGATGCAAAATAGGTGTATTTGTTCCGTGCCTGTGACTCGCCTGCAAATGCCGCCTGCAGGTTCTTCTCCGTCTTGCTGCCCTTTAATTCCGCCATGGTGCATCCTCCTCTTGTTTCAAAAATTAATGTTTTTCTTTCATGTTTCACGTAAAAATAGAAGATAATGTAGGTTTCACATATTTTCAATGATCTGCTTTTTTTGCATGGCATATGCAATATTTCTTGCATGTTTGATTTTATGCTTCAAGAAAAGGGTATAGATTAAGCAGGTTAGAGTTTCCCTTAGAAAAAGGTCTGGTATGAGCGATGAAAAAATAAACTTCACATGTGAACACTGCGGGGCGGATATTTCCGCGGGCAGGGGGCTGCATGGCATTCCAGTGCCCTGTCCTGAATGCGGAGAATCAAATAAAGTTCCGTTTGTACCTGACAAGGAAATGCTTACAGACAAGGAAAACAGGGAAACCCAGACTAACATCCTTACTGCCTTTATCCGCAGCACGGAAGCTCAGAGGAAAATTGAGGAGCAGGAGCAAGAGCCCGCAGTTCATATACCAACTAAAAAACACGTCTTTGTTGCTCCGCCAAGGCACCCAGTCCTGCCTGTGCCACCAGTTCCTCCACCTGAAGATGACGGCGATATTGGAGGGATTCTAAGGTATAAGAAAGCTATAATCTTTGTTTCAGTTGTAACTCTTCTTATCGTGATAACATCCACAATAGCGGTGTTGACAGTATCTAAGAAGACGGCCGATTCCAATTTGCCTGAAACTCCCGCTGTTGTGGAAAATCCTACCCAGGCGGTCATCCCAAATGCCAATTTAAAGCCTGAACCGCAGGTTGAAGGTCAGAAGGAAGTAGTTGCATCTCCAGTAAATCCTGAAAAGGGGAAAACTGTAACTGAAACAACTGTCAAGCCGAAAGAGACCGTGAAACCAGTACCGGCGCCGACGACGAAACAGCCGAAGACAGTGGCCAAGGAAGCCCAACCAAAAGCAGTACAAAATCCAAGGGAAATCCAGAAGATTATTGATACAGCTGGGGATGATATTGTCAAGGCCGACTTCAAATCAGCAGCTGAAAAGCTCAATACCCTCAAGGACAAAAGTAAATTCACGAATGAGATCCATGCCTGTGAGGTTGCGGCCGATCCCAATAAATATGTCCTTCAGTCTTTCAGCGACGACAAGGATAAAGGCAAGGAAATAAAGATGAGGCTTGGAGACCGAAAGGCAACAGTAAAAATATTGGAAGTCACAGGCGAGGACATCAAAAGCCTTGAAAAGACTGACAAGGGAATGATTCAATTCAATTTCGCTTTGAAGGATATTACCAAAGAGGAGAAGATCGCTAGGATTAACAGACAGAGCAAGGCTTCCCTCACGCTTATCGCAATTGGCGAGATGGTCCAGAAAAAAGACTATGCAAAGGCATCTTCTCTTGCCGTTGAAACAGGCCAGCTCTCCGATTCTATTTTAAAATCCTTGGACAAGCTGACCGCAAAGGATAAGAAGGGTAAGAAGTAGTTTTATCAGCTGTTCAAACTCTATGACTGTTCGTTGAATTGCGAAGTTCTGCGTAACTCGCAATTTCCCCTTTTCACCCATGCTTCTGGCAAGTTCCTTGTCCTTAAGTAGTCCGCATACAGCTTCCGCCATCAACTTGCAGTCGCCGGGCTCTACCAGACAGCCCGACACTCCATCCTCAATTATCTCCGGTATGGCTCCGCTCTTGACGGACACGACAGGTTTGCCTGCGGCCATCGCCTCGATGACGATTCTCCCAAAGGGTTCATGAGCGGACGGAAGGACGACACAATCTGCGTTTTGCAGAAGATACGGCATGTCTTCTACGAATTCGGTCCAGACAAAGTTATCCTTAAGCCCTTTTTCAGCAATTGATGCTTCGAGTTCACGGATATACTTTTGTTGATCGGGCCTGTTCTTGTCTCCGGCAAAGATGAAGACGGCATCGGGAATATTTTCTTTTACAAGGAAAGCCATAGTTATGAAATCAGTGTGTCCCTTCCAGCGAACGAACTGTGCGGCCATAAGAACTGTCTGTTTTCCTGCAGGCAGTCCGGGAAATACAGGAGTACCTGCATGATTGAAGAATTCAACGTCAATGCCATTATAGATTACTTGGATCTTTTTACTGTCCCCAATCTGAGCTTTCAGATTTTCAGCTACCACATTGGATATCGCTATGATGCGTTTTGCGAATTTCGCAATTAACGGTGTCAGGAATGAATGTCTATTCAGGTCCCGTTCATGCCATACCATTGGAATCCGGCACAAGAACGAGACCGGGGCGGCATAAATACCGGCTGTCAGGCTGTTGGCATGGATAACTCCTATCTTTTCCTTATGGCATATCCCAATCAGCTTGAACGTGACCCTCAGGCAGTTTATGCCTGTCGCCAGCCAATATATTGGATTCGGAGATTTGACTATCGGACGCATTGGCACGATGACAACAGGAATTTTGCGGGAAGCCAAAGTTTGAGTCAATTGACCGTCTGGAACTGCGCAGACCGGAGAAATATCAGAGGAAAGTTTGCTCACCAGGTCGGCAAAGGAAAGTTCCGCCCCGCCGAGTACGGATGCATGGTGGATAAATAAAATTGTTATTTGTTTGGAATTATCCAATTAAGACCCCTGTATTTTATTTACGTCAGGCTTAGAGCCTGACCTTGGAGTGCGGCAATTCATTGCCGCCTTAAATGACGGAATTTATTCCGTCCAATAAATAAAAGCCGCGAAATAAATTTCGCGAAGAAAGGCGGAAACAAGTTACCGCACTCCATGTGATTCGCTCTGCTCATCAGTAATTCACTCGAATTCTATTCTTAACAAACATCAGCTAAAATATGCATTCAACCATTCGGAAATATTTCCTGTCAGCTCCTGCTTCCAGGCGACGGAATAAAAATTATGATTGGCTTCCGGGATTGTCTTAAAGATGGTTTTTGCATTCTTTGCACAGATTCCACGATAAGCATTTTCAGAATGGACGGCTTCCGGATCTTTTTCACCATAGATAAAGAGACAGGCACCCTTAAAGTTCTTAAAATCTTCAAGAAGTCCGGCTTCCTTCATCGTTTTGCCGTTATGCTTGTGCTGGCAATGGCCGAACAAGATCTTGAATATGGCCCGGTAATTGACACGGAGACTGAATATCTTTTTCCATGTCTCACCTAGGAAAAGCTTCTGCCAGTAGCTTTTTGCGAAATTCGCAGTCTGCCGGACATCATCACTTGTCTTAGCCTGTCTACCGAGCAGGGGAGTCGACAGCAGGACGAGTCCATTGACATTTGAATCGGAAGCGGCGGCTCCGACTGCCACTTCCCCGCCTGAACACAGGCCGAGAAGGACAATCTGCGATATCCCCTGCTGTTTCTGCATCTCCTTGACAGCCTGTTTTGCATCATCGATCATGTCCAGCAATGTTGTTCCAGCGACGTCTCCTTCGCTTTCGCCGCGTCCGCGGAAATCAAACCTAAGACAGGGGAAACCAGTTGAAGCAAATGCTCTGGCAACTTCTACAAAGAGGCGGTGCGGCCCGATCCTGTATGTCCCCCATCCGTGCAGGAAGATCACCGCCGTCTGTTTTTGACCGCATTCGGGCTGATGCAGTATGCCAAACAGTTTCTGCTGCTTGTTCTCAAAGATAAATGGTTTTTCACGTATATTCATTATTGACACCATGGCAGGATGGAGTTGCAAACTGTATCATAATCAGCCATGTCAACAGCCTTCCAGAACGGCGGAATTGTCAACAATGAAATATCCAGACTGACATTTCCCTCCTGGCATTTTTGCTGGAATCCTTCATAGGTGGGAAGCAGGCTTTTCCTTGGTGATTGCTGGATCAGAAGAATGCGCTTCAATGATGAAAGATCCTCTTTGCGCAGATCAATTTCCTTGACGGCATTGAAAAAATCAGAGGAGATCATTATTCCATCTAGATCAAGCTTCCCATTTTTCTCAAGGTCTGCGAACATCGCAGGAACATCTGTTCGAGCCTCCCCAAAGGTCATCATTTCACGGATGCACTTCTGCTGGAAAATCTCGTCGAGATAATCCTTTCCTATGATTACCGGATCAATGAGGATCAGATCTTCAATGACATTCTCCTTGAGAGTGAACTGGACAGCGAGGGTTGCGCCAAAACGTATTCCGAGAAGAGTTATCCGTGGTTTTCCAAAGCGTTTCTGCAGCCAGTTGATTCCAGAATGCATGTCATTCAACCAGTTTGCGGGAGTGAAGTCTCGGACATCGCCTCCGCTGTCGCCGCAGGCCCGGAGATCCAGCATGAGCGATGCATGGCCTATTCCGGCTAATTTGCGGGCGAGTTCGACCAGTACGCGATGGGAGGCTTTTTTCTCCTCGAAAAGGGGATGGCAGAACAGGAAGACCTTGTTTGAAAAGCCTTCCTCAGGCATAAAAAGCACGCTGTAAAGCTGCGCGTTCCCACCATCGATGAAAAAAGGCTCCTGAATCATAAAAACCCTTTTGAGTTGACTGTTCTCGTTGGAGTACAAGCTTTAGCTTGCGTATCTTGTTTGTAGTAGGCAAATTTATACGCCGTTATTCTTTTTCAAGAACGCACAATTTGCGCTGCTACCAACGAATTCAAGACAAACTAAAGTTTGTACTCCAACAGGTACTGCCTCCACGACAAACTTTTTGCAATCATCTCATTCTATTTCTTCTTTGATCTTACGAATTCGGCGATGCTGCCTACGGTCTTGAAGTAGGACAGCTTGAATTCTCCGGGCTTGAAGGTTATCCCATATAGTTCTTCAAGTCCAACGACGATCTCCATGATGCTGAACGAGTCAATCCCATAGACATCAATCAGCCCCTTGTCATTTTCCATCTCTTCCGGGGTGATTTTCAGGAAAAGACGTTCGACGATCATCTTTTTTATTTCCTGTTCGATATTATCATCCATGGTTGATTCCTTTCATAAGTATGTTGGGCTTTAGCCCGACGATTGTTGACGGGTTTAAACCCGTCCTACTTAACTTCCAATTCCCCGATATCCGCCAGTCTTCTTTTTGGAAGATGGCGCCATCTTGCAGCCTTCTCTGGCGGACCTTGTTCCTTTTCAAACATACTCTTCCAACGCTCTTTAAATATCAGGCTGTGTTTTACGATCAAATACGTATTCGGCAGGCTTTCCGTCCCTTCCGTCGTGACATTTTCAAAGTGATACATCTCGACTGCGGGCTCGTAGAGGATTTTAAAGCCTTGCGAACGGATGCGGTAGCACAGATCAATATCCTCGTATTCCACAGGATTGAAGATCTCATCAAAACCGCCCAGCTTGTCGAGAATGGATTTCTTAGTCATGCAGCAGGCGCTTATCAGGCACTGCACTTCCTTGCGGACATTATAAAGCAGATCATTTCTTTTTTCACCGCGTCCGATGAACTGAATTCTTCCGGACTTGGTGACTGCTGCGCCGGCGCATTGAATGTCATAAGGTTCAAAAGGATAAATTAATTTTGGGCCGACCATGCCTATGTCTGAGGCCTGCAAATCTTCAGCCATCACTTTCAGCCAGCTGCGGTTCCGCAGGGCGATGTCATTGTCGCAAAAAGCTATCAGTTCGCCGGTGGAGGCTTTAATTCCCTGGTTCCTCGCGGTAGAACAGCCGATGTTTCCTGAATTGAATATCAACTGGACATGGACATTGTGGTTTTCAGCTTCTTCCTGGAATTCTTTCAGCCATTCCGCAGTGCCGTCCGTTGAACCATTATCAATTATTACAAGTTCCCAGTCTGGATAGTCTGTCGACAGCAGGCTGTGGATGCACGTCCGGGTATAATCAATCTTGTTGTGCGAAAGGATCACCACGGATATTTTCGGCATCGCAGGCATTCAGTACCCCTTCTTTATAGGTAGGGCGCTCTCGCCGAGAGCGCCGCGGACGGCTCGGAGATCCGTCCCTACCATAATGTCAATATCAATATGAGAGTTTTAATAACTTACTTCGAACATAGTTCGTGAACGGCCCTTACAATTGCCGCGCGATCCGGCATGGCGGCTTTTTCCAGCGAAGGGCTTGCCGATATCGGCACGTCCGGCAGAGTCAGCCTGTGGACAGGTGCATCAATATAGTCATAGACCTGTTCAAAGATCCTGGAGGAAATTTCTGCGGAAATACCGCATGAGCGCGGTTCTTCGGCGACGATCAGGACTTTCCCTGTATTCTTCACCGACTCCAGGATAATAGTTTCGTCCAACGGATGAAGAGTCCTCAAGTCGATCAGATCAACTGAAATCCCCTGCTTCTGCAGGATTTGGACTGCCGCCCGGGCTTCATAGGTCATATACGAATAGGAAACTATGGTTATGTCTCCACCTTTTTGCAGGCGTTTTGATCCTGCCAGCTTGGTTTTTCCAGGTTTTAAAATACAATCCTCTTTTATAGGATATAGCAATTTATGCTCGAGGAATATGACAGGATTGTCATCGTAGATCGCCTCCTGCATCATGGTGTAGGCGTCTTCCACCGAAGAAGGGGCGACGACTTTCAGTCCAGGGGTGTGGCAGAACCATGCTTCCAGATTCTGAGAATGTGTAGGCCCATAATTCCGTCCTGCTCCACCGACTGCGCGGATGACCAGCGGGCATCTTGCCTGCTTGCCATACACGTAGTGGAGCTTTGCCGCCTGGTTGACAAGCTGGTCAACGGCCAGCGTGATGAAATCCATGAACATGATTTCGACGATCGGCCGTCCACCAGTGAGGGCCGCGCCAATTGCCATTCCCACAAAACTTCCTTCGGACAACGGAGTATTGATTACTCGTTCCGGCCCGAACTGGGCCAGCATTCCACGGCTTACTCCGAACGCACCGCCATAGACTCCGATGTCCTCGCCCATCAGGAACACATCCGGATCCTGCTTCATGCAGTCTGTCATCGCCTGGCGTATGGCCTCGCTGTAGCTTACCATTGTCATGCGTAGACTCCTTCTAGCAGTGTTTCCTTGTCGGGATAGGGGCTTGCTTTGGAAAACTTGACAGCTTCCTGGACTTTTTTCCTGACTGAGATTTTAATTTTACGGTCATCATCCTCGGTTATGACGTCGTTCTGGATCAGATACTTCTTCATACGGAGCAAAGGCCCCTTTTTCTTCCAGGTATTTTCCTCCTCGCGGGTCCGGTAAAGTCGTTGATCACCGCGGGAATGTCCAGAGAACCGATAAGTCTTGAATTCAATGAATGCCGGACCTTCTCCGCTTCTTGCAAGTCCAGCATATCCTCTGATAGTTTCCTTGACAGTAAAAAAATCATTTCCATCGACGCTGACACCCGGCATCCCATAACTGGCAGCCCTTACTGCGAAATCCGTATTTGCATTTCCTTCGGCAACCGGAGTGGACATTGCATAAAGATTGTTTTCACATAGGAAGAGAACCGGCAGCTTCCAAAGGGCAGCCATGTTCAAGGTCTCGTGGAAAGTTCCCTGGTTCACAGAGCCGTCACCGATAAAACAGGCGGCGATATTGGATTTCTTCTGCTGTTTGAACCGTAGCGCCATTCCGGCCGCCAGCGGTATGCTTCCGCCAACAATTCCATTTCCGCCCATGAAACCCAGCTTGTAGTCAGCCATCAGCTGGCTGCCGCCACGGCCTCCGGAATAACCATCGGCCTTTCCGAACATTTCCGCCATCATCCGTCTGATGTCGCCGCCTTTGGCGATAAAATGCCCATGCCCGCGGTGGTTGCTGGTGACGACATCGGTTTTTTGAAGGGCGCTGGATGCGCCGACTGCTACAGCTTCCTGTCCGACGCATGTATGGACTGTTCCGGCAACCACGCCGGTGGTGAACAGCTCGTCGACCGTCTCCTCGAAACAACGGATCAACAGCATCGTGGTGTAGTCATCAATCAACTTGTCATTAATTTCTTTCAAAACTCAACTCTCTTTCTTCATCCTGAAGGGATGGAGTATTAAAGCCTGTGGTTTCAACCACAGGTAAATCACATAGAAATGTTTCGTCTTGAAGAGACGGAGTAATTCTCGAATATAATTCGTACCGTTTTGCCATCATTTACTTCCTTACTCCGTCCCTTCAGGACGGAATCACTTCGGTCATAATACCTATGGTTGAAACCATAGGCTACATCACTATACGCTTTCAGCGTTAAATTCACCATCCAATTTAGAAATTACTGGTTCCAATATAATAAGTCTGTCTATATTTAAAAAGGTAGGGACGCCTCTCCGAGGTGTCCGTTCTTGAAGCGGCGCGTTACGGAGAACGCGCCCTACCTTTATCGGGATACCGCTAAAATCTCCTTACCACCAGGCTGACGGCATTGCCGTTCGGATCCAGATTGTTCAGCAGGACAGTTTTTATGTTTTTCGAATATCCTTCAGCAGGAATATGCAGTTTTTCAGCTTCAGGAATTCTTGATGTGGTCTTGACTCCGGGGACAAACTGCTTTTCCAAGATGCTTAACGCCGCGTGCAGCTGCAGGATTCCACCGGTTCCGAAAGTTTCTCCAATCAGAGGTTTTACCGTGGTCGTCAACTTATTGTCTCCGAAGACATTTCCTATGGCGACCGCTTCGGCATTGTCCATATCCGGCATTCCGTTCGCGCTGGCAAGCACGAATTCCACATCGCAAGGATTAAGCTTAGAATTATCGATAGCAGTTGTCATGGCTTCTTCGACTGCCATCGATTTCAGTCCTCCGGGAGATCCAGCCAAACCGGCACCGGAAATTTCACCAAGGATATGCGCTCCGCGTTTCAATGCGGAATCCAGATCTTCCAGCACGAGCATTCCGGCACCTTCTCCCATTACTGTTCCTCCTGCAGTGCTGTCAAACGGCACGCAGGCGTTTTCCTTGGAAGATGATGAGAGAATATTTCGCGAACAGCAGAAGCGAAATATTGTCTCATTGAAAGATTCAGCTCCGCCGACGAATGCGACTGGAACACGGCCTGAGGCAATCAGATCATAACCGTATACCAAGGCATGTCCTGAAGCAGTCCATCCGGAAACGAAGTTCATATGCGGACCATTCAGCTTATATTCAATGCTCAGCATGCTTATTGCTGTATTGGAATAGGTGTGTGGGAACAGGATGGGCTTCCCGAAGCGTGGCCCTTTCTTCTGGACATCGGAATAAAACAGGTTCATGGTATCAGTCCCACCAAAAGCAGTGCTCCAAATCAAAGCAATGTTCGCCTTGTCCGCCTTTGCGAGGTCGATTCCGCTAGCCTTGATAGCGAGGCTGAACGCACCAAATGACAGTTCAGTATTCCTGTCAAGATAATTCTTAGGCGTCGGCAGGAACTCCTTCACATCAAAATCCTCAACCGTGGCTGCAAGATGCGCGTCGTACTTCTCATGTTCAAACGCGGCGATTTCCATAATTCCGCTGCCGCCTTCAAGGATTCCTTCGGTAAAACATTCCTGTCCGATACCGATCGCGGTCACCGGTCCTGCAGCTGTTATTACTACTCGTTTCATAATCTACACATCATATTATTGTTGCGGTAATTGTAAAATTGCATCTGTTGATCTGATTTCTTAAGTTGGAGTACAAGCTTTAGCTTGCGTCTTTTGTTTGTAGTAGGCGTATTTATACGCCGTTATTCCAAGTAGGTACGTGCTTCCCGTGTCCGCCATAGCTTCTTTGCGACTTTGCGACGGCGGAAGCGTACCATCTTGATCATAAGAATGGGACAGGCTAAAGCCCGTCCCTACTTCAAGAACGCGCAATAAATTGCGCTACTACCAACAAATTCAAGACAAACTAAAGTTTGTACTCCAACGGATTCATCTCCGCAATAAACCCTTCTCTTAGTTTTGTAATCAGATCGATACTTTTCTGTGTAATCTGTGTGTTCTGTGGTTTCATGGATTTGGTTCTCCTGCACTGCGGAACGCCAGCGAAACATTGTTGCCGCCGATGCCGGATGAGTTGGTGATCACAGTTTTGACCTTCGCCTCAAGCGCGCCGTTTGTCGGAATCGGCAGATCACATTCCGGATCCGGGGTCGTCAGGTTTATTGTCGGAGGAATTTTACCGTTGAGTATGGTCATGATTGACGCAATTGCTTCCACGCTGCCTGCGGCGCCCATCAGATGCCCGGTCATAGACTTGATACTTGTTATCGGCACGTCATAGGCATGTTTCCCAAGTACCTGCTTGATTGCAGCGGTCTCGGTAGAATCATTCAACTGGGTTCCAGTACCATGGGTGTTGACATGATCGACCATTTCCGGACTGATCCCTGCCTCCTTCAACGCCATCGCCATCGTCTCCGTAATCCCTTGTCCATCCTTCGAAGGGGCGGTCATATGATATGCATTATTGTTGAACCCAAATCCGCAGAGTTCCGCCAGGATCTGCGAATTCCGCAACTTGGCTGATTCATAGGATTCAAGAACTACTATTCCAGCGCCCTCTGAGAAGAGCGTGCCTGCACGGTTCTTATCAAATGGACGTAACTTGTCTTCTGTCATCGTCCTCAGCAGGCTGAGTCCCGCCCAGGCAAAACGGCTGATGGCATCATATCCTCCGGCGATCACATAATCTGCGCGTCCGCTCCGGATCAGATCCGCGCCGTAACCGATGGCTGCGGCTCCGGAGGAACAAGACAGTGACAGTGTGGATCTCGGACCTGACAGGTTCCAGATATCGGCTACAAGATCGGCGGCTGTTTGGAATCCCAGATCGCCTTTTGTCCAGGGAGTAGTAAGACCAAGATCTCCGTCGAGGGTTCCTGCTGAGGCAAAGTTGGTGGACAATACAACTGCAATTTTAGAGTGTAGGACAGGCGTCTCGCCTGTCTTTTTATTCTTCTCAAACAGGCAGGATGCCTGTCCCGCATTCTTTAGTGTACATTCTTTAGAGTAGGACAGGCCTCTGGCCTGTCTTTCTGCGACAGGCGGGACGCCTGTCCTACATTCCAATCCAGCCTGTTCAACGGCCTGCTTGACGGCAGAAACGACCATAAGCTGTGAACGGTCTTCAGGGCAGATCTTTGCGAGAAGTTCCTGCGGAAGCGGAATCTCATGGATTTCTCCTCCCATCTGGATAGGAAACCCGGAGAGGTTGGAGTGAGTGATCGGTTTCATTCCGTCCTTGCCTGCGCACAAGGCGTTCCAGAATGTCTGGATATCATTTCCCAGCGGGGAGACAACCCCCATCCCGGTAACCGCAATGCGCTTTGAAGTTTCGGACATTGTTACTCCAATCATGAATACTCTGGTAACCTTTAAAATTTAGCATTTCGAGTACAAAAGTACAACATGATTCTTTTAAAGGTTCTCTCTCTTTCGGAGCGCTGGCATCTTGCCGGCAACGCTTGAAAGAATGTAGTACAGGCGTCTCGCCTGTGGAGAGTAGATAATTGCCGGCAAGATGCCGGCGCTCCGAAGAGAAATTACAGGCGAGACGCCTGTACCACACTCTTTTAGTCCAATCTTAAATTTTCCTTGCCTCTTCACCCATTAAGGTTATAGTAATATTAGGTTTTCCATAAAAAGAGGAATTCCTCCTAGTAACGTTTGGCGATATGAAAACAATTATTACTTTTATTCTTATCAACATTTTATCCTTTTCGGGGGTGGGTGCGCCTTTTGATTATTTTGAAAAAAACATGGGGGATAAATTCTTAGATAAATTTCTTGAAGAACCATTTAAATACAAAAGATTAAACAGCAACACTAAAGAAGAGCTTCGGATAAATTATGATTTTTACTCAGACACAATAAACAAAGATAATAACTCCTATTACAGGTATACCATAACCATTTCTAATATGGAGACATATTTTAGTGAGAAATTTCTGACTGATGCTAAAAAACTTTCTAAAGCATGTATTGAGCTCATTGATAAGATTAAAGAAAACAACGAGATTAAATCGACGGACACAGATGAAGTCAAGAAGGCATTAGCCTTTAAAGAAATTAAGGGAATAGGTTCAAAAGCATATAGTTTCGGATGGGTTGCTTGGGGTGGCGGAATGATGTCTCTATTGTTTTCAACCTCTGACAGCAAATATAGCATTTGGGTTTCCTGCAGTAATCATGTTAATACAGGGACAGTTGTTCCAAAGATAGACATGTTAAAACTTGGGAAGGCTATATCTGATGAATATGATAGAAGCATTAGCAATACCGAACCAAAAAGATAGACCGAACCATCACCGTTCCCTTCACATGAAGAGTCCACCGTCAACTGAAATGGTCTGGCCTGTTATGTATTGCCCTTTTTCACTGGCGAGGAATGCGACCAGCCAGGCTACATCCTGAGGTGAGCCCATCTTTCTTGCGGGGACAGATTCAATTTGTTTGGCTCGGACTGCAGCTTCTGTCCCAGCAGTCATATCGGTTTCAATATATCCCGGAGTGACCGCGTTGACAGTGATGTTGTATGGAGCCAGCTCCCGGGCTGCGGATTTCGCAAATCCAATGGCTCCGGCCTTCGAAGCGGCGTAATGTGAGCCCATGGCCTCGCCCAGGCGGCCGGCATCGGAAGAAATAATGATGATCCTTCCCCATTTGGCGCGCATCATGTCACGAACCGCAAGACGTGTACAGGTGAAAGTTCCCTTCAGGTTTGTATCGACCACTTCGTCCCATTCCTGTTCTGAGAGCAATGCGATCGGGCATTGTCTTATGATTCCGGCGTTGCTGACAAGGATCTCGACCGGGCCGAAAGATTCTTTTACTGATTTGAAAAGGGAAGTGATCTCTGTGCTGTTGTTGACATCCGCCTTGAAAGCCTTGGCGTTTCCGCCATTTTCATTTATTTCCCCGGCAACCTTGGCGCCCAGCTCATCATTCTGTTTGTAGCAGATTGCGACTTTCGCACCTGCCTTGCCCAGTTCAATGGCGATGGCCCTCCCGATGCCGCGGGAGCCGCCGGTGACTAATGCGACACGATCTTTCATTTTAGAGATCCCTTCCTAAATAACAAATTCCAAAAAACTCAATTAAGAACACGTCTTGCGACGTTAATCCGCCTTCGCTAAGAAGCTACGGCGGACAGGCTACAAACGAATAAATCCAATTTGGAATTCGTTAGTAGTCAAGCTCGCAAGAGCTGTCGAAACTCTTCTACTTATCTTTAGGTTTTGCAGTCTGCTGTTCCAGATACTGCAAGACTGTTTTTTCATTGACAACTTCCACTTCAAACATGGCTTGGATCTTTGACAAGTCAAGCTGATGTTCGCTGGCCAGCCGCTTGGCCGAAGGAGTCGCCCGGACCTTGTTCTTGTCTGGATTTCCGGATGATTTCCCCTTTATCCCCTTATCCTTTTCAATGAACAGCTCTTTTTCTTTCAGATATGATTCCATCAGGCCGCGATTATATTCTTCCACATCAGGCAGTTTATCTTCAGCTTTTCCGATCAGCGCAAGGACGTAACCCGGAGGAATGACACTGTTCGCCGGAGCCGTGATCTGCCTCAAAATGCCGGACTTCGGAGATTCAAACTCAAAGACTGTCTTATCGGTGATGATTTCGACCAGCGGTTCGCCAATGGAAACCATGTCTCCTTCCGAAGCGAACCATTTGCCAATGGTTCCTTCATTCATATTTGCATCCGCCTTGGGCAGTTTGACTTTTGTAATCACTTTTTCCCCTGATTCTGCATGGCTTCCGGGGTTCCCTTGAAGATCAATGGGAAGACCATCGGCAAAGTCCTGTTTCCGGCCTTGTCGCTGAAGTACAATTTCAGCCACTGGACACCTTCGGCCGGCACAATCTCGTTCAATGCGAATGCTCTGCCGTCGCAGACGCCGTTGCCGACAAACTTTCCGCCGGAATCCTCCACTTCCCATGACATATCAGCAATTCCACTCTGGTCATAGGCGTCCAGTTCAAACTTCTCATCGGACCTGGACTCCTTGAAGATCGTCAGAAGCCCGAGGTCGAACAAGTCTTTGGAATTCAGATCTCTGGCAATCAGGTTGACTTCCCTGATGCGTACCTTTCTCCTGTCAAGCTTTTCACCGAATTTCCGGACATGCAAATCCTGCAGATCAATGACGAAATCCTGCCAGCCGTTGTTTTTAACGTCAAGGAACTTGTCGATCTTGCCGTCATCAGCTATCTTGCCATCCAGAAGACCGACCTGGACAGTTTTGTTTTCACTGTACTTGATCTCAAGCATGAGAGAGGCCGTCTTTGGAATTTCCGCATGCGGGAATCGAAGCCTCATCGCAAGATATGAATCGAAATCAATATCGTTGCTGTTCTTCCTCTTTCTCGAGATGACAGTCAAAGTTCCGGCGCCGTTTGTGCCGGAGAACCTTACAAAGGCGCAGGAACCTTCCTTATGGGTCTTGTTCTTGACGTTCTGCATATTTACAGGAAGCTTGTCATAGATCTCGCATGAAGGATCAAGATGGAAGAGGATGCTATCCGAGAGCGAAGGCTTCAAGGGGGTTGGAGGCAGCTTGTCTTCGGCGTAATTGATCTTTATTGGAATGTGCAGGTCGGCGGTCTTGTTGCCGGCTCCGTCTTCAAGTCCGGAGACAAGCAGCTCCCCTGTTTCGCCGTTCTTCATCTTGTCGATAGGAGCTCTGAGCATATACGGCCAGTTTATGTTGAATATTTCGGCGTCCTGGCGGTGCTCCATCTTGCTGAGCTGTGTATCAATTGCAATTTTTGTTCCGGCAAATGCGGTCGTCATGGAATCAATGTTCAATGGAGCTCCGTTTTTGTTCTGCCACTCGATCTGCAGATAAGATCCGTTGAAAGCAGGATCTTCAATCGTCTTAAATGCGAAGTTCGCAGTTTTCGGGGTCCTGTCATAAAGGAAAGGTATTGACGTGACCTGGGATTCACGTCCGTCATGGCCTGTCGCTTTCAGCAATAACTGATGCACTCCTTCTGCGGTATTTCCGAGGTCGGGGACAAATTTGACGTTGTTGCTGATTTCCTTCCAGATTATTTTCTTCCTGGCGTCAGCGTCCAGCGAAAGGTACGGCTTTTCTCCCGCGATGATCGCAGTATAAACCCTGACACCGTCCTTCCTGTCGAAATAATACGGGGTGAATGCGAGCTGCTCTGCCTGTCTTACCGCAGGCCCGCAGACAACATCGTCAAGGAACAACTGGCTGTTTCTTCCGGTCTGATCTTCCTTGTCAAAGGAGCCAAGGGCGATCCGTGAAGGTTTGAATATGGAAGAGGAGTAAGCGTGCTTGTCAAACGCATCCGTTGAAAAGCCGGTCCAGGAATGCCATTCGCCGTCCTTTACAAGTTCAGTCCCGAAACGCACTTTCCGTGCGGCCATATGCGGTTCGTTAAGGTAGGCGACGGCATTATCCCGCAGGTTAAGGCTTATCTGCCCCATGGGATCAGTTTTGTACATGAACTGGAGGAGGGGGTATTGTGCAATGGACAAATTCGCATTGAAGTCGATCCGCAGGCGCTGGTGGGCAAGCTTGTTGGCTACTACCAGGCATGTGTTGTTCCTGTCCTTGTCCCATGCATACGTCATCCTGTTGGAGTCAAGCCTGACCCTGTTTCTCAGTTCGGGATTTTCAAATGACTGGAAGAATGGCGTTATCCCGTCCAGTTTTGCCAGGATCGGGGGCGCGACCGCGGTGCAATCCTTCCATGACAATGTGATATTCCTGCTCTTGCCGCCTTTCGTTATTTCCAGGCCCAGGACTTCATCCTGCAGCAGTTTCCTGAAACCTTCATCCATCTTGTCCAGGAGTGAAATCCTGAACTTGTTGATCCCGAGTTCTTCTACCGGCAGTTCAACGCCCTGGACCTTTACGATCAGCCTGTCATTGTTCAGAAACCGGTAGTTCACATCTGTGGTGATGATGACGGAATTCTTCTTCTCGTCATCCCACTTGCAAAGCCATCTGCTTTCATCTTCAGGCATGGCCCACATCATATCGGCCTGATCGCTTTTGCCGGCTATCGAGAGTTTTCCGCTGACAAGTCCCTGCCGCTGTATGCCTTTGAGGCTCTTGTTGAATTCCTCCAGATTGCCAGCCTTGATCTCCGTCCCATCGAGCAAGAGCTGGTAACTGTAACCGGACTGGTCCTGGCTTTTGCATTCCACCTTGGGGATCTGGGAGAATACAGGAGAGAAATTCCTTACGGCATATGCTTCATCCGGACCATTTCCCTTCAAGCCCTGGACGATATCGCTGGGCTGGTAGTTTCCAAAGCCGATGACTTTCCAGACAAGATCCTTTCCTGCGCCGAATTTCGGGAATATATATGGAACCGGAAACCAGACACGGGTCCAGTTTTCATTTGAGTCCAACTGCTGGAGCTTGACAGGCCTGAGTTCACCGGCGCTGCCAGCAAGCTGGAATATTCCTTTGGAATAATCTGATCCGGTAATCTGATAGAAATAGCGCTGCAGCGTACTGAATTCCCCCTTGGCATTGCGTCTTCCCAGCTCGAAATGGAAATTGAATTCTGCGTTTTCAGTGCGCTTGATCTCGCAGGTCCAGGCGGAAATGCTGTCCTCGGGATACAGCAGATTTTTTGCTTCAGCCGCAAATATTCCTCCGCCAAGGATATTTTTAACCTTGAATGCATTCTGTGAAAAAGTCACTTTCGGAGCGCCGGCGGAATCGATCTGCTTCCAGGAATCGGAAGTCATTAGATTTGCCGGAAGGCCGTTCAAGAGCAGGGTAGGCTTCTCTACGGTCTTGGTTTTTTCCACTTTTATAATGTCTGGATTGATTTCTGCAAAGGAAAAATCCTTCGGCGTGATATTTCCTGCCGCGGCGATCTTGACTCTGGCGACCATCATGGAGTTCATGAACGTCCATATCCCGAATCCCCCTTTCCCCAGAGGATCATTGTCATAATATGAAAAGACCTTTTCATTGTCAAAGTAGTATTCGACAAGGTTCCCGATGCGCCTTGCCTTGACATAGTACCAGGCGCCGTGTACATCGCGGCCTGTGCCGATCAGAGGATCCAGATACCTGCGGACATTGCCATCGCGCAGCCGGGGAGAAAGATACTTGTCGCTTTCAGCGGCCATTTTCCCATTGCGGAGGAGGCGGGATTTTGTCTGGCTGAAGTTGGGATCCCATCCGCTGCAGATGAAAGTATAGCCGTCGGACGGGATTGCCTTCCTGTTCATGACCGTCAGGTTCAGATCCCCGACACGCTGGTACCAGTCGCCGTGGCGCATTCCGGCATACATTTCAATACAGAAAT
The DNA here is from genome assembly GCA_001804805.1 of Lentisphaerae bacterium GWF2_49_21. GTDB lineage: Bacteria > Verrucomicrobiota > Lentisphaeria > Victivallales > GWF2-50-93 > GWF2-50-93. Next base: position 72,211 of record MHBH01000063.1, read on the forward strand.
CTCCCTCTACCTGGTACTTGGACCAGAGGGAGGCCAGATCGTTGGCGGACTGTCCGTTCATATGCGACCATCGGGGATCGCATTGGAAACGGTTTATCACCTGCCAGTCTCCGCCATTTCTCAGCCACTCATATGGAGCTTCGGTAAACAAGAAGTCCAGGACGTTGTCACGGGTCGCATGCATGGTTCCCATGTGCGCTTCTGTAAAACCCTTGATGAAGATCCTGGTTCCTACAAGCGGACGACCAAGCTTCACCTTGAAAGCCAGACTGCCGTTACAGCTGCCCCAGAGCCACGTGTCCTCCACTGAAAGTTCATATTTTGTACCGGGTTTTCCGTCCTTGTCCTTTTTAAACAGCTCGGTGGTCGGTTTTTTGAAAAGAGATTTCCCGGAGGATTCTGTAATTTCAAAATCCGGACCATTGATTTTGACAATCACCTCACCTGAAGCCTGTTCATCTTTCGCGCCAAGATGCATCTCGGAATTTTCCGCTATGGGGACCGTCAGCGAGAACGTGCCGAAAAAATCGCTCTTATGCCAGAATTTCTGCTCTTTGGCGTCCTTTGTCCATTCCCCGGCCGGGTTGGCCCAGTGCTTCATGAACGGATCGTTCGCATATATTTCATTCTTCTGCAGCTTGTCCCTGAAGACCTCTTCCGGCTTGAAGCGGTAGACAAGCTTATTGACTGATACGCCGGAGCCTTTTCCGACAAACACTCCAGCGGCGCCTGCGGCGGCTTCCGATTCCTGGCGGAGCATCACCAGCTGATCATTGCAGGACAGCTTTATCAGGCCGTCGGGAGAAAGTTCCGCCTTCAATGAGAGCATTGATTTTTCATTCACATCAAGTTCGGCAGTTTCGAGGATTCTGGGCTCTGCTCCATCCATCTTCAGCTGTTCCAGCCGGACATAGCACTTTGAACCGCTTTGACTATATAGGAGGCGGAAAAAAGGATTTTCCCTGCCCTTCCATCCGAATAGCAGGCCTGCTGCTGCATTATCGGATGTGATTTTCATGGATGCTCCGGCCACGGCCGTCTTGTCCTCAGGATTGCCGAAGACCAGCCAGCGGTCCTCATTCGTCTTTCCGGGGAAAAGCTCCTTCTCCTTTCCTTTGCCGAAAAGCCAGTCGAAATAGCCGGGCTTGTAGAAAACATCTCCCTGGCTGAAAGACGTATTGAACTTCACGTCCTGCAGATCGTCCAGTTTCAGATACGGAAGGCTTTCCGCAGTAAAGTCATCGAAAATCATGGTCTGGGGACTATTGACGAACAGGCCGAACTGGCCTCCGGGCGGAAGAGACTCGTCGATTTCCATTACTTTTACGTTGTCAATGTATGCAGAAATATGATTGTCCATCGCCTGGATTTTTGGCATGATCCACTGTTCGGGGAGAAGCTGCAGCTGAACTGCCTTCATAATGACCGGCGGTTTTCCGGACTGGTGTTTCTTCAGCAATGCAAAAGCGTCTTCATTGTCAGAAAGGAAAATAGTGAAAGTATAGAAATTGGATTCATCCTGTACATAGAATGCCAGGCCGCTTTCACCCTTCTGTATCTGTATGGCCGCCTGCAGGAGATAATTGTCATGGAAAGGATAACCTGAGACTATCAGTCCGTTCTCCCCTGTGCCCTTGAGGCTGTAGAAATTCGGACTTCTTTCCATTTCCAGCGGTTTCGCTTTGAGATTGGTGGAGGTTTTTTGTTCTATCGCCGATTCCAAAGCAGTATGGATAAGCCATTTCCCGCTTAAGGTTTCCCAGCTGTCAAGCTGGTTTTCATCCTTGTCGGCGATCATGAAATCATCATGGAAGTAAAGAGGAGCTGTTTTTTGGAAACGTAATTTTTTGGTCTTGTCATCGAGCGCCTGGTTCTGGAACCACAGTGAATCCGCCGTAAACGGAGGACGTAGCCGGTAAATCTCCTTGTTGTCCAGATAAATGATCCACGAATGCTGATGCAGTTTGACATTGAACTCAAGTTCCGCCATCGGCTTGTCCGGCAATGGATTCACAAGTTTAACTACCACTCCCGGATTTGCTGGAGGATTCGTCCCCTGGATCCGGATCCCATCGGTGTTATTTTTGAACTGTATGAAGCATTGGTTCTTCTTTTCCTTGTCTGCAAGCATCAGGAAATATCCCATTTCAGGTTTCCAGTTGATCTTGAACCTGAATTCCCCGTATTTTTCTGCAGTCGAGCCGACTTCGGCATATCCGGTAAAGTCCGCAGGCGCCGTTCCGGCGAAGATATTTCCGACAGACAGGAATAAAAGAACCAAAATGGCAGGGGAAAGCAATTTCAGGACATGCCTGATTGATATAGCGGTCCGATTTTTATTTATAAAGTCCATTTCCGCACCCACTCAACCAATTTAATAATTTGTTTTCTTTACAAGTTCCCAGTGTCCGCCCTTGTCGGGGCCGACACGGATGAGATCGCCAGAATCCTTCAATCGGCCTATAATCTTTTCTATTCCTGCAGTCGACATATCAAGGCTTTGGGCTATTTCAGAAATTGTTGATTCCGGGTTTGCTGAGAGTATCCTTAAAACTTTCTCCCTACTTTTCTCCCTACTTTCCTCCCTACTTTCCTCCCTACTTTCCTCCCTACTTTTCTGGACAGTCTTTGCCGAGTCTTTCAGTGAACTCGCATTCACAGATTCTCCTTTGAGTTCACCTGTCTTTCCTGACAATCTCTTTTTTTGGGCGTCATGAGTGATTTCATTTTTGTAGAAGAACACCGAGACGCCACCGAACTGCTCTTTGAATTTGGGTGGTGGGAATCCGGCGGCGACAAAGTCTTCAGTGATTTTCAATGTGCCCTGGCCCCAGCCTTCGATGAGGCCGGCCTTGAAAAAGGTCTCGGCGAGAATTCTGTTCCTGGGAACTGACTTATGCACTCTCTTGAGATCCGCAATACTTATCCCTTTCGGGAGAGGCCCCTGATTCCACAGATCAATCATATTCTGATATATCCTCATCTGGATATGCGGACCAAGATAGTCCTTGTGGATGATGGAGTTTATGATGGCTTCGCGCAAGGCTTCTTCAGGATACTCAAGGATGTCTTTCCTATAAACACCTTCGTACTTGAAAGTGGAGAGCAAGTATTTCGTCCGGAGGATTGTCATCGCATTGTCAACCTGCTGGAAAAGATTGCCTTCGACGTCGTCGGAAGTCTGGACAAATCCCTCATCGGAGAACTTCCCTATTTTTATGATGGCCGAGACTGTAATCTTCTTGGGATTTTTTCCGAAAAGAAGAACTGCAGCTCTTTTGAGTTTGCCTTTATCCGTAAGAAGGTTGAGTTTTTCCAGAAGAATCTCCGTTTTTTTTACGGTTGCCGCGAGTGGAAATCTTTTCAGCGACAAGCGCTTGAAGCTCTCGATTGTGGGTATGTCAATCTCTTTCATTGACAATCCTTCTGCTTCGTAGTCAACCCAGCTTGAGCCGGAATTAGAAATCAGGAACTGTGCAAGCTCGTTGCCCTTTAGTTCAAGGGTATTGCTTCCTGAACGGACATAAAACTTGCCATGATATGAGATTGGCGCGGGCGAATAGTCCACCTCGATTTGGATAATATCTTTACCATCCTTGTTTTTGACACGGACCTTTGGCGTGATTCCGAGAAGATCCCTGATCTTGTTTGGAATAACTTCGAGAAGTTTTTTGGAATCTTTTACTCCAACTTCCTTGCCATCATCAGAAATTCCGATATAAAGAATTCCACCATCGGTATTTGCGAAAGCCGCAACTGTCTTCAGGCAGTCATCCTGCCAGGATTCCTTGAATTCAATTCTTTGATTTTCATGCAGGTTCATTTGATGCCAAGTTCTTCCATTTTTTGCAACCAGTTCACAATACAACGGAAAAACAGCAAAAATAGTGCCTTTAGAAGACAATATTAAGGGATTAATTTGCCATTCTTGTCGAAAAAGCCGCCCATAAGCGCCTTGTTGCCTCCAAAAGGATCATTAGGATCCGCTTCTCCGGTATAGACAATGTATCCCGGCAGAAAGTCGTAGCGATGGTTGTCCGAACATGATTTCCCCCATGGAATTCCGCACTGGACCACCACGCTGTTCGGTCCCCACGGGCTATTGTATTTTAGATAAACCCCATTGCCTTCCCGGGGAAACTTATTATCGCCAACCAGGATTTCATCCTTGGTGATCCTTATCCGGGCCTGCTTGAGGACTTCTTCTATCAATGGGCTGCTTTCCGGCTCCCCGTACAGGAAAAGATTGAATGATTTCTTGTCCTGTTCAGTCAGATCCTTTTCATTCTTGAACCTCGGCAGGCTTTTGGCGAACATATACCACTCAAGGATCCGTTGTCTGAACTCTGAATCCTTCATCCCCGCATTGACGAACATGAAAGGCTTAAGAAAATCATCCTTTACCGGCCCCCAGTTGTATGAAGTTCCGCTGTTCTTGATATTATAAGATTCATCCAAGATAAAATCATTTCCCTTGACGACGGGAAATTTTCTGATACGCTCCGGCATCCTGCTCCTCTCAAGGACAAGCTCCCCGACACCGGACGTCTTGATCAGCACCTTATCATCCTTGACCTCCACCTGAATCTTAGTAGGCTGGCAGTTTTCCTCAAAATGGGTGATATCAAGCCAGAATGCAAGGCGATAGGCCTGGGCATATGCGACATATTCAAAGCTTTCAGGATTCTTCCTCCTGATATTCTTTATCCAGTCAATTACTTCTGCCTTGCTGAAGACCTTTTCATGTATCCAATGGTCTCCGCCCGCTATCTCCTGATATTTGAACAATGGATTTCCAGGTCCCAGCAGATCTTTCATGTGCCGTGCTTCTTCAACAGGGATCAGCGTGTCATCGGTCCCATGGAAAACCCAGACAGGAAGCTGACGGAGGTTTGGTAAATGTGACGCGGCAAATTCACGATCGGTCAGCCACTGCTGATAGGCTGGAAGGGAGCCGGGCTTGATCTTCTTCCAGAAATAAAAATCTCCTCTCCCGGAAACCACCAGCAGTCCCGCGAACAGATGCGGATAGTGCGATCCGATCGTCCACACGCCCATTCCTCCCATCGACATCCCGGAAAGAAGGATCCTGTCTTCATCAATATTATAACGCTTGCTCATCTGCTTGATGACATTCAGGACATCCTGCTCCCCGATTCCCTGGAAGTCGGTATTGCCTCTGGCAAAAGGCATGACAATGCAGGCATTCACCTTGTCAGCCATCTCCGTGATGCCTTCCGGCATGGTTCCCCAGTTTACGATGTCGAGATATGGCGAATATCCATGAAGATAAATGATAAGCGGATACTTGGTGTTCTTGTCGTAGCTTTCCGGCAGATATCTGATGAACGGCTGGGGAGATCCGTCAGTATCGTCAAAATATGCTTCCTCTACGGTGCCGGTCTGTAGTTTCGATGCAGTCTTTTCCTCCAGTGATTTCAACAGCACTTCTGCCTGCTTCAATTCAGCGTCAACGGCCTCGAGCATGCCCTGGGATGGCTTATAAAACTGCAGGATATGCCGGATTTTCTTGAGCTTGAACTGGTAAAGATCCCAGTCTTTGGCAAGATCATAATCGGCAGGACGCGCGATTTGCTTTGCTTCGAGATTCTTTAAAGACAGGACTATGTTGTCAACTTCCAGTTTTTGAGCGAAAGCCCCGGAACTGATGGCGCAGAGACATGCAATAATGATGCCGAACTTGAACAGGTTCTTAATGTATTTTCTTGTTTTCCACATTTTCAATTTTCTCTTTTATTCAAAATCTTTGATGCGAAGCATCTTTGGAGTGCGGCACCCCTGTGCCGCTTTGTATTTTCCTCCATCTTCAAAAATCATCATCCACTTTCAATGTATCAATCTTAAAACTCTCAACCGTCCTCCTGAAAGCAGGTTCTCCATGCATATTGAACCATCCCGCCGAACACCAGGTGTAATTCTCCGCAACTGGAACAATCCCATGATGGGCAGGATTATTGTGTACGTATTTCAGTCTTGCATAATATGACTTCTGATATGTGATATGGCTATCCCAATATTGATACCAGACTTTTCTGTTTGTCGTCTTATCAAGTTCATTTACATATCGCGCTGTCTCAGTGTGAAAAGAAGATATGAAATCACCCAGAACTGCAGGCTTAGTGGAAAAACCTATGAAATGATAGTGGTTGGACATTACGGCCCATGCTTGCAGGTTCCACTCATATCGTTTTGCGTATTCAAAAAGTTTCTCCGATAAGAAATCAAGTCTTTCCGGTTTTGAAAAATATGGTAGTTTGCCATAAGTACCGGACGTAACCATATAAGTTCCGGGTTCAATTGACCTGTGCGGTGGTGAATGAGGCCAGTCTGGCATATAAATATTCCTTCGTAATGATAATACAAAATCCAGAGAAAAGCGCAACAGGGGTTGCGCACTCCAAAGATGCTGCGCATCAAATTCCTGACGGCGAAGCCGTCTTTGGACTGCGGCACCCCTGTGCCGCTTTGTATTTCCTGCTCCAAGCCACTTACTTACTTCAATAAGCTCCTCTTCCTGTCAGGACGGCAGGAATTGTCTTCAGCAAAATCTTAATATCCAGAAGGATACTCTGGCTATTGATATATTGCTTGTCAAGTTCGACCTGATCTTTGAAGGAAAGTTCACTTCTGCCGGATATCTGCCATAGGCATGTCATTCCCGGTTTCACCAGCAGGCGTTTGCTGTCGTCCGGCGAATATTTTTCCACTTCTTCCGGAACTGGAGGTCTGGGACCGACCAGGCTCATCTCGCCTTTGAGGACATTGAAAAGCTGGGGGAGCTCATCAATGCTGAACCTGCGGATGAAACGCCCCATCTTGGTTATCCTTGGATCATTCTTCATCTTGAAAGTCACGTTTCTCGGCGAGGAATCATCAGCAATCATTTCTTCCTTCATGGATTCCGCATCTGCAACCATTGACCTGAACTTGTATAGGATGAAATTGCGCCCTTTCCTGCCGACTCTTGTCTGCCTGAAGAATATTGGTCCCGGAGAATCGATCCATATGGCAAGCGCGGTCATGACGAATATCAGTATCAGCAGAAGCAGGAGGAAAAGCGATAATACAAGGTCTATGACTCTTTTGATAAAATGCGATGAATTGACAGTGAACTGCCAAAGGAAAAGCTTGAAGCCTTTCTTGGTACTCTCTCCGCTATTTGTATTGCTGCTGCAGGTTTTATTCACGAACGATACAGTTCCGGAATCCTGAGATCAGGATTGCCATAACTGCCTTGTTAAGATTTATTTTTGTCAGGCGCTTAGGCCTGATAGACATATAAGGTTCCAGACTTTTCTGAAGTTATATTACAATTAGCTTCGAAAAGTAAA
>MHBH01000064.1 GCA_001804805.1 Lentisphaerae bacterium GWF2_49_21
TAATCCATTCAACAGGGGCTGAAGCCCCTGCCTATTCTCATCCTGTCCCAGCCGGGACAGTCAGCACACATCAACTTATTGTATTCCAAAATGCATATAGTAGATAGGGTTGAAACCATAGGCTATATTATTCTATCCTTTCGGGATAAGAGAGATATGTTATCAGTGTAATTAGACTGGACCGGATTATTTCTTGCATGGATGTATGTATATTTTCATATGGAATGTTAAATTTGAGAAACACCGGAGCATCATGGCGACTGAACTTGAAATATGGGAAGGGAAGCTGGGCGGGATATTTAATGAGATAGACCATCTGCTTGAAGACAGATACGGCAGTCTTTTCCCGTTGCATCCTGTCAGGCCTAAAAGAGGGCGGACGGCAAATCCCGAATCCGACGGACTCTTCGACGTAGGCGCATCGTTCACGGCCGGATTTGGTTCGGCCCACGGGCAAGGATATGTGATAGAGATAAGATGGTCCACCTTGAGCAAGGTTTCAGATGATATGAAGAGCGAAGCTGAAAATATCATCATCAATGTCCTGGGGAGACGGCTTCCCGAGGAGTTTCCGGGGAGGGCTCTCAAGGTCGTACGTGACGGGCATGTCCTGAAAATAACAGGAGATCTTTCGCTGGATATAAAATAAAGGATTGTTCTTATGCACGCAACCGTGATCGATTACATCCCGCTCTGGGCGGTTTTCATCTTGACAGTGACAATTGTAATGTTCGCCGTAGAGGCGGGATTCCTCCTGGGGAAAAGCCACAAGGGGAGTCATGCCGACACGTCAACTGTCAGTACGATGGTCGGTGCCGCTCTCGGGCTGCTCGCGTTCATGCTGGCGTTTACTTTCGGGATGGCAGGAAGCCGCTACGAGGTAAGGAAGGAACTTGTCATTGATGATGCAAATGCGATCAGGACGACCTATCTCAGGGCTGATCTGCTCAAAGATCCTGAAAGAGCCATAACACGAAGCCTGCTCCGGGAATATATTGATATGAGGGTGGAGGCCTGTATTCATCCCGAAATTCAAAACATGGATTTGCTTGTTAGGATCGAAAAGATCCAGGAGCAGCTATGGGCGAATGCCATGAAGGCCTCGCAGAAGGAACCGGGCTCAAATACCATTCCACTCTTTATCCAGTCATTGAATGATTCCCTGGATACGCACATTAAAAGGATAAGCATCGCCTACACCAACCGGATACCCGGAACAATATGGATGGTGCTTTATTCTATGTTGTTCTTCTCGATGGCCGCATTGGGATATTATTCGGGAATAACCGTCAGCAGAAGCAGGTTGATCGCGATCGTCCTCGCGGTCGCCTTTTCCTCGATTCTGCTCCTCATAGACGATCTCGACCGTCCACAGCAGGGATTCATCAAGATCAGCCAGCAGGCGATGATCAGAGTCCGCAACAAGATCGATGCCGACGACAAAACTGGAAACATCGTAAAAACTGCGGTGGATGCAAAGCAGTCGTCTGCCAGGTCCGGAGATACCGAAAAAGAAAAGGACTGATAACCCGATTTATGTGGATCTTGAGTTCTGATTGTATTCCAGTTTCAAGTATCCAGTATCGAGTATCCGGTTTCCATCTAATTTCAATTTTCACCTTCCCCCTGTGAAAATACGGCAGATGCTATTATATTGTCAGTTCGTTCAATTCAACCCAGTAAACTGGTTCAACCATGAGAGAAGTCAAAATAGGAATCATAGGCTTCGGTACCGTCGGTGCCGGGGTCGTGTCGTGCCTCCTTGAGAACGGGGACGTCATCGCCCGCAGGACGGGGATCAAGCTCGTCCTTTCAAGGATCGCCGATATTGACATAAAGACCGACCGCAAGGTGAATCTGCCAAAGGACATACTGACCACCGACGCGATGAAGCTCATCGAAGAAGTGGATGTCGTCGTCGAACTTGTCGGAGGGACGACCAAGGCCAAGGAGTTCATACTTGAAGCCCTGAGGAAGGGGAAACCTGTAGTAACCGCCAACAAGGCTCTTCTTGCCGAACAGGGCGAGGAGATTTTCGCAACCGCCGAGAAATCAAAGGCGGACATCTATTATGAGGCGAGCGTCTGCGGTGGAATGCCGATAATCAAGGCGCTCAAGGAAGGTCTTGTCGCAAACAGGATCCATAAGATCATCGGAATAATGAACGGCACATGCAACTACATCCTCACAAGGATGGAAAAGGAGCGCATAGGTTTTGAACCGGTCCTCAAGGAGGCCCAGAAGCTCGGATATGCCGAGTCAAATCCCTCTCTCGACATCGATGGAATCGATACCGCACATAAGACAGCGATCCTCGCATCCCTCGCTTATGGCGAATGGGTCGGTATGAAGCCCGTACATGTCCAGGGAATCCGTGGAATTTCCCTCTGCGACATCAAGGCCGCCAACGAACTTGGCTACAGCATAAAGCTCCTCGGGATCATCAAGCAGAAGGATGACGACGTCGAGATCAGGGTCCATCCAGTTTTGATCCCCTCGGAATCAATGCTTGCGAACATCGCAGACGTCTACAACGGCGTGCTGGTCAGCGGAAGTCCCGTCGGCGAAACTCTCTTCTACGGGCGAGGCGCCGGACGCGACGCCACCGCAAGCGCGGTTGTCGCGGATCTCGTCGATGTGGCGCTCAACCTGAAATTCGGATCGCACAGGAGGGTTCCGGCCTTTACGATCGGCAGACAGTTCCGGCACATAATCCCTATGAACGAGATCATGTCCAGATATTATATGAGGATACAGGTGATTGACAAGCCCGGCGTCGTGGCAAGCGTCTCATCGGTGATCGGAAGCAAGGGGATCAGCATTTCCAGCATCAGACAGACGGAACGGCAGTCCGCAGCCGATGTCTCCCTGCAGATCATGACGCATCTCGCCCGGGAACAGGCTCTCAACGACGCTGTCGCTGAAATTGAGAAACTCGACTGCGTCAGGAACAAGGTGACGCTGATCCATGTGGAAGATATTTGAAGTAGGGACGGCCTTTAGGCTGTCCCATTCTTAAAATAAAGATGGTACATGCTGAAGCACGTACCTACTTGTTAAACAATACGGAGCTACTGATGAAAGGCAAGCATACAGTTGAGAAGATAGGCGGGACTTCGATGTCCCAGTTCAAGGACGTGATGAACAACATCATCATCGGGAAGCGCAAGGGCAGGGAGCTCTACAACAGGATATTTGTTGTTTCAGCCTATGCCGGGATCACCGACGACCTCCTCGAGCATAAGAAGGCCGGAACTCCCGGAATTTATGCGAAGTTCGCAGCTGGTGACGCGTCCTGGGTGAAGAACCTCGAGGATCTTCGCAGGAAGATGATTGAAATCAACGCCTCATTCAAGAGCCTTAAGCTCGATCTTAAAAAGGCCGATGCATTTGTCAACGAAAGAATGGACGGGATCAAGTCCTGTCTCGAGGATCTGATAAACCTCCGTTCCTACGGCCATCTGAAACCGAGTGATTTCCTGCCCGCGAGCAGGGAGATGCTGAGCGCCGTAGGCGAAGCCCACAGCGCATACAATTCAACTCTCATCCTGAATGCAAACAGAGTGAACGCAGTATATGTGGACCTTACAGGCTGGAAGGAGACGGAACAGTTTTCCTTCGACGACATGATAAAAAAGGCTTTCAAGAAGATTGATCTGGAGAAGCAGCTTGCGATCGCCACCGGCTATACGAAATGCGAGGAAGGCATAATGACCCGCTTCGACCGCGGATACAGCGAGATAACCTTCAGCAAGATAGCCGTGTTGACCGGCGTCAAGGAGGGTATCATCCACAAGGAATACCACCTGAGCACCGGCGATCCGAAGCTTATCGGTGTGAACAAGGTCAAGACAATAGGCAGCACCAATTTCAATATTGCGGACCAGCTCTCGGACCTCGGCATGGAGGCAATCCATTCCAAGGCGTCCAAGGAGATGGAACAGTGCAACATCCCGATCAGGGTGAAGAACACGTTCGAGCCGGAGCATCCGGGGACGGTTATCAGCAACGACTACATATCTCCTGAGCCCAGGGTTGAGATGATCTGCGGCCGCAAGGAGGTTCTTGCGATCGAAGTGCATGATCCGGACATGGTCGGCCAGAGCGGATATGACTACCTCCTCCTGAAATATTTCGCCGACTACAACATCAGCTATATCGCGGTGAACAGCGACGCCAACACCATAACGCATTATGTTCCGGAGAAGACGCAGAGGATAAAGGAATGCATCGAGGCGATGAGGAAGGGGTTCCCCGGCGCCGAGATTAAAGCAAAACCTGTTTCAATCGTCTGCGCAATCGGAAGCAACATGGACATCCCCGGGCTTCTCGCAAAGGCCGCCGGCGCGCTTGCCAATGCCGGCATAAATGTCCTCGGCATGGACCAGAACATACGCCAGGTAAACATGCAGTTCATCATTGAACGCAAACATTTCGAAGGCGCCCAGATAGCTCTTCACAAGGAACTCGTGGAGAAAAAGTAGGTACGGCCTTTAGGCTGTACCATGACTTTGAATGTAACACAGGCGTCCCGCCTGTGTCTTTCCTGGGCCGGGATGAATTCTGTTCTTCCGTTCGTAGTAGCGCAATTTATTGCGTGTTCTGCAATGTAGCACAGGGCTCTTTGATGGAATTGGAAAAGCTGCCCAAAGGGCGAAGGCTGGAGTGAAACGACAGCAATGAAGTGAGACAGGAATAAATCCCCAATCTTGATTCCCCGCTGATTCCAGATTATCTTACTGCCATCATGAAATCAAAATTCCTAACAGCTATCTTGATTATTCCTCATCTCAAGACTATTTTTCTGAACATAAAATAAATCAAAGATTACACCGATTATCGTATATGGCCAACAACAAAACCTCTATTGCACGGTCGGCGGCGTCTGTTTACGGGCGTATAAGAAATATCCTGGATTCGGCCAGGAGCCAAGCTGCACGCTCGGTGAACACAACCCAGGTCGTCGCGAACTGGCTGATAGGGCGTGAAATTGTGGAGGAGGAACAGAAGGGAAAGGTACGGGCCGAATACGGGGAGAACCTTGTGGAGACTTTGTCCTCTAAAATTACGAAGGAGTATGGTCCTGGATATTCGGTTCAAAATCTTTTTTATTTTAAACAATTCTATCTTGCTTATCCGAAACTGATAGATGTAGCAGAGTTTCTCCACGCAGTGAGTAGAGAATTGCCAGGTGATGGAGCAGACGGAAAATTCCACGCAGTGCGTGGAGAATCCTGGGCCCCAAGCCAGTTGCATCCAAATCTTTCCTGGACCCATTACCGGACATTGCTACGTGTTCAGAAGCCTGAAGCACGTGCCTTCTACGAGATCGAGGCTATCAAAAGCAGTTGGTCGGGTCGGGAGTTGGAAAGGCAGATCAACAGTCTTCTTTACGAACGGCTGGCATTGAGCAAGGACAAGAAAGGTTTGATGCGGCTGGCGATAAAGGGGCATGAAGTTCAGAGACCGGTGGACGTTTTCAAGGATCCGGTGGTCATGGAGTTTCTGGGGATGCCTGAGTCATCCAAGTTGGTCGAGACCGATTTGGAAACAGCCCTCATCAACAACCTGCAAACTTTTCTGCTGGAACTTGGCAAGGGGTTTGCCTTTGTCGCCCGACAGGAAAGGCTGACGCTGGACGGAGACCATTTTTATATTGACCTTGTGTTTTATCATACCATCCTGAAATGCTATGTCCTGATTGACCTTAAGGCGGGAAAGCTGGCGCATCAGGATCTTGGACAGCTCCAGCTTTACGTGAACTACTACGACCGTGAGCGCCGGACCAAAGGAGATGGGCCTACGCTCGGATTGATCTTGTGTACAGACAAGAACGACACCGTGGTGCGGTACACTCTGGGCGAAGACCAGCAGCAGACGATTTTTGCCAGCCGATACAAACTTCATCTCCCGAGCGAGGGCGAACTCAGAAATGAACTGCGACGTGAAGTGAGGGCACTGTCAACTACAACGAAAAAGGGTTGAACCGGTACCCCCAATCTTGATTCCCCGCTGATTCCAGACTATCTTACCGGCATCATGAAATCAAAATTCCTGTCAGCTTTCCTCGTGCCTGCAATATTATTTGTCGGCCTATCTTTCTTGATCGGTTGCTCTTCCATGTCGCATCATATCCGTCAGGACGATTTGCTTTTTATTGCCGCTGAAGACTCCAGCCCGGATGCGCTTAAGATCCTGCTGGCTTCTGGGATTAATGTTAACATCAAAACGAATTTGGGGGAGACACCATTGATGCGGGCGGCAGAGAGCGGGAACCTTCAGAATGTAGAACTGCTGTGCGACAGCGGTGCTGATATAAACGCCGAAACCAATTATGGTTGGACGGCGGCGATTTTTGCTGCAAGAAAAGGGCATAGCAAGATTGTTGAATACTTGCTGGACAAAGGGCATATCGATGTCAACAAGGAATACGGCCATAACCGGGAAACGCTACTTGACGAAGCGGTATCTGCATACCATCCCCATCCGGAAATCGTAAAGCTACTCCTCTCAAGGGGGGCTGATGTCAATCATCAAGGAGCAGGCGGCTACTACCCTCTCTGGGGTGCTCGTCTTGAAATTGTCAAGCTGCTGTGTGAGGCGGGCGCCAATGTCAACCTAAAAAATGAATCAGGAGAAACTGCTTTATCCCGGGCAGCGATGTCCGCAGACCTTGATATTGTGAAATATCTGCTGGAACGTGGTGCAGACATAAATAATAGAGACCAGAGCGGTGATACTCCGCTTATGTATGCAGCCAGTAAGGAAAACATAAAATTAGTTGAGTTCTTGATTGAAAAGGGTGCCTCCGTTGACGATCGAGGCAAGTATGGCGATACCCCGTTATTGCGAGCATCAAGATGGGGCGGTCATGTTGAAATTGCTAAGTGCCTACTGGATAAAGGCGCAAATATCAATGCCAAAGATGCAGACGGCAATACGTCTGTAATGAATGCCGCCATCAACGGATTCACAAAGATGCTTGAGCTCCTTGTTGAACGCAAGGCAGACTTAAGTGCAACCAACAAGGAAAACAAGATTGCAATTGATCTGGTTAAATCTGCTCTTTTCCGCGAGAAGAATCGTTCAATGGATATGGCAAGTACTTTTGGATGTGATTCTTTTCCTTACCTTGCCGACAGGATACGAGACGGAATGGATGTATTTACGTTTACCGTGAATTCAGGCTTGGGAGCCAGGGCCAGAGCAGGGCCAGTAAGCGCGGGATGTGAATATCTGTTAGCAGATTATGGACTAGGAGGAGGCAAAGTCGGGGTGATATATGGAGGTCCGGGATCTGTAGAATTTGGCTCGTTATTTGACATAACCCTTATGAGCCATGAAAGATTTTTTGTTGCCCGCGATTCTCGCAATAAATCATATGAGAGTGGCGGAATCTTTTTAATATCAGCTGCTGAAACAAAATCCAGTAATGACATATTCTGGCCATATTTTACCCAGGTGGAGGCGGTAGCTGGTTTTGGGGGTGGAATTCGTATGGGATTAAACTTGGGCGAAATGATAGATTTTATCTTAGGCTGGACAACGATAGATATTTATGGCGATGATGCGGGGATAATTAAAGAAGAAAAGACCAAGCTGGAAGATCTCCTTAAAAATAAATAACCTACAGGGGAAAACGGTGCCATTTCGAATCCGCAGCATGGACAGGTAATCATAATGCAAGAACGAGCCTGATACCAGCTTCGACTTCTTTCATCTTCTGCGGTTCTATCGGCCTTATTCTTTCCGTTAGAAAACGCCTGTCAATCGTAATCAACTGCGAGATGTTCACGACAGACTCCTTAGGTAATCCGGATGAACGGGAACCGAGATGCACGTTGCCAGGAGCTGATGCAAGAGCCAGATTGGAAGTAATCACCGCAACGATGACGGTGTTGATTTTGCTCCGGTTAAACTCATTGGCTTGAATAATCAGGAAGGATTTAGAAGTCAAGTAAAATTAAATAAAATCCGTTTTGATGGAATTGGAAAAGCTGCCCAAAGGGCGAAGGCTGGAGTGAAACGACAGCAACGAAGTGAGGCAGGAATAGACCGCCAACCTTGATTCTCTAGTAGTTCCGTATTAACTTACGAGCACTATGAAATTAAAATTCATGTTAGCCAATCCATGAAGCAGAACATACTCATTATCGAGGACGAACCGTCGATAGCCGACAACATAAGCTATGTGCTGGAGACGGAAGGTTTCAATCCGGTATGGAAGAACACTGCGACATCCGGGAAGAAATCGCTTAAGAATGAGAACATCTCCCTGATCATCCTCGACATAGGACTTCCCGACGGAAACGGCTTCGATCTCTGCAAGGAAATCCGCAAGGATACGAATGTTCCGATAATCTTCCTCACCGCCCGTTCCGAGGAGATAGACAGGATCCTTGGGCTTGAGCTTGGCGCCGACGACTATGTCAGCAAGCCTTTCAGCCCCCGCGAACTTGTTGCGAGAGTCAAGGCCGTCCTGAGACGCCAGGCGGACCCCATTGGTACGTCATCCCTGGGAACCGCTAAAAAGGCGAAGCTTGATTTCATTGTCGATGATGAGAAGAACCGCATAACATACTGCGGGAAGATATTGAAGCTTTCGCGGTACGAATACAAGATGCTGAAACTCATGATCGAGCATCCGGGCAGGGTCTATACGAGGAAGAACCTGATGAACCTCGTATGGGAGGAGCCGGAGGTCAGCATGGAACGCACCGTCGATACTCATGTCAAGACCATCCGCTCGAAGCTCAAGGAGATAAACCCCCGCATGGAGCTGATTGCCACCCATCGGGGCTTTGGCTATTCGCTCGTGGATATGGTCCAATCTCCCCGTCCATCCGCCTGAATCTGGTAAGAATATATCTCGCACTAAGGCACAAAGCCACAGAATGAAAATTTGCATTCATAAAAATCTCCCTTCATGGCTTTGTGGCTCTGTGAGAGAAATAAATGATTTGATTTTATCATAATTCATTTTTATCTGTGTGATTTGTGGGCATATATTGATTCTGGTATAAAATAAGGATATTCCAGTGAAAATCAGGACAAAGATATACATCGGATACTTTATCGTCGTCGCCATTGGCTTCTATTTTTATGCCGACAGGACGATCCAGGACGTGAAACGCCGTTATCTCGAGTCCGTAGAGGAGAACCTTGTCGATTCCGCAAATATCCTCGCCTCCATGGTTTCAAACGACATCAAGGGCGGGAAGATCAGCACGGACAATATCAAATCCTCCTTTGAAAAAACATACCAGGGCAAACTTTCCGCAAAAATATACGAGCTGACAAAGACCAAGGTGGATTTGAGCGTGTATGTGACGGACAAGAATGGAATTGTATTATTTGATTCGGCAGATCCTTCGAATGTCGGGAAGGACTTCTCAAAGTGGAACGATGTGAAAAATAATCTTCAAGGTCAATATGGGACCAGGGCGACCAGGTTGAATCCGAACAAGCCGTACAGCCTTGTGCTGTATGTCGCGGCTCCGCTCAGGGACAACGGGGAAATCTGCGGCTCTCTTACCGTCTGTAAGCCGATAAAATTCGTCCAGGAATTCATCTACAAGGCCAAGGAGAAGATAATAATAGACTGTCTTGTCATCTGCCTCGCCGTGCTGATCCTCGGCCTGCTTGTTTCCGCCTGGCTTACACGGCCGATCCAGCTGCTTACGGATTATGCGCTTGCCGTACGTGACGGAAAGAGCGTGGCATGTCCGAAACTCGGCAATGATGAGATCGGCGCCATGGGCAAGGCCTTTTCAGAAATGAAGGATACGCTTGAAGGCAAGAAGTATGTGGAGCAATATGTCCAGAACCTCGCACACGAACTGAAGAGCCCGCTTTCAGCCATCAAGGGCGCCCTGGAAATCCTGAAGGAGAATCCCACGCCCGACAAACAGGCCAAGTTCCTCGGCAACGCAGTTTCCGAGACGGAAAGGATGAGGAGGATAGTAGACAGGATGCTCCAGCTTTCCTCGCTTGAAAACCGACGTGGGCTCAAGGACGTGGAATCTGCGGATCTCGCAGAAATAATCAGGGATGTGTCTGCGGAATATTCGGTGGGAGCTGAAAGAAGGAATATATGCCTTGAAACTTCATGCCCGCCGGATCTCAAGATCAGCTGTGAAAGGTTCCTCATGGAAATTGCGCTTTCAAACCTGGTGCAGAACGCCGTTGACTTCTCCCCCGATGGTTCCACTATCCGGATCAAAGCTGAAAGCGGCGATGGCGGAATCAAAATAATGGTTTCAGATTCCGGACCGGGAATACCGGACTATGCAAAGGAGAAGATCTTTGAAAAATTCTATTCTTTGCCGAGACCGGACTCGGGAAGTAAAAGCTCCGGCCTGGGCCTCAGCATAGTGAAGGAAATTGCCGAATTGCATGACGGACAGATAACGGTCGGCAACCGCGCTGGCGGCGGAGTTGAAGCCATCCTGACGATTCCTATGTCTATCCCGAAGGGATAAAGTAATAAAGCCTGTGGTTTCAACCACAGGTAAGGGATACAGGATATCCGTCTTGAAGAGACGGAGTAATTTCATGGAATATGTGATTGTTTATTACACCGTCCCTTCAGGACGGAATTATTTCTATTTTAGTACCTATGGTTGAAACCATAGGCTCTATTCCTCTATGCCTTCAGCGTAAAGTTCTTGTAAAATCTTCTGGCATGAAAATTAGAGGTATCCTAAATTTATAAATTTATTTTCCGATCCTGAATCCGAGGGTCACGGCAGTCCTCAATATTTTTTTTGATTTGTCTATTCGCCCGAGGGCAGTATTTTATCGGACACAAACAACTAACTGGAGATTCCTGTGAAAACCATGAAAGTGCTCGTCTCATTCTTTTCCCTTGCCATGGCTTTGACGCTTCCGGCAATTGATGCCGACACAAAGGCTTCCGTCGTAAAAGTGTATACTGTCCAGAGCAATCCCGACTATCACCAGCCCTGGCAGAATTATCCGCAGAGCTCCGGAACCGGTTCGGGATGCGTGATAAAGGGAAACCTGATCCTGACAAATGCCCATGTCATTTCAAATTCCACCTTCATTATGGTTAGAAAACAGGGCGATCCGAAAAAATATGTGGCAAAGCTTGTGATCGCCGGACATCAGTGCGATCTCGCGATCCTGAAAGTAGAGGATGCCAGCTTCTTCAATGGAATGGAGCCTTTTGAAGTCGGTGAGCTTCCGCGCCTCCAGGATACTGTTACCGTCCTTGGATATCCTGTCGGCGGAGACAATATTTCAATCACCGAGGGAGTTGTCTCCCGGATCGAGCCGACAATTTATTCTCACAGCGGTAAATTCCTCCTGGCAGTGCAGATAGATGCTGCGCTGAATCCGGGAAACAGCGGCGGACCGGTGGTCAAGGATGGAAAACTGGTCGGGATAGCCTTCCAGAACATGAGCACGGAGCAGAACATCGGATATATGGTGCCTTCGACAATTGTCAACCATTTCCTCGAAGACATCAAGGACGGGAAGTTCGAAGGCTTCCCCGACATAGACATGGATGTCAACACCATGGAGAATCCGGATATCAGGACATGGGCGGAAATGAAGGATGACCAGTCCGGCGTCCTTGTGACGCACCTTACCGATACTGAGAAGAAGAAAGGCCTCTTCAAGCTGAATGATGTCATATTGGAGATAGATAAAGTCAAAATTGCGAATGATGCAACTGTCCCTTTCAGGGATGGAGAGTTGATTTTCCTCGGACACCTGATCTGGCAGAAGAATGTCGGAGACAAGTGCAGGATCAAGGTGCTCCGCGAAGGGAAGGTCATTGAATTTGATTATCCGCTCGGTCCAGGATCCAAGCTTGTCGCCCCGCGGGAATATGATGTCCTGCCATCCTATTACGTTGTCGGAGGTCTTCTCTTTGTTCCTCTTACGGAAAACTATCTCGACACCTGGGGCGAATGGTCGAAAGCACCGGTGGAACTTGTCAATTTCGCAATGAAAGGCGAAGTGACTGACGAACAGGACCAGGTTGTCGTCCTTTCAGGAGTCCTTGCGGACGATGTCAACATGGGCTATCAAAATCTCCGTTATTCCTCTGTGAAGACCGTCAATTCCCGGAAGGTTAAAAACATCAAGGATCTCATTGAGAAGATCGAAAACATCAAGACCGGATTCATAGAGATAGTCTTTGAAGACAACAACAAAATCGTGATCGACGCCGAAAAAGCGAAGAAGGCAACCCCCGGAGTCATCCAGCGCTACAGGATAGAACATGACAGGAGCTCGAATCTGAAAGAGTAATACAGGCTTTCAGCCTGTTTGTATAAATTTTGCCAGGCAAAATTTATACTAGTACTTCCCGTAACTCCTTGCCGTCTCGACCATCGCCTCGAGGTTTTCAAAGGGGGTGTCGCGTCCGCACTGGTCCCCTGTAGAAAGGATGAAACGTCCGCCCTTTGCGCCGTCGTCAATCGCCTTCTTGCTTGCTTCAATGACATTTTCTACTGAGCCTCTCAGCATCACGTTTGTCGTATGGAGATTGCCTTTGAGGGTTATCTTTTTCCCATAGAGCCTTTTCAACTCCTTGAGATCGCAGTCACCCATAGGGGAAATTTCGAGAGGATCGATCACGGTGAGACTCGTCTCCTCGGCCATTATTTTCACGAGTTCCTTCTCAGGTCCGCATGAATGGATATGCGTCGGGATTCCTGCCGCAGTCGCCAGTTCTATCCCTCTCTTAACTGCGGGCAGCGCGAACTTCCTGAAAATTTCAACCGTCTGATAGACAAGAGTGCCTGAGCCTCCGACACATAGGAAATCCGGCTTTTCATCCATTGCCATTATTCTCTTGAACCTCTTCTCAGCCTGCGCCACCCTTTCGACCGCTATCTTTTCATATTTTTCCGGATTGTCATAGCAATCGTAGATGCCCTCTTCGTCATGGATAAGGCTGGAATTTGTCAGCCATGTTCCGATGAGTCCCTGGTTTCCGATCCTCTTTTTCATCATTATGAAATTCGCCGGCCCTATATCGACCTTGTTCACGCCTTCAAGAGGCTCCCATTTCAGAGGAACTTCCGGCAGTCCGATTTTTTCAGGGCGTATTCCATGTGTCGGTGAATCGGCAATATAATAGACGTCGACCCTGTCCCGCCAGACCTTCTTTCCGTTTTCATTGTGATATTTCTGTGTGACAATCATGTCGTCCGTCCTGTGGACAATGACATTGATCCATTCTGGTGAGTTTGATGTTTCTTCAGGGAATACCAGCGGACAGTATCCATCCATCAATGAATCAATGTTGAATTTCTTCGCGCAGTCGATGTATGCTTCCCATATTGGCTTCTTGTTGTAAAGGTAGAGATCCCAGAATGGCATGCCTGTGAGTTTTGCAGGAATCATGTTCGAAAAGTCGGGAGCGACTGGAACGCAATCAGGTATTCCGCCCTTGAGGACTGTCAGGAGCCTTTCACGTGAATTCATATCTGAATCCTTTCATTATTTTCTTTATGCATGATAAATTAGAGCATGGAACTGTTGATTAATTGTCCTATATTGATATAATAATATATGATATTGACAAAGAGCATTTGTTTTATGTCGCCGCCCTGCGGGGACTTTCTATTGGTTTAAAAATAATCATATCCCCACGCTTACGCATGGGGCTAAACTATTTCACCTCCTACGGAGGCTTAGGAAAATAAATTATTAGCCCTCGCAGAGGGTGACATATTATAGCCCAAGGGCGTCAGCCTTGGGGGAAAAGAGATATAAAGCAATTAAGAGCCCCCGCAGGGCGGCGACATGTTTTGAATACATACGGAACGAATTGCCATGGAAAATATAAGGTTACTCAAGGCCCAGACAACTCTTGATCCGGTATCCGGTGTCAACTACAAGATAAACACAATTTTCTCTGTGTCATCGCAGGGGCATACCCATGATTTCATGGAGGTATTCCTTATCTCCAAGGGCTCCATAAGGCATCTGGTAAACGGGAAGGAACAGAAGCTTGCAGAAGGGGATCTTGTCTTTATGCGGCCCGAAGACACTCATTTTTTCAAGCAATACCGTGACAGCGGATGCGAGCTTGTCAACCTCGCCTTCAATGTCAGCCTCTTCAACGAGATAAATATTTTTTTTCAGCCTGAGTTTTCATTGGATGCGGCAATGAAAGAATATCTGCCGGCGATTGTAAGGCTTGGGCCAGCTGAAAAAAAATATTTGTATGGAAGAATGACTGAAGGAGGAGAGCGTCTCCTTCAGAATCCGTCGGATGCCGGAGTATATTTCAAAATCCTCGTCGCCGAGATACTCAGCATGTTCAAAAGGAAAAAATCAGGTGATGAAGCGGCAAGGAACTTGCCGGTCTGGATGGAGAGGATTTTGATGGAGATGAAGAAGAAGGAGAACTTCAAGAAAGGACTTTCCGCGCTCAGGAAGATCGCCTGCCGCAGCGATGAGCATACGTCGAGATCCTTCCGGCTTTATCTTGACACGACGCCGACCGACTTCATCA
Source organism: Lentisphaerae bacterium GWF2_49_21 (assembly GCA_001804805.1). GTDB lineage: Bacteria > Verrucomicrobiota > Lentisphaeria > Victivallales > GWF2-50-93 > GWF2-50-93. Next base: position 14,501 of record MHBH01000064.1, read on the forward strand.
ACGAGCTCCGGATCAAATATGCCGCATCATGCCTTCTCAATTCAGATGAGAAGATCGATTTCATAGCCATCGACTCCGGCTTCGACAACCTCAGCCACTTCTATCACATGTTCAAGAAAGTCTATGGCAGTTCACCAAGGAAATACAGGCTGAAAAACCGGAAAAACGCAGTAATCGTATAAATTATCAAGGAAAATTTATTATAAAGGAGAATTCATCATGAAGGTAGTCGGCATCAACGGAAGTGCGCGCAAGGACGGAAATACGGCGATAATGATAAGGACGGCGTTCAAAGAGCTTGAGAGCGAGGGCATAGAGACGGAGCTCATACAGCTTTCCGGAAAAAAGATCAATGGCTGCATCGCATGCTACAAATGCTTCGAGACGAAAAACAGGAAATGCATTGTAAAGGACGACATCAATGAATGCATCGAAAAGATGCTCGGGGCCGACGGAATAATTCTTGGTTCCCCGACCTATTTTGCCGACTGCTCCGCGCAGATGAAGGCGTTTATCGACCGTGTCGGCTTTGTCTCGCGCGCGAACGGTGACATGTTCAAGCGCAAGGCAGGAGCCGCTGTCGTCGCTGTCAGAAGGGGCGGTTCCATCCACGCCTTCGACACCATGAACCATTTCTTCACCATCGGACAGATGATAATCGTCGGCTCCTCATACTGGAACGACGGCATCGGCCTCAAGGTTGGAGATGTGGAGAAGGACGAGGAAGGCATCGCCACAATGAAGAACCTAGGTATCAACATGGCCTGGCTGCTGAAGAAGCTGAATCAGTAGCTCGGGCAACTGTCCCGTCAGCCATCAGATCATCTATTTGCTAGGAAATAGGATATAGTAGTTCTGGCCGGGTTTGAGCTGCTGGAACGGACCGGGAATTACTTGTCCCGCTGTCAGCGGCTTTCCAGAAAAATCCTCCTTGATGCCCTCGACCGGAGGGCAATTCATCTGCAGTAACTTGTCGCCTTCCACTGTCAGGGTGATAGTGTTTTCCAAGATTTTAAGGTTGCAGTTCAGTTCTTTTTTCTCCATAAACCGGCTATTTAGGCTCCAGCCAGTCACCGCGCCCCATAGTTTCATTGAAGCCATTCCGTTTTTCCGCCATACCGCGAAATCTTCTTCGAGTACCGCACCGGCTTTTTCCTTGATCTGCTTTTCGATATTTTCTTTGGCGGGCTGACCGAAACAATAGACAAATCTGAATATGTCACCCTGGTTAAAGAAGACGTTCCAGTCAGACATGCAGTTACGGGAGACCACGGAGGGAAATGGCAGTTCGACTGCAGAACGACTGCCGGATATGATATTGTTGACAATAATTTCGTCCGACGCTTCATTTGTCTTGTCACCCACCTTGCGGTTGGTAACCCTGGTCATGCGGACAGCGGCTGAGGTATTGTTGAGGAAGAGGTTATGGGCTACGACAAGACCTGACGCATCATGGGCATATATACCAAGACCGTTATAGAAAGTATTCAGCGGGGCGGTATCGGCAATGATGTTGTTATCAATCAGGCACTGTCCGGTTCCCAATTCCATGAAAATACCGGCACCCTTGTTGTTCGTAATTATATTGCGGGTTATGCGCGCCCCATTATATCCATTGTCAAACCAGATGCCGTGTCCGTAATTGTTTCGCACCAGATTGCCTTCGACAAGCGCGTCGGACGCATGCAGCTTGATCGCACC
>MHBH01000065.1 GCA_001804805.1 Lentisphaerae bacterium GWF2_49_21
GCTGGTTTTGAAAAATGAATGTTGGAAGAATGTGCTCAGACGGAAAAATCCGTCCCAAATCTAAACTTGAAGCTTATTTAGGACAGCAATGTCCTTCAGTGAATATTTACTCCAATAATCCAATCCCAGCTATCTTACAGGATTTATGCGAAAATTCAACGGCGGTAAAAAAAACAGGGCCCTTTCCGAGGAAAGGGCCCTGTGAGTATCCATGAAACCTATTCTCAGACCTTCGCGGCGGGAGCTGCTGGAACAGGATTGTCCTCGCCCAACGCCTGCTGGAACATCTTGTACATCGCCGCCAAGGAGATCGGAACGGTGATGACTATTCCAACTATGCAGAGGATCAGGCCAAGCATGCCAAAAATTGTCAGGATATAGTACCAGAGGATGATAATGGGGTTCTTCTTGAGAAGCCCCCATGAACTCTTCACGGCAGTCAGCCCATCAGTCTTTTCCTTGGCAAGGAAGAAGACTGTCATCATGATTATAGGTGACAGCAGGATTCCAGGAATAATACAGCAGATGAATCCGGCAACGACTACTAGGTTGGCGACGGCATAGTTCAAGATGCTCGGGACCATAATTCCAAATCCGGAGAAGACATCACCTATCTCGCCGGTTCCGCCTTCATATTCCTTCTTGAGCCCCTTGAAATAACCCACGAAGAACGGAGCAATGAGAAATCCCAGCACAATCCCTATAATCGCGCCACCTCCCATGGCAAGGATTCCTCCGATGGACCCGTCAAGATTGAGCGAATGTGAAAGAAAGCCGACTGCAAGCCCCCAGATGAAGCTGAATCCCTGCGCAACCAGATTGATACCAATGGATATCCCCATGACCACAAGGATTCCGCCAATATAGAATGCCGGATTCTTCTTGATCTGTTCGATTCCATAATTGAAACAGCTGCCGATGTCGATCATATGATTCCCCTCCTCTTTAATTATTGTTACACGGGCTATATATTAACCCTATATAGATATAATGCAAAACCTATTTGGCACGTTTAATGATCAACTTTATAAAATCACTCTCCTCACGGTCAGGCCGTCTCGCACTTGCGGAATTCGCAAAAGCGGGTGCCCGCAGCATCAGCTTCAAGAATGAAAAGGATCTTGTCACCGACGCCGACAGGAAGATCGAGGACTTCATAATCTCGGAGATACACAGGAAATTCCCGGGGCACGACATATTCGGGGAGGAGACCGGAAAGACAGAAAAGGGAAGCGAATACTGCTGGGTCATCGATCCTATAGACGGAACCACTTCGTTCGTGCATGGACAGCCCTTCTTCTCCGTCTCGATCGCCCTCCAGAAAAAAGGCAGGACAATCGCAGGAGCCGTGAACGCACCGAAACTGGGCGAAATCTTCTGGGCTGAAAAAGGCAAGGGGGCATTCTGCAACGGCAGACGAGTACATGTCTCAAGGCGCGACAAGCTAATCAGCTCCGTGCTCTGCACCGGTTTCGCCTGCCTGCGGGCCAATCTGAAAGACAACAATCTTCCCATATTCAATAAAATCCTTCCGAGACTCCGCGGAGTCCGCAGATATGGCTCTGCGGCAATAGATCTTTCCTACGTGGCATGTGGAAGGCTCGAAGGCTTCTGGGAACTCAACCTCAAGCCATACGATATCGCCGCAGGAGTCCTGATCCTGGAGGAGGCAGGCGGCGAAGTCTGCGATCTTCGCGGAAAAAAGAATTATCCCGAAGACGGGATACTCGCCACAAACGGCAGGATTACGAGGGAGTTTCTGAAGGCGATTAAGTAAAGCAGGTGTCAGAGGTCGGGTGTCAGGGGGGAGGAAGAATTCGAAGTCTTAGTTGGAGTTCACAGCTTCAGCGTGCGTATTTTCCTGAATTAAGGGAGTTAAGAAAAAGGGGAATTCCACTTGGGGAGAATTAACTTTAAGAAGGATGAGAATACAAGACACGCTAAAGCTGTGAACTCCAACAAATTCAAATCATAAGAGTCAATTGCCAGATAGGCGCCATCGTTCCTCAAAATCACAAGTTACTAATTTCCAGCTACAATCTCCAACACGCCCATACTCCGACACGCCGTTACCCCGATACGTTCCCCTCACCCCGCCCCTGACGCCGCGCTCAATGAATCGAAGGGGATGATATTGCGAGACTTCTTCAATTTCCCAAGGGCAGGCTTGCCGTCGCAGGCGCCGAATATGTTGCCATATTTCTTTTCATTGAGGGCCTCCACGTAGGCGCTGACCTTGGTGAAGGTGCTGCACGGATCGATCGTCGAATCAATGCAGTCGCCGTCAAGGACGAGCAGCGGGATCTTCGAACTGGTGAGCTCCTCGCGGAGATGTTTCACGAAACAGCTGTCGGCCATCGAGCAGCGTCCGAATCCGTGGCTGTAGAGGATGCATCCGTTGAACTTGCCGAACCTGCTGCCTTCGCCGATGTTCTTGACGCGGAACTTCGGATCAAGGAACCCTACGGTAAGCAGTTTCCGTGCAAGCGAACGGTATTGATCGGCGGGATCCAGCGGTTCCCAGCCGACGAAATTGACCTCCTCGAAGACGATCGGGGCGTTGCACGTCAGCTCTATGAAATCAAGGAGGCGGCTGTTGTAGAAGGGCGGCAGATGGAGCCACAGTATCCTGTGAGTGTCCTCGATATCTAGCACACCTTTGTATTCTTCGCTCTGCTTCTCAAGCTCCCCGAGGAAGAGTTTCTGGAGATCCACGAGTTCCTTCCTGCCCCAGAGCTGTGAGAACATTGTCGAAAAATATACCCCTTCGCTTCCGCGGATCAGCGGAGGATTCAACATCCTGAGCATATTGCACTTCCTGGTTATCTCCGCCGCCTCATTGGAATAGACACAGGCCTCGGAAAGACGGCCCATGTCCATTTTCATCCCAGTCGACTTTTCGAGGAGATATACGGATTCCTCAAGCCCGCCTGCGACATGGTCGATGGTCCTGTCGTCGAAGTTGGCCGGCGTATGGAGGGAATAGAACTTGTCCTCAAGCCCGTAGGTCCTCGAGAGATCGTGGAATATCCTCTCTCCCTGCTGGCAGGGCTCGGTAGTCGAAACCGCAAACACGGGCTTCGGAAGATCGATCCCCTGGAGCACCCTGAGGAAGGAGCATGTTTCAGCCGAGAATCCCTTGTAGGCGGCGTTGTCGAAAGCTTTACGGATCTTCTTCTGGTTCCTGGCATGCAGCGCCGCATATGTTTCAAGGGTGAGTATCCTGAATCCCATTGCGTTCAGAATCTCCGTCGGGAAGAATAGGTTCCTCCATACCAGCGGAGCGCCCTTCTTCGAGAAGAATTCCTTCCTGGTCAGCGACGCCCTGAGTGAAACAGATTTAAGCTGCGAACGGTCGAACTCCAGGTTTACCTTTGAAACATTCCCCTTGATCAAGGCATGTTCGCGTGCAAGGCTCGCGGCGCCAAGCGCCCCCATGACCCTGTGGAATTCCGGTATGACTATGTTGTTTCCAGTGATCTCCTTGAGATAATACGCGACCGCCCGGTTGGACGCGACTCCGCCCTGGAAAAGAATGTCCCCCTTATAGTTAAGGAAGATTTCGCCGACCCCGGACATTATCGTCCTCGCCTGTGCACGGCATGCTCCGGCTATGATGTCGCCTATGGGATACCTGTTCTTGAACTTGTTGATCGATGTGGCGCTCAGGACTGCGCAGACCGAGGAGAATTCCAGATCAGAATCGTAGTTGACCTTGTCCGACATGATTTCGACAGGAATGTTCAGCTTCAAAGCGACGCTGTCCAGGAAAGCTCCGGTACCGGCGGCGCAGATTCCGCTCATCTTCGATGTCCACAGGCTCATGTCCCCGCTGTAAAGCATTGCCTTGCTGTCCTGTCCGCCGACATCAAGCACCGCCCTGCAGCCGGGATAATACTGGAGCGAGCCAGCCACATGCGCCGAGACTTCGCTCACATGGAAATCATATTTGATGAAACGCCGGGTATCCTCGACGATCTGGCTTCCGGTCACGACCGTACAGGTCATCTTATCCATTGAAGTACCCGCTTCGGCGAGGAAAAGCTCTATGGTCTTCTTAAGCGAACCGAGGTTGCAGGCGCCGCACACATGGCATTTCCCGCTGCAGGTAAGACGCTCGCCGTCGTTCACAGGCCTGGTGCGCTGGTAAAGGGAATGGCGCACCTTCCCCTTTTCACTGATCAGCACCGCCTTCAGAGTAGTCGAACCGATATCAATACCAAGAAACAACTGGTTCATTTAACACCTTAAAACAGTTTAGGACAAAAGATAAGCTATCATATTTTTCATGGAATAACAATGAAGTTTTAATATTTGGTGCTTGTTTTTGGCCAGTAATGATTTATTATTCCTCAAATTCTGAATGAACGAGGTTTGGGAAAATGTTTGAAATGTTCGATTTTCTGAAAGGGATGTCCTCAAGGAAGGGCCTTCCGCCTGGAACGGTGAAATATACCGGCGAGACGGTCGCGAAAAAAGTCAGGATCCGCATAATGGATTTTGACGAGAACAACTTTGTCGAGAAGGAAGCCCAGGAAGTCGAGGAATGCTTCGCATTCAAGGACACCCCCAGCAACACCTGGATAAACATCGACGGCATACATGATGTGAACATAATCGAGAAGATCGGCCGTCATTTCGACATGCATCCACTGATCCTCGAGGACATACTCAACACCAGCCAGCGCCCGAAATACGAGGACTTCGACAACTACATCTTCATGGTCGTGAAAATGCTTACCTATAACACGAAGAAGGACGAGATCGCGAGCGAGCAGATAAGCATCATCATGGGAGGCGACTGCGTGATCACATTCCAGGAGACGGAAGGCGACGTCTTCGACGTCATAAGGGAGAGGATCCGCACAGGCAGGGGCCGCGTAAGGAAGATGGGCTCCGACTACCTCGCATATGTCCTGCTCGACGCCATGATCGACAACTATTTCCTCATCCTAGAAAAGATCGGCGAAAAGATAGAGGACATCGAGGAGGAGCTCCTTGTCAATCCCACCCCTAATACGCTCCGGAAGATCCACCATCTCAAAAGGGAGATGATATTCCTCAGGAAGATCCTCTGGCCTACAAGGGACATGATAAGCGGACTTGAAAGATGCGGTTCCGCCCTGATAAAGGACACCACCGACATCTATCTGAGGGACTTGTACGAGAACGTCATCCACGTCATCGACTCGATCGAGGCTATCAGGGATATTTCAGCGGGCATGATAGATATCTACCTCTCCAGCCTCAGCAACAGGCTGAACGTATTGATGAAACACCTGAACGCCCTGGTTATCGCCGTAGCGATCCCGAGCTTCTTCGCCGGTGTCGGCGGAATGTCCGAATTCTCGGATATGGTCGGCTTCACGAACTGGCCTGTAGCCTACTTCTTCTTCGTATTCGTCATGATCGTAATTGGAATAATCACCTACTTCGCAATCAAACACCTCGAGAAGTATTGGAAGTGAAGTAACTCGGTCATTCCTGACCGAGAATATTCCGTATTCAGATCTCGGGCTGGAAAGCCCAAGTTACCCTGAATTCATCCCTCTCTTATCACCGCGACTCCATACCGCTCCAGCGTTATCGCCTTCCCGGAATTCTTCGCACCGGTTATCAGGTTCTCTCCGGCAGGTGTCTTCTTCACTGTGACCTTGCCATCGTTGTGATTCATGAAGAACCATATTTTTTTCTTTCCATTGAACCTTAGAACTGTCTCAACTCCCCCTGGAGCTGACGGCCAGACCGGCTTGAGGCCTGCGATCTTCGCAAGTTCGGGAATGAGCACCTTCAGAATATTTTCTGTAAGATATGTTCCGGCATAGATGACATTGCCCTTGCCCAGCTTGCGGAATGAAATCGCAGGCTTGCCATCGAGATGGCGTCCGGACCACTTGGCCATGACGGAAGCATCTTCAAGATTTAGAATCTCGTACCATATTTCTGACTTGAGCTTCTTATCCTTAAACTTCAAGGCGAACGGCCTCTGTTCGGGCCTGTTGAGCTTTCCATATTCCTCCACGGAAACTCCGGCAAGCCTGCGCAGGCATCCGGGCAATGTTTCAGGCACGACATTGTTGTCCATGTCCTTTGAAGCAGTCCGAGCACTTATCACAAGCGTTCCGCCGCCCTTTACAAATTTCTCAAGGCTTGGAACCCATTCCGGATTGAAGAGGGGCCAGTTCGGAATGATATAAAGCTTAAGTCCGGAAAGATCATCCTCCGGATGCACGCATCCGACTGCATATCCCGAATTGTAGAGCATCTTGTGCGCGACTCCGCCCATCCATCCTGGATCGGGAAGCCCTAGAGGATATGTCGCATGCGCATAACCTGAATCAAAATCACCGCTCGCGACGGCGCAGTCGATGAAGACGCTTGTCCCGAGAACTTCCTTGCCGACCTTCTTCATCTCGTTCCCGATCTGGACGAATTCCCTGTACCTGCGCCGCGGAATATTGTCGTGATCAAGAATTCCACACCAGTATTCCTCGGCACCGAACCGGCAGGTGCGCCAGCGGAAATAAAGAATGCTGTCGCAGCCGCGTGCAACCGAACTGTATGTCATGTTCCTGATCTCTCCGGGTTCCGGGTTGTCGTGGAAATAAGGCATCTGCCCGCCCGGTCCCGCCTGATGTTCGGGAATCATGAAGTTGCCCGAAAGGGATCTTACATGATCAAGCTGATAGGCGCCGCCTGCGTCCCTGTTCTGATGATCGTTGTCGAACATCGGATAACGGTCATACCCGAGAAAATCCAGATCCTTCGTGAACAGGCCCCGGTAGTCGACAAGCCTCATTATGCCGTTGTGGGTGATGAACCATTTCGGCTGCGCATTCCGCAGGATCTCGACCTGCTCGTGCTGGAAACGCGCTACTGAGAAGGCGACGAACCTGAAGTAGTCCAGCTCGCACGCGGGATTCACATATGTCGGCTTGCTCCTCTTCGGAGTTTCAATATCATCGAATGCAACATAAGTCAGCGCCCAGAAAGCCGTGCCCCAGGCCTTGTTGAGAAGGCTGATGTCGCCCTCATATTTCCATCTCAGGAATTTCTGGAATTCCTTCTGGCAGCTCTCGCAGTGGCATTCGGAAAAGTGACAGTTTATTTCATTGTCGGTCTGCCATCCCGCCACATATGGATTGTCCTTGTAGTGCTCCGCCATCTTCTGCGTGATTATCCATGAGAACTTACGGAACATCTCGTTGTTGTGGCAGCAGTGCTGGCGCGAACCATGGCACATAGGAACGCCATTGTCGTTCACACGGACGACCTTTGGGAATCCGACGGTGAGCCAGCGCGGCGGAGCGGCCGTCGGCGTACAGAGCATCGTCATGATTCCCTTTTTCCCGAGGCGTTCAATCATCTGGTCGAAGAACGAAACTTCGAATTCACCTTCCCTGGGTTCAATCATGTCCCAGGCAAATTCCGCCATCCTGACGATGTTGAATCCGGCGGCTGCCATGCGCTCGGGATCCTTTTCACGGGTCTTCTCGTCCCAGTGTTCGGGATAGTACGGTGCTCCGAACCAGAAACGATCGGTCTTTGCAGGACGCAGGTGGGAGATTTTTGCATTGCCAAGCGCTTTCAGATCATAATCGCTCATAGTAATATCCTTTGATTTGAATATTTCACCACGAAGGGCATCCTTCGACAAGCTCAGGACAGGCGAAGTGCTCGAAGGAATTAAATTTATGTGTTAATTTAAATTTTCAATAGCGGAATAGTTTATTTAACGCATGAGTCTTTCGTAATACTATTTGTCATTTCCGTGTCCTTTTGCATGATTATTTGAAGGAATATTTGCAAGTTTTTGCGGAGCAAAACCTTGCCAATGGCCTTTTTCGTGTATTTAGTGTGTGGAGTTTATCCCGATTCTCGGAGAGATATCGGGATGGTTGTTTTTTATCTGTGTTATCTGTGGGCACATGTTAAGGAGTTTAATTGAAATGACTTTGCTGTCGGCGACATTGCTGCTGTTTCTCGTCATGGACCCGGTCGGAAACGTGCCGGTGTTCATATCCACGATCGGACATTATGACAAGAAGCGCCAGAACATTATCATCATACGCGAATCGATGATAGCACTCGCCGTCCTCATATTCTTCCTGTTCGCCGGAAAAGCATTCCTTTCGGTATTCAACCTGTCCGACCCTGCGCTTTCCATCGCCGGCGGGATCATACTTTTCATCATTGCGCTGAAGCTCATATTCCAGAGATCGGAGGATATCTTCGACAAAACCCATGAAGGCGAACCGCTGGTCGTGCCCCTCGCCATTCCATACATTGCCGGGCCTTCTGCAATAGCCATGGTCATGCTTCTGAGCAGCCGGGAACCGGACAGATGGCTCGAATGGCTGATCGCTATAATAATTGCAGGCTTCGTTTCAGCGGCCATCCTGCTTATGTCGGGCATCCTCAGCAAGCTTCTCGGGAACAAGGGGCTTTCCGCGGTCCAGCGGCTAGTCGGTCTGCTCCTCACCGCAATAGCGGTCCAGATGTTCCTTGTTGGAATAAGGGAGTTTATAAAGACCTTGTAACTGGTAACTTGATACTGGATACTTGTGTTTTGACATTTGGGGATTTTATAGGAATGCTAATCTCTGGTCGGTAACAGGCTATGATGATTTGGATTTGTTGGAGTTCACAGCTTTAGCGTGTCTTGCATTCAATTCATTCAGATCAATTTACAAAAGCAATAGATGGAATATCCCCGCGATTTACCAACTCAGAGAGAAAATGCACACGCTAAAGCTGTGAACTCCAACATTTAAAAACCAGAAAAAATGACACAACAGCAGTTGCCACGTGAGTAACGTTCCACGTGTCAACGTGGTCACGTGATGCACTCCTACCTCTTCTGACGCCCAACATCCGCGCTGTTATTTTTTATTCTCCTCCTTCCGAAATAATTATCACCACGAAGGTATATCATCCTTCGGGGAAGTGCTCACGCTCCATTCGTTTATTTTGTTGGGACCTAAAGACCACATGATGAATTTCCCCTGATGGCCGTCAAGCGGCGTTCCAGTTCCGGAAATCTTGTTGTCGCCATCGAGATCCATGGCTATCCCGAAGCGGTCACCCCAGAAGTCGATTATCCCCTTCTCCGGATATTTTTCAAAACCGCTCCTGATGAATCTTATTTCGCGGGCGTTCTTCAGGTTGTATCCGGCCGGACCGTTGGCGCATATCAGAAGTTCCATGAGCTTGTCGTAATACTTGCATTGATCGGATGATGTCCAATCGGCCCAGACGGCATCGTCTATCGTGCCATCACCAGCCGGATTGTCATTGTTGCCGTCCATCCACGGCAAGCTTCCATATTCAGCTTCATATCCATTGACAGCAGTGGTGATGACATTCATCTGGGCCTTTGCTTCTGTAACCCTTGCATTGTGCCTGAGCCTCGCTATTGCCGGCAGAAGTATTGATGCCAATATGGCTATTATCGCCATAACCACGAGCAGCTCGATTAAGGTAAATCCCCTTTTCATGGTCCGGCCCTCCATGTTACTAATGAGTTCATAATAGTGTTTGCGTTTTTTACCCGAGGCAGGGACGGCTCTCCGTAGCCGTCCGCGGCGTCCCGAGCGCCCAAGAGCCTCGGGACGCCCTACCTTAAAACAAATTCACTATGTAAACTATTTCATGCACACATTAGTATGGCATTTTTTGTTGCAATACCCTATGGCTTACAGAGCATAATCCAGACCATGCCTGTACCTGTTTGTATCTTTTTGCAGGATTTTCCATATGGTAAAATCACTGATTGAATGTATTTTAAATGCTTGTTTCAATATGCCCTGGTGGCGGAATGGCAGACGCAACAGACTTAAAATCTGTCGGGTTTTACCCGTGCGGGTTCGACTCCCGCCCTGGGCACTTATATAAATTTTCAGGACGAAAATTTTATTTCCAGTTTCAGCAGCATCTTCTTCAGCGGGATTCCATGCTCCCCGCCCTGGAAGCAACCAACTGAGCCGTCGCTCTTCACCACCCGGTGGCATGGGAACACCAGTGGAAACGGATTTGAGCTCATGACCGTCCCGACCGCCCTCGCCGCTTCCGGACAACCTGCGAGTTCCGCAAGTCCGGAATAGGAAATTGTCCTGCCTGCGGGAACTTTGTTGCGAAGTTCGCATAGTATCTTTTTCTGGAACGGCGAGAGCCTTTCCAGAAAAAGATATTTCAGAGGAAGAGCTTTGATTTTTCCATTGAAAAACGAATCCATCTCCGAAAAGTATTTTCCGGTTTCAGGACAAGCCTTAAAAATAATCTTATAATAGTCTCGGTGAATTTTCTCTTCAACGGAGCGCGGGGTTTCTTGCCACGCCGAATGGCTGTGGTCCAACCCGCGAATTGGCGGACTGGAAAGTCCGCCCTCCTTTGTTTTGGAATTATTAGTGCAAGGATATCCCTGCTTTTCCTTCAAAATCTTCCTTGTGAAGGAATCCGCAGCAAGAGATGAAATATCGATGGAATGGATTTTGAAGTCCGGAGATTTGCGCCAGAACAGGGCGACGCTAAGATGTCCTCCGAAGATTCTGAAATTTCTTACAGCAACATTCATGTGCCAGTTTCTTTCATACTTAAAAACGCCAAGTCAAGAAAAGACAAACTAAAGTTTGTACTCCAACGAAGAGCAACCAAATATAGGATTTCACTCTTAAGATAGAGTCTTGTTGGAGTTCATCACGTGACCACGTTGGCACGTGGAACGTGACTCACGTGGCAGCTTTAACGTGACTTGCCCCTTTCACGCATTCCGTCTTCTGCGAATTGCGAAATTCGCACATGGAGTGCGGCAATTTACGTGTCGGGCGTAGCTTCTTAGCGAAGACTGATTGCCGCCTTTAACGACGGAATTTATTCCGTCCCATATAAATGCCGCGAAATGAATTTCGCGAAACAAGGCGGCGATCAGTCTTCGCCGGGAGGCTACGCCCGACGCGGTAAATCGCCGCACTCCATGTGATTCGCATTGCTCATCAAAAACAGAAACAATCTGTCAACTTGTTTTCTCATTGAGAAACGAATTCTCGTTGTTGAAGACAAGATGGCTTTTCCTGCCATCGAAATCAATCCTTGTGACGCTTGCATTGTCGACGGTGAGGATATCCATGGAGGGGACAAGCGCCTTTGCCAGGGCTTCGACAGATGCCCAGTGCCCGACGCAGATGATCCTGTCGGAATTGAATTCGTTACCGAGCAGCCTGTTCCTGAACATGGCGAGCCGCATCTCGAGCATGGCCCTGTCCTCGTTCACGTCCGGCCACCATATGTCATCGGAATAGTCGCCTGCTACCAGGGGATGCTCGGACGCGATTTTCTTCAGAGAAGACAGTTTTACCTTCTTAATATTGAAAAGTGTTGCAGAAAAATATTCATGGAGGGAAGGTTCGAGCCTTATCTTTGTACCGAGAACCTGTGATATAGCTTCAGCGGTAACCACGCAGCGCAGGAAAGGGCTTGAGAGGAGGATTGCCCGGGAACTGCAGTATTTCTTCAGGAATTCCGCGCATTTGTTCTTCTGCCATAGGCCTTTTGGAGAAAGGTTCGGATCGAAGACAGTGCTTTCAATGCCTATGTTCTCCAACGACTCGGCGTGTCTGACTAAATAAAATTCTTTTCGCATATAAAAATTCCTTGAATTTTTATTAATATGGCATTGATGTATATTTTGAAAATCTCCAAAAGGAATTTTCTCATGAAAACCTACATTATGGCTTTGGACCAGGGGACGACAAGTTCAAGGGCGATAATCTTTGACAGGAACGGCGGTATAGCCGGGCGCGCCCACCAGGAGTTCAATCAGCTGTTCCCGAAGCCCGGATGGGTCGAACACAATCCCGAGGAAATATGGAACTCCCAGAAAAGTGTCGCCATGAAAGCCATGAGAGATGCCGGTGTAAACTCCAACCAGATAGCTTCCATCGGCATTACCAACCAGCGCGAAACAACGATATTGTGGGACAGGAAAAGCGGCAGGCCCGTCTACAATGCGATCGTCTGGCAGTGCAGGCGCACATCTGAAATCTGCAAGTCCTTGGAGGCGTCCGGACAAGGAGAGACAATCAGGAAGAAGACAGGACTCCTCCTCGATGCATATTTCTCGGCGACGAAGATAAAATGGATACTGGACAAAGTCCCCGGACTGCGAAAAAGAGCTGAAAAAGGGGAGATATGCTTTGGAACCGTGGACTCCTGGCTCATCTTCAAGCTGACCGGGCAGCATGTCACCGACATTACAAATGCATCCCGAACAATGCTGCTCAACATAAGAACCGGCAAATGGGACAATGAACTGCTCGATATTTTTGGAATTCCGGAAAAGCTCCTTCCTGAGATAAAACCTTCCTCATGCCTTTTTGGAAAAACCCGTTCAGATATTTTCGGTCGTAAAATCGATATTGGAGGAGTTGCCGGCGACCAGCAGGCATCACTCTTCGGACAGGCATGCTTCAGGACCGGTTCTGCAAAGAACACATATGGAACAGGTTGTTTCATGCTTGTCAACACCGGCAGGAAGCCGACGTTCTCGAACAACCGCCTGCTTACGACTGTCGCGTGGGATGTCGGGGATGACACCGAATACGCGCTTGAAGGTTCTGTCTTCACGGGTGGCGCTGTCGTGAAATGGCTGCGGGATTCGCTGAAGATCATAAGGACCGCGGCGGAATCCGAAAAACTCGCAATGCAGGTTCCGGATACGGGAGGAGTTTATTTCGTTCCGGCGTTTGTAGGACTCGGCGCGCCATACTGGGATCCCGACGTACGAGGAAGCATATTCGGGATGACCCGCGGCACAAGCGCCGAACATCTCGCCAGGGCCGCCCTTGAAAGCATAGCGTTCCAGTCGCGGGACCTTATTGCATGCCTCCAGCAGGACATCGGTCACAAGATCAATTCGCTAAAGGTCGATGGCGGAGCGTCCACTAACAATTTCCTCATGCAGTTCCAGGCGGACATCCTTGGAATCCCAGTGGTGCGTTCATCAATTGCGGAGACGACCGCCCTCGGAGCAGCATATCTCGCCGGACTGAACTGCGGATACTGGGATGATAAAAGGGACATCGAGAAAAACTGGAAGGCGGACAGGATTTTCAAACCAAAGATGGGAAGTTACGAACGCGAGACCCGCATCGCCGAATGGAAGAAGGCGGTACAGTCCGCAAGAAGTTTCAAGTGATTTTTGTTTAAGGCACAGCAGTGCCATAAACAAAAATAATATTAACGGGAGAGGTAATTGCAAAACCACATTGAGCCAATACAAAACTAACGGAGGGCGGACTTTCCAGCGTGCCGTGGCATAGCTCTCCAGAGCGAAGACTGGTCCGCCATTTGAATTAGATTTCCGCGGGTATCCCACTTCGCCCGTTTGGCTACGAGGGACAGGAGAAAACCCGCGCTCCTTTAAATTTGAGTTCTGCAATTGGCTCAGGAGATTGTTCATGGATAATGAAAAAAAGAGACCAATATGAAATTCAAGACCTATGAAAAGATCTGCATCGTCATTATAATTATTCTTTTAATCGGAATACTCCTTCCATCAGGACCAAGGCAATGGTCAATGTCAAAATCCCGCCGTATAAGCTGCACGAGCAATTTGAAGCAGATTGGACTGGCCATCAGGATGTATTCACAGGAATACAAGGGTGAATTCCCGCCATATGACGGGGCTAAAGGACTGGAGATGCTGCGTTCAGGCGGATATCTTGAAAATGTAAAAATGTATACATGTCCGTCGACAGCCGACACCATCGCCGACAACAATGAGATCACTGACCAGAACTGCTCCTACATCTACCGTGGTAGCCTTAACGAGAATACTCCTTCAGAGGTTGCCATCATATGGGACAAGCGTGAAAACCACACGAATTACGGGAATATACTTTTCTGCGACGGTCATGCAGAGGGTTTCATGGGGATCCTCTGGATTGAAAACACCAAATTAAAGAAATAACTTTTCATGAATGAAAATCTAAAATTCGGTATCAAGGATTACATCTGCATCTTCCTGATAATAGTTTTTCTTTTCGGGATAAACATTCCTTCAGGTCCAAGGCAATATAGAGGGGGAAGGGAAACGGCGCGACGTATCAGCTGTACAAGCAACTTGAAGCAGATCGGGCTTGCGATCAGGGTGTATTCCCAGGAGTACAAGGGTGAATTCCCACCGTATGACGGGGCAAAGGGGCTGGAGATGCTGCGTTCAGGCGGATATCTTGAAAATGTAAAAATGTATACATGTCCGTCGACAACGGACAACATCATAGACAACAATGAGATCACTGACAAGAACTGTTCTTACGGTTACCGTGGCGGATTGAATGAAAAGAGCCCTCTTGAGGCACCTCTTGCGTGGGATAAGCCAGAGAACCACAGAAAATACGGGAATATCCTATATGTCGACGGGCATACGGCGGGATTTGCCGGGGCGGACTGGATTTCAAACTTAAAGGGGATTTATACCGTTAAGGAAGTACCACCGCATAATTGAAGGATCATTCCAGGATGCGGTTGGCGGAAATATCCTGGTACAACCAGAAAGACTGGTGTATCAGGGAGATTACGACAATTCCGGCTACGAACGCAATGATGAGCAGGAACACCGCGTAGAGGCTCCACTTGAACTTCCATTTGAAACCTTCCGGCTGATTCCCGGGTATTATCTTCTCCCTGGCAAGCCAGATGAAAATCGAATGGACGCACAGGATAAGCACGATGAAGGCCACGACTCCAGTGAACAAGCTAGGCCAGTAGACGTGCGCCTTTAAAACGACATTCTTTATGAACATGGCCCATCCGATGCACAGGTTGTAAAGGATCTCAAGGGTCGACGGCAGCCTTCCCACCGCGCAGGAGGCCAATACAAGGACGATCAGCAGAGGAATAATCAGGACCTTCGCGTATATCAGGAATTTCTGTTTCATCCGCTACCTTTTCTCATTGAGTTCGTAGATATGCCCTGCCTTCTTCCATGCGCCGGGGGTCATGAGCTCGCGTGCTCCGGCTATCATCGTAAGTATCAGCGTGAAAGCGGCCGCCCATATTGCGACGAAGATCATCGCCTTGCGGAAGGTGAGCTGAGGCATTGCAGGGAAATCCTTCCTAAGCGAATTCCAGAGAAGTTTGAATATGAACGAAACCAGCAGGAACATCATGGCGAAAAATGAAATCGCATGAATCCTGGTGGCGCCGAAATCGGTAAGGCTGAAATCAATGGGCGAGGGCATTCCAGCATACAGCGTCGGTGAAATCAGCATGGCCGCGGCTATCATCAGGCAGACAACGCATGTCGCTTTCCGGTTCCCTTTTCCTGTCATGTGATTTACTCCCCCTCTTCCATAAAATAATGTAGCTTGAAGCGGTTCTTGAATACAAATTGGAAAATAATCCTGAAACAGGAAAGAATCAAGGGAAGACAGGAAAACAATTACAGGCGAGACGCCTGTACCACGTTGTTAATCAATTGCCAGCGAGACGCCAGCGCTACAAAGAAAAACACAGCCAATAATGGCTTGACTACGAGCATTGGGATTCGGAAGGTTTCCATAGTTGTTGGAGTTCATCTCTTCTCTTATCATCTCCTTTCCCTTCCGCATTCGTTCGTAGTTAATCCGCCTAGGCGGATGTTCTTCCTCCCGCATTCACGTCAGGCGCTTTGGCCTGACCCGGGAGGGCGCAAGCTTGCTTGCGCTTTTATCCGACAAGCTCGCTTGTCGGCAGTAGCGTGGAGCAAGCTCCACTATCAAAGGCTGAAGCAAGCTTCAGCACTCCGACGGAGCGTTGCCACGCTCGTAAATCAATGCCCCCTGACCACCGATTACAGAGTACTGACCACTCTCATCTGCCCTCTGCCTGCCCTGAGCTTGCCTGCGGTGAGCCTGCCGAATCCGTCGAATGGGTCCTCTGTCGTCTGATAGCGTCTCGGGCAGGAATGCCCGAGTTACTTTACGCCAGCGCCTCGCGGAGTTTTACCGACAGGGCTTGCACCGTAAACGGTTTCTGAAGGAAATGGATGCCTTCATCAAGCACTCCCTTTCTTGCGATGATATCCTTAGTGTAGCCGGACATGAAAAGGGTTTTAATGCCAGGGCGCATTGAGCTGATTTCCTCCTTGAGATCGCGGCCGCTCATTTCCGGCATGACCACATCGGTTATCAGAAGATGAATCTCCCCCTTGTATTCCCCGGCCAGCTTGATTGCCTTGACAGGGCTGCTGGCGTCCAGCACGGTATAGCCCAGCCGTTCGAGCTGTATTCTGGCAAATATAAGAAACGCACCTTCATCCTCGACCAGCAGCACGGTTTCAGTCCCCTTGATTATTTCAGCCTCATCAGGCATTTCATCTTTTTCCCCATTCTCCGATTCATGCCGTGGAAGATATATCTTGAATGTCGTGCCTTTTCCAGGTTCACTGTC